>NZ_JBDJOB010000016.1:0-99104 GCF_039674705.1 Stenotrophomonas sp. TWI169 | reverse complement strand
GCTGGTCTTGGTGGGGGGGTGTTTATGTCTAATGACCCTTGTGTTATTCCTTTGTGGCCGCCCGCGCCCCGGTGGGGGGCCGTAGGCCCCCACGACGGGACTCAGGTGGCGGTCGAGAAGCGGTAACCCGCGCCGCGCACGGTCTGCACCATGTTCTCGGCATTGAACGGTTCCAGCGTCTTGCGCAGGCGGCGGATGTGCACGTCGATGGTGCGCTCCTCCACGTACACGCTGCCGCCCCACACGTGGTCCAGCAGCTGGGCGCGGGTGTACACCCGCTCGGGGTGGGTCATGAAGAAGTGCAGCAGGCGGTACTCGGTCGGGCCGATCGGCACCGGCTGTTCGTTGGCGAACACGCGATGCGCGGCACCGTCGATGCGGATCGGACCGACTGCCACGCTGCCGTCCTCGTCGTCTTCGCGGGCGCGGCGCATGACCGCACGGATGCGGGCCAGCAGCTCCCGGGCCGAGAACGGCTTGACCACGTAATCGTCGACGCCGGCTTCCAGGCCGCCGACACGGTCGTTCTCCTCGCCACGCGCGGTCAGCATGATGATGGGCACCTCGCGGGTCAGCGTCTCCTTGCGCCAGCGGCGCGCCAGGTCCAGGCCGCTGGTGCCGGGCAGCATCCAGTCCAGCAGGATCAGGTCGGGAACACGGTCAGCGATCGCGGTCTGGGCTTCGCGGGCATCACCGGCGTGAACCGGCTCGTAGTCACCCTTGCGCAGGGCGAAGGCGACCATTTCGCGGATCGCGGGCTCGTCATCGACGATCAGGATACGTTTCTGCACGAGGGCACCGTAGGGCTCGGTTACTGGACGGGTGCCAGTAGACTACGGTTTGATGACATTTTTGTGACCATCGGGCCGGAACCGCTCCCGATTGCCACGGACCGGTCATGCAGCGCTCAGCGGCGGTCCAGGTCGGGGTCCTGCACGCCCTGCCGGCGCAGTTCCAACACGGTCGGGGTGATCGATTCGATGCGCGCGTCGACCCGGGCCCGTCCCACGTAGTCCAGCGCGGGATTGCGCTTGAGTGCCTGCAGCTGCATCAGCGCCTGCTCCGGCCGGCCGCTGAGGAAGGCGGCCTCGGCGTAGGCCTCGCTGGCACGGACGCTGTCCCCGGCCAGCTCGCTGGCACGGGCGTAGCGCTGCTGGAACACCGGATCGTTACCACTTTGCGACAGCAGCGGCCGCAGCATGGCCTGCGCGCGCTGCCCCGCCTCGCGGTTGCCCTGTTCGTTGAGGATCTCGGCGTAGGTCAGCGCGACGGGCCGGCTGTTGGGATGCTCGCGCAGCAGCTGCTCGAAACGGGCATTGGCCTGCGTGGCCTGGCCCGAGCGCGATTCGGCCTCGGCCAGGGCAAGGGCTACCCACAGGCTGTCCGGATGGGCCTGCAGCAGGCCGTTCAGGGTCTGCCGCGCCTCGCCGGCACCGCTGCGTCCCCCCCGCATCACCGCCAGGGCCTGGCCGTAGCGCTGGGCATCGTTCAATCCGCTCTTCTGGCGTTTGCCCAGATCGGCGTATTCACGCTCCACCTCGCCGGTGGAGTCGGCACTGAGCACCCGCAACCGTTCACGTGCCCAGTCGAAGTCGCCGCTGGGGCCCCGGCTGAGCTGGCCAACCGGCACCCGCAGCACACTGCTTGGCAGCAGCGGGTTGCTGCCGCGCAGCAGCGGTTCGGACAGGGTCGGGTCGGCCGGGTCCACCCGTTCCCTGCGCTCGCCGCTGGGCGTGGTGGTGGTCAGCAGCACCGTGTCCTTCTTCATCTGCTCGGCGCGGGCCTTCGCTTCGCTGATGCGGGTGATGTTGACCGGGTGCGTGCGCAGGAACTCCGGCACGCTGTAGCCGCCCTCGTTGCCGCGCATGGCCGTCGACATCCGCTCGAAGAAGCCGGCCATCGCGTCCACGTCGTAACCGCTGCGTGACAGGGTGCGTATGCCCAGCCGATCGGCTTCCGATTCGTTGGAGCGGGTGTAGTTGATCTGCCGCTGCTGCATCAGGCCCATGCCCGAGCTGATCGCGGCCATGGTCGCATTGCCTGAAGAGGTGCTGTTGCTGGCCTGTGCCGCCACCACCGCCGCCAGCATGCCCAGCAGGATCGGGATCTGGTCGCGCTGGGCGCGCTCGACCCCGCGCAGCACGTGCTGCTGGGTGACGTGGGCGATTTCGTGTGACAGCACCGCGGCAACCTCGTCTTCGCGTTCGGCCGTCAGCACCAGCCCGGCGTTGACCCCGATGTAGCCGCCCAGGGTCGCGAAGGCGTTGATCTGGCGGTCCTTCATCACGAAGAAGGTGTAGGGCTGGCGCGGCTGGTCGCTGTTGGACCCCAGGCGGGTGCCCATGGTCTGCAGCCAGTCATTGACCAGCGGATCGTCCAGCAGGTAGCCATAGTTGCGCAGCTCGCGCAGCATCATCGCGCCGTACTCGGCCTGGCGGGCCGGGGTCAGCAGCTCGCCGGCCGAGGAGCCGATGTCGGGCAGCTTCTCCTGGGCCTGGGCCAGCGGCATGGCCAGGGCGAAGGTGACGGCGGTCGAAAGCAGCAGGGCTCGCAAGCGGGAGGTCCTCGGGCGGGGCGCGCCAAGCGTGGCAGGGCAGGGGGCAACCATTCGTTAATCCACAGTGTTGCGGTGGTAGCGTGGAAATTCCAGCGCACCGGTACCATATGTAGACCGTCGATCCATCGTGGAGTTTCCCGTGACAGCCCAGACCGCCGGCGGTGCCCCCGCCATCACCATCTATTCCACTGCCGTCTGCCCGTACTGCGTGGCCGCCAAGAACTTCCTCAAGAGCAAGGGCCAGCAGTGGACCGAGGTCCGCATCGACCTGGACCCGGCCGAACGCGAGAAGATGATGGCGCTGACCCGCCGCACCAGCGTGCCGCAGATCTTCGTCGGCGACGTCCATGTCGGTGGCTATGACGACATGATGGCGCTGCACCGTGAAGGCAAGCTTGAGCCGCTGCTGGCCGGGCAGGGCCAGGCATGAGCGCGGCCGACGACGGCAGCAAGGACCGCATCGCTGAGTTCACCGCGTTCCGCAAGCGCATGAACGAGCGCATTCTGGGCGAGCCGAACCAGGTGGTGCGCCGGTTCTTCGCGCTGGATACGCAGACCTACCAGGCCGGCGCGCTTGATGTGAAGACCAAGGAGCTGCTGGGGCTGGTGGCCTCGATGGTGCTGCGCTGCGACGACTGCATCAGCTACCACGTGGCCCAGTGCAAGGAGGCCGGGGTGACCCGCGAGGAGTTCTTCGAGACCTTCTCGGTCGGCCTGGTGGTCGGCGGCTCGATCGTGATCCCGCACCTGCGCCGCGCGGTCGATTTCCTCGACCAGCTCGAAGGCGGTGCCGCCGCCCCGGAAGCCCACGAGCACTGAGGCTAACGCCGGGCCATGCCCGGCTAATGACCGGACGCCCACCCGCCGGGCATGGCCCGGCGCTACCGGAATACGCGGGCAATTCTGCCTGAGCCGGGGACTGGGACCATGGTCTATTTGGGACCTCGGCCCCGGCTCAGGCATAATTGCCGGTGAAACTTCCTTTGCGCCGGCGTTTCCGGGCACGTCCGGACGGCGTTTTTTCCCCCTGTTCGGAACATCGATCAATGACGCAGAAAATTACGGTCATCCGCGGCGACGGCATCGGCCCGGAGATCATGGACGCCACCCTGTACGTGCTCGACCAGCTCAATGCCGGCCTGGAGTATGAAGAGGCCGACGCCGGCCTGGCGGCGCTGGAGAAGCACGGCGACCTGATGCCGGCGGTCACCCTGGACTCGATCGCGCGCAACAAGGTTGCCCTGAAGAGCCCGCTGACCACGCCGGTCGGCGGTGGCTTCACCTCGATCAATGTCAGCCTGCGCCGCCATTTCGACCTGTACGCCAACGTGCGTCCGGCCCACACCTTCCCGAACACCAAGTCGCGTTTCGACAACGTCGACCTGATCACCGTGCGTGAGAACACCGAAGGCGCCTACCTGGCTGAAGGCCAGGAAGTGTCGGCCGACGGCGAGACTGCCTTCTCCGGCACCCGCATCACCCGCAAGGGCTCGGAGCGCATCGTGCGCTACGCCTTCGAACTGGCCCGCAGCGTCGGCCGCAAGAAGGTCACCGCCGTGCACAAGGCCAACATCATCAAGTCGACCTCGGGCCTGTTCCTGAACGTCGCCCGTGAAGTGGCCGCGCAGTATCCGGACATCGAGTTCCAGGAAATGATCGTCGACAACACCTGCATGCAGCTGGTGATGCGCCCGGAACAGTTCGATGTGATCGTCACCACCAACCTGTTCGGCGACATCATTTCCGATCTCTGCGCCGGCCTGGTCGGCGGCCTGGGCCTGGCCCCGGGTGCCAACATCGGCAAGGACGCGGCGATCTTCGAAGCCGTGCACGGCACCGCGCCGGACATCGCGGGCCAGGGCAAGGCCAATCCCTGCGCGCTGCTGCTGGCGGCGGCACAGATGCTGGATCACATCGGCCAGCCGCAGAATGCCGAGCGCCTGCGCAAGGCCATCGTGGCGACCATGGAAGCCAAGGACTCGCTGACCGGCGACCTGGGCGGCACCGGCACCACCATGAGCTTCGCCAAGGCCATCGCCACGCGCCTGTAAGCGGTGGCGGGACCTTGTCTGGATTTCCAGCGGGGCGCCTTCGGGCGCCCCGTTGCGTTTGGGTGCCTGCGCATGCTCTGCGCAGCTCATGTGGTGTGGCGGCACCGAAAGTGCGCACGCTGGTCGAGCACCTTGCCACGCACTACGCTGCCCAGGCCGGCGTGGCAGCGTAGCCATGGGGTCGTAGCGAGGTGATGATGGATTCGGTGTATCTGCTGGTCGCACTTGGAGCGATCGTGGCGGGATTCGTGCAGGGACTGTCCGGCTTTGCGTTCGGAATGGTCGCCATGTCGTTCTGGGCGTGGGGGCTGGAGCCACGCCTGGCGGCGACGCTGTCGGTGTTCGGCGCGCTGGTGGGTCAGCTGGTGGCGGTGTTCACCGTGCGGCGCGGATTCAATCTGCGTCTGCTGCTGCCCTTCGTCTTCGGCGGCCTGGCGGGCATTCCGCTGGGCGTGATGGTATTGCCGCAGCTGGACATGGACTGGTTCAAGGCCCTGCTGGGAGGCTTCCTGGCACTGTGGTGCCCGGTGATGCTGATGGCCCGTTCGCTGCCGCCGATCACCACGGGCGGGCGCATCGGCGACACCGTGGCGGGCATGGCCGGTGGCGTGCTCAGCGGCATCGGCGGCTTCGCAGGTCCCGTGCCCACGTTGTGGAGCACGCTGCGTGGTTTCGGCAAGGAGGAGCAGCGCGCGGTCATCCAGAACTTCAACCTGGCGATGCTGTCGGTCACCATGGCCACCTACGTCGGCAGTGGCCTGGTTACCCGGCAGATGTTGCCGTACTTCGCTGTCGTCGCCCCGGCCATGCTGGTTCCGGCGCTGCTGGGGGCGCGGGTCTACATCGGCATCAGCGAGGCGCGGTTCCGCCAGATCGTATTGAGCCTGCTGACGCTGTCGGGCATCGCGCTGCTCGCCTCGTCGCTGCCGGCCCTGTTGGCGCGCCCGGTTGCCGGCTGAGATTCAGGCCGGCCGGAACATGCGGAAACGCTGCTCGGCACTGACGCGGAAATAGTCGGCCGGTCCACCGCCGCGCAGGATCGGGTCGGCGGCTGCAGTGTCGTAGATGCCATCGACCAGCAGTCGTGCCTCGATATGTACGGCGACCACCTCGCCGAGCACCAGCCAGCCGTTGGTGTCCTGTCCGGCGGCATCGCGCAGGCGGACGATCTGGGTGCAGCGGCATTCCATGCTGACCGGGCTTTCTGCAACACGCGGCGGCTTGACCTGCCCGGAAGCCAACGGCGTCAAGCCGGCCAGCGTGAACTCGTCGACGTCCGGCGCGACCGCCCGGCAGCTCTCATTCATGGCTTCGGCCAGGTCGAAAGTGGCCAGGTTCCAGACGAACTCGCCCGTCGCTTCGATGTTGTGCAGCGAGTCCTTGCGGCCCTGGCTGGAGAAACCAATGATCGGCGGCGTGTAGTTGAAGGCGTTGAAGAAGCTGTAGGGCGCCAGGTTCAACGCGCCGTCGGCAGCGCAGCTGGAAATCCAGCCGATCGGGCGGGGGCCGATGATGGCGTTGAACGGGTCATGCGGCAGGCGATGGCCGTCAGCGGGGCGATAGCTGTGGAAGAGGGCAGGCATGGCGGGGTCGAAAGGGGGAGGGGAACAGAAAGGGCGCCACGGAGGCGCCCTTTGTCGTTTTCAGCCTGACCGGAATCAGCGCTGCTGGATCTTTGACAGCAGGCGGAGGAACTCGACGTACAGCCAGACCAGGGTCACCATCAGGCCGAATGCGCCATACCACTCCATGTACTTGGGCGCGCGCTGGGCCACACCGCTCTCAATGAAATCGAAATCCAGCACCAGGTTCAGCGCGGCGACCACGACCACGAACAGGCTGAAGGCGATGCCCCAGCCGCTGGAGGAGTGGATCAGCGGGACTTCGATGTTGAAGAACGACAGCACGAACGACGCCAGGTAGAGCAGGGCGATGCCACCGGTGGCGGCGACCACGCCGAGCTTGAAATTCTCGGTGGCCTTGATGACGCCGGTGCGGTAGGCCACCAGCAGGGCAGCCAGCGTGCCGAAGGTCAGCAGCACGGCCTGGAATACGATGCCCGGGAACCGCAGCTCGAACACGGCGGAAATGGCGCCGAGGAACAGGCCTTCCACCAGCGCGTACAGCGGTGCGGTGACCGGCGACCATTGCTTCTTGAACACGGTGACCAGCGCCAGCACCAGGCCGCCGATCGCGCCGCCCATGGCATACAGCTTGGCGGCCGGCAGCACCTGGCCGAAGGCCACGGTCTGGTTCCAGGCGAAGGCTGCGGTCAGCACGGTCAGCAGCAACAGGATGCCGGTCTTGTTGACGGTGCCGTTGAGGGTCATCGCCTGGTCGGGGCGGGTCACCACCGAGCCGTTGGCGAGGTCGAGGAAAGTCGACTCGGAAAGAGCCGGGTTGCCGCTGCGCATGCGCGTTCTCCGTGCGAATGAGGGATCAGGAAGGCCATCCGGCCGACGATGTCGAGCATAGCCGATGGCCACTGCCACTGCCGTGACCGCGCGCCCGGGACAGATCGCTGCGTTGACAGTTCGCCGCGTGCTTGGCGACAATGACCAACTCCCCGGGCCCGGCTCGAGGGGATTGCAAGACCGGGGTATAGCGCAGTCTGGTAGCGCGCCTGCTTTGGGAGCAGGATGTCGGGGGTTCGAATCCCTCTACCCCGACCAATCCCACGCCACGTCGGATTGGACGCCGTTCCGGTTCGGGCGCCCGTAGCTCAACTGGATAGAGCACCGGCCTTCTAAGCCGGCGGTTACAGGTTCGATTCCTGTCGGGCGCGCCATTGGCGAGGCACCGGGACCGCATCGGCGGATGTGAAGAAAGGCTTGCAAAAGCGTGAGGACTCCACCAGAATATCGGACTCGCTTCGGCGGCCCGAACTTCGGTGACGGTCTCCAGGCAAGGCTTCAAAGCTCCAGCGCCAGCAGCATTGGCGATGAAGCGAATGTTTCAGTGGTGGCTGTAGCTCAGTTGGTTAGAGTACCGGATTGTGATTCCGGTGGTCGGGGGTTCGAATCCCCTCAGCCACCCCACTGATTCAACCGCATCGGCACAGCCGACACGGTGTTGCAATAAACAGAATGCACGCTATAATGTGCGTCTGAGTTTCACGGGCCGTTAGCTCAGTTGGTAGAGCAGTTGACTCTTAATCAATAGGTCCAAGGTTCGAATCCTTGACGGCCCACCAAGACAGAAGCCACCTGGTACCCCAGGTGGCTTTTTTCTTGCCTGCAGGCCGCGCAAAGGGCATGCGAAGCACCTTGGGTCGTGGCACGCATGCATCGATCAACGATGTTGAAAAAAAGCTTGCACCCCGTGTGCGCATCAGGTCATAATTCGCGCCCCGATTTCGGGCTGTTAGCTCAGTTGGTAGAGCAGTTGACTCTTAATCAATAGGTCCAAGGTTCGAATCCTTGACAGCCCACCAGACGAAAGCCACTTGGTCCTCCAAGTGGCTTTTTTCTTGGGTGTTCAGCGGCTGCCGGACGGCTCTGCGAGTGTGCCGATGGACACCAGGCGCCTTCCTGCTTCATGCACCAGCAGCGGCAGGGCCCAGCTCAGTACCAGCAGGCTCGGCACCATCACCAGAGGCGATGCCAGCTGCATGAGCGCAGGCACCAGCAGCGCCAGGCGGAACGCCGCGGGTGACAGCGTCACCAGGTAGCTGCGCAGCATCCATCGCCGGTGCTGCTCGACGTCGCCACGCCGGATGCTGCGATAGCCGCAGAATGATGTGACCAACCACGCCAGGCCGGTCGCAGCGAACGCCATTTTCAGTGCCAGCCAGCCCTGGGTGGTGGCGATCAGGCCGGCGACAGCGGCACTCCCCAGCAGGATGCCGGCCAGGTAGATCCGTCCCAGCCAGCGATGCAGCCGGGGACGGTGTCGCCGCAGGGGACCGATGAACTGCGTGGCGCCAGCCAGCATGGCCAGGCTGCCGCCGGCGACATGCAGCCACAGCCAGTTGCGACGCTCCCAGAACATGCCATAGGCCTCGGCGCTGACCTGCCCGTAGCGCTGTGCGGTGACCCACAGGAAGTGCAGCGCGACTGCAAGACCGAGCAGCCAGACGAGTGTGGACCAGCCGGGCATCCGGGCCTGCAGGGGCGTGCGGAGTGGGGTGCGTTCCATCGGGGCAGACCGGGTGGTGGCAACGGCACGAGTCTACGCGCACGTGCCGGCGCCTGCGCGTGGGTGCCTGGACTACGTATTCAGGTTTGTCACGCCTTCCGCTTTGTGCACCCGCCTGCGACAATGACGGCCTGTGCCGGCCACGCGAAAGTGGCGGAATTGGTAGACGCCCTGGATTTAGGTTCCAGTGCCGCAAGGCGTGGGGGTTCGAGTCCCCCCTTTCGCACCAGTGCCGGCCTGCCTCCGCCCCCCGCCGGGCGTTCCCGAGGCGCTTGCCCGGCCTGCGCTGGCAGTGCACGCCGAATTGGGCGAAACTAAAGGGCTGCGGCAAGCAGGCGCGTCCCGGACGCCGTCACCTTACAACCGTTTCATCCATCATCGAGCCGGAGGCCAGAGCGCCACCGGTGGCAGGAGTCAACATGCAAGCTTCGATCGAATCCATCGGCAACCTGGAACGCCGCCTGAGCTTCTCGCTGCCGGAAGACCGTCTGCAGAGCCACATCAACGGCCGCCTGGGCGAAATCGCCCGTACCACCCGCATCAAGGGTTTCCGTCCGGGCAAGGTGCCGGCCAAGGTGATCGAGCAGCGCTTCGGCGCGCAGGTCCGTGGCGAGGCGCTGGACGGCCTGCTGCGCGAAACCTTCGACGCGGCCGTGCGTGAGCACGATCTGCGCATCGTCGGCAGCCCGCGCATCGACAAGGGCGACGAGGGTGAGTTCTCCTTCGTGGCCACCGTGGAAGTGGTGCCGGACTTCGGTGACATCGACGTCAGCAAGCTGACCGTGGTGCGCCACACCGCCGAGATCACCGACGCCGACATCGACCAGATGATCGAGAACCTGCAGAACCAGCGCCGCACCTGGGCACCGGTTGCGCGTGGCGCGCAGGATGGCGACCTGGTTGCGGTCGAAACCTGGTCGCAGGCCGGCGAAGAGCGCCTGCCGGCCGAAGGCACCGAGAAGGGTTCGATCGTGCTCGGCCAGGGCATGATGTTCGAGACCATCGAAAAGGGCCTGGTCGGCCTGGCCAAGGGCGAGGAAAAGACGCTGGACGTCGATTTCCCGGCCGACTGGCGCGTGCCGGTGCTGGCCGGCAAGACCGTGCAGGTCACCGTCAAGGTTGCCGAAGTGTCCGAGCCGGTGGTGCCGGCGGTCGATGAGGCCTTCATCAAGAGCTTCGGCGTGAAGGGCGGTGATGTCGAGCAGTTCCGCAGCGACATCCGCGCCAACCTGGAGCGCGAGCTCAAGGGCGCGCTGATGAACCGCCTGCGCCGTGAAGTGGGCGAGCAGCTGATCGCCGCCTATTCCTCGGTGGAAATGCCGCCGCGCCTGGTCGAGAACGAAGCCCGCGCGATGCTGGCCCAGCAGGTCGAGCAGATCCGCCGCAGCGGCCGCAACCCGGGCGAGATCCCGGCCGATGCCCACGAAGGTTTCAAGGACGCCGCCGCCAAGCGCGTGCTGGTCGGCCTGCTGGTCGGCGAAGTGGCGCGCACCAACGATCTGCGACTGGAGCCCAAGCGCCTGAACGAAACGCTGCGTCTGATCGCCTCGACCTACGAAGAGCCGGAGCAGGTCATTGAGATGTACCGCAACGACCCCCAGCTGATGTCTGGTCTGCAGAACCGTGTGATGGAAGAGCAGGTGATCGACTGGATCGCCGAGCGCGCCCAGCACACCGAAGAGAAGCTGTCGTTCCAGGACGCGATCCGCCAGTAAGTCCGGGCGGATCACCGTATGCCCCGCGCCCCTGCCGGCGCGGGGTTGTTTCCCCCCAAGATAGGTACCTCACGTAATGGACAACCGAACCAAAGCCCTGAACCTGGTTCCGATGGTGGTCGAGCAGACCAGCCGCGGCGAGCGTGCCTACGACATCTATTCGCGCCTGTTGAAGGAGCGCCTGATCTTCCTCGTGGGCCCGATCGACGATCACATGGCCAACGTGGTGGTGGCGCAGTTGCTGTTCCTGGAATCGGAGAACCCGGAGAAGGACATCAACATCTACATCAACTCGCCGGGTGGCGTGGTCACCGCCGGTATGGCGATCTACGACACCATGCAGTACATCAAGCCGAATGTGAGCACCACCTGCATCGGCCAGGCGGCCTCGATGGGTGCCCTCCTGCTGGCTGCAGGTGAAGCCGGCAAGCGCTATGCGCTGCCCAATTCGCGCGTGATGATCCACCAGCCGCTGGGGGGTTATCAGGGCCAGGCGACGGACATCGACATCCACGCGCGCGAGATCCTGACGCTGCGTTCGCGCCTGAATGAGATCCTGGCCCGCCACACCGGCCAGTCGCTGGAAACGATCGCTCGCGATACCGAGCGCGACAACTTCAAGAGTGCGGTCGAAGCGCAGGCCTACGGCCTGGTCGACCAGGTCCTGGAGCGTCGCCCGGATGAGTCGGTCCAGGCGGGTTGAGCCGCCTTCACGGGGCCAGGCAGGCCTCGTTCCTGCAGGGTCGGGCGGGACTGGTGTCCCTCCGGCCCTGTGCTATTCTCGAATCGAACCCCCGTTCAGCGGGTGGGGTAACTGGGTAAGCGAAGCATGAGCGAAGACCGCCAAGGTCGTTCCACGGACACCGGCAAGATCCTCTACTGCTCTTTCTGCGGCAAGAGCCAGCATGAAGTGCGCAAGCTGATTGCGGGTCCGAGCGTGTTCATCTGCGATGAATGCGTGGAGCTGTGCAACGACATCATCCGCGAAGAACTTGAGGAGAAGGCGCAGTCGGCGCGCAGCTCGCTGCCGAAGCCGCGCGAGATCCTCGAGGTCCTCGACCAGTACGTGATCGGCCAGAACCGTGCCAAGCGCACCTTGGCCGTGGCCGTATACAACCATTACAAGCGCATCGAGAGCCGGCAGAAGAACGACGACGTCGAGCTGGCGAAGTCGAACATCCTGCTGGTCGGTCCGACCGGTTCGGGCAAGACCCTGCTGGCCGAAACCCTGGCCCGCCTGCTCAACGTGCCGTTCACCATGGCCGACGCCACCACGCTGACCGAAGCCGGTTACGTGGGCGAGGACGTGGAGAACATCATCCAGAAGCTGCTGCAGAAGTGCGACTACGACGTCGAGAAGGCGCAGCAGGGCATCGTCTACATCGATGAGATCGACAAGATCTCGCGCAAGAGCGAGAACCCGTCGATCACCCGCGACGTGTCCGGCGAAGGCGTACAGCAGGCCCTGCTGAAGCTGATCGAAGGTACCGTGGCCAGCGTGCCGCCGCAGGGCGGTCGCAAGCATCCGCAGCAGGAGTTCCTGCAGGTGGACACCAAGAACATCCTGTTCATCTGCGGCGGCGCGTTCGCCGGCCTGGACAAGGTGATCCAGGCCCGTTCCACCGACGTGGGCAGCATCGGCTTCGGCGCCAAGGTGAAGAGTGCCGAGCGCAAGCAGGAAGTGGGCAAGCTGCTGGCGGAAGTCGAGCCGGAAGATCTGATCAAGTTCGGCCTGATTCCCGAGTTCGTCGGCCGCCTGCCGGTGGTGGCGACCCTGGAGGAGCTGGACGAGCCGGCCCTGATCAAGATCCTGACCGAACCGAAGAACGCCATCACCAAGCAGTTCAAGAAGCTGTTCGAGATGGAGAACGTCGAACTGGAGTTCCGTCCGGACGCCCTGTCGGCCATCGCCCGCAAGGCGCTCAAGCGCAAGACCGGCGCCCGTGGCCTGCGCACCATCGTCGAATCGGTGCTGCTGGACACCATGTACGACCTGCCTTCGCAGGAAAACGTCAGCAAGGTGGTGGTGGACGAATCGGTGATCGAGCACAAGTCCGAGCCGTACCTGATCTACCAGACCCCGGCGGCCCCTGAACAGAAGGCCGCAGGCGCCGAGTGATTCTTCCAAGTTGTTGATTGGAAAGAATTTTAAAGGAATGCCTTGCATCTAAAAGCCGATGGCCCCATAACGGGGCCATCGGCTTTTTTTGTCTCCGGAAGATGTCCTCCCGGAGGCGGTTTTCCCCTTCCCTGGAGCCCCCATGGCCCGTTCCCCAAGTGAAACCCTCGACCTGCCGGTCCTGCCGCTGCGCGACGTAGTGGTGTTCCCGCACATGGTCATCCCGCTGTTCGTCGGCCGTGACAAGTCCATGCACGCGCTCGAACAGGCAATGGAGGCAGACAAGCGCATCCTGCTGCTCGCGCAGAAGTCCGCCGAGACCGACGACCCGCATGCGGCCGATCTCTACCAGGTCGGTACGCTGGCGCAGGTGCTGCAGCTGCTGAAGCTGCCCGATGGCACGATCAAGGTGCTGGTCGAAGGCCTCTCGCGCGTGCAGGTGACCCATGTCGACGAACGCAACGGTTCGCTGCACGGCCAGGCCGTGGAGATCGACGCTGCGGACGAGCGCGAGCCGCGCGAGATCGAGGCGATCGCCCGCTCGCTGATGTCGCTGTTCGAGCAGTACGTGAAAACCAACCGCAAGCTGCCGCCGGAGCTGCTGCAGACCCTGGCCGGGATCGACGAGCCTGCGCGCCTGGCCGACACCATCGCCGCCCATATCAGCGTGCGCCTGGCCGACAAGCAGCGCCTGCTGGAAACGCTGGCCGTCGGCGAGCGCCTGGAGATGCTGGTCGGCCTGGTCGACGGCGAGATCGACGTGCAGCAGATGGAAAAGCGCATCCGCGGCCGTGTGAAGTCGCAGATGGAGAAGAGCCAGCGCGAGTACTACCTCAACGAACAGATGAAGGCCATCCAGAAGGAACTGGGTGACCTCGACGACGCGCCGGGCGAGCTGGAAGAGCTGGCCCGCAAGATCGCCGAAGCGGGCATGCCGAAGGCCGTGGAAGCCAAGGCGCGCAATGAACTGAACAAGCTCAAGCAGATGTCGCCGATGTCCGCTGAGGCGGCGGTCGTGCGCAATTACCTGGAGTGGCTGCTGGGCGTGCCGTGGAAGAAGCGCACGAAGGTGCGCAAGGACCTGAAGGCTGCGCAGGACACGCTCGATGCCGACCATTACGGCCTGGAGAAGGTCAAGGAGCGCATCCTTGAATACCTGGCGGTGCAGTCGCGGGTGAAGCAGATGAAGGGCCCGATCCTGTGCCTGGTCGGGCCCCCGGGCGTGGGCAAGACCTCGCTCGGCCAGTCCATCGCCAAGGCCACCAACCGCAAGTTCGTGCGCATGTCGCTGGGCGGCGTGCGTGATGAGGCCGAGATCCGTGGCCACCGTCGCACCTACGTCGGCTCCATGCCGGGCCGCATCGTGCAGAACCTCAACAAGGTCGGCAGCAAGAACCCGCTGTTCGTGCTCGACGAGATCGACAAGATGTCGATGGACTTCCGTGGTGATCCCTCCTCGGCGCTGCTGGAAGTGCTCGATCCGGAGCAGAACAACGCATTCAACGATCACTACCTGGAAGTGGACCTGGATCTGTCGGAAGTGATGTTCGTGGCCACCTCGAACTCGCTCAACATTCCGGGCCCGCTGCTGGACCGCATGGAAGTGATCCGCATCCCCGGTTACACCGAGGATGAGAAGCTCAACATCGCGACCCGCTACCTGGTGCCCAAGCAGATCAAGGCCAATGGCCTGAAGCCGGAGGAACTGGAAATCGGCAGCGATGCGATCCAGGACATCGTGCGCTACTACACCCGCGAGTCGGGCGTTCGCAATCTGGAACGCGAGATCGCCAAGATCTGCCGCAAGGTGGTGAAGGAGATCGCGCTGGCAGGCCCGCAGCCGGTGAAGGCCAGGAAGGGCGCGAAGAAGGCCAAGGCGCTGGTCACGGTGACCGGCAAGAACCTGGACAAGTACCTGGGCGTGCGCCGCTTCGATTTTGGTCGCGCCGAGGAAGAAAACGAGATCGGCCTGGTCACCGGCCTGGCCTGGACCGAAGTCGGTGGCGACCTGCTGCAGATCGAATCGACGCTGGTACCGGGCAAGGGCCAGTTGATCCTGACCGGCCAGCTCGGCAACGTGATGAAGGAATCGGCTTCGGCGGCGCTGTCGGTCGTGCGTTCGCGCGCCGATCGTTTCGGCATCGACAGCGACTTCCTGCAGAAGCACGACGTGCACCTGCACGTTCCGGACGGTGCCACGCCGAAGGACGGCCCGAGCGCCGGCGCGGCGATGGTGACGTCCCTGGTCTCGATGCTGACCAGGGTGCCGGTGCGTGCCGATGTGGCGATGACCGGCGAAATCACGCTGCGTGGGCGGGTCACCGCCATCGGTGGACTGAAGGAGAAGCTGCTGGCTGCACTGCGTGGCGGTATCCGCACGGTCATCATTCCCGAAGAGAACCGCAAGGATCTGGCCGACATCCCGGCCAACGTCACCCGTGATCTGAAGATCGTGCCGGTGAAGTACATCGAAGAAGTGCTTGATCTGGCATTGGAGCGTCCGCTGGCACCGAAGAAGGCGCGCAAGAGTGCGCAGCGCGTCACGGTACGTAGCAAGGCGAAACCGAGTGGAAACGCGCGCGTCAAGCACTGACGCGCGTTGCCGAATGGCCTGAAACCCGCGTCGTTGCTGGCTTTCCAGCTTGCGTGGGGGTAGGGCCACTGGTATAAAAGCAGCACTCGCAAATGAGTGATCGCTGTTGGCGATCTCTGAATCGGCGAACCGTTTCCACATGGCGATCGCGCGCAGATGGCGTGCGGTTGCTTCCCTGTCGAATCCGCGGAACCCACCGCCAAAGGAGTTGTAGAGAATGAACAAGACCGAATTGATCGACGCCGTTGCTGAAGCTGCCGACCTGACCAAGGCCGAGTCCAGCCGCGCTGTCGATGCCGTCGTTGCTGCCATCACCAAGGCGCTGAAGGACGGCGATGCGGTCACCCTGGTTGGCTTCGGTACCTTCCAGGTCCGCGACCGTGCAGCCCGCACCGGCCGCAACCCGAAGACCGGCGACACCATCAAGATCGCTGCTTCGAAGAATCCGTCCTTCAAGGCTGGCAAGGCCCTTAAGGATGCTGTAAACTAAGCGGCTCGCTGGGGTGCTTAGCTCAGCGGTAGAGCGTCTCCTTTACACGGAGAGGGTCGGGGGTTCGAAACCCTCAGCACCCACCACAGCACCGCGGTAAAAGTTTGAGTGTGGAGCGGTAGTTCAGCTGGTTAGAATGCTGGCCTGTCACGCCGGAGGTCGCGGGTTCGAGTCCCGTCCGCTCCGCCACTTCAACGAGGCCTCCGGCCAAAAGCTGGAGGCTTTGTTTTCTCCCTGATCCTGATCGGGAAGAGAACACAAGCAGTACAACGCGGAGCGGTAGTTCAGCTGGTTAGAATGCTGGCCTGTCACGCCGGAGGTCGCGGGTTCGAGTCCCGTCCGCTCCGCCATTACATCGAGGCCCCCGGCCCAAAGCTGGGGGCCTTGTCTTCTCCCCGGCCTGTCCGGGACGAAGGCAGAAGGGTTGTCGCAAGCACGGAGCGGTAGTTCAGCTGGTTAGAATGCTGGCCTGTCACGCCGGAGGTCGCGGGTTCGAGTCCCGTCCGCTCCGCCATTGCGAAGTTCTTAAGTCCCCGTGAAAAAACTTTGAAAAAAGTGTTCATCGGGCTGGGTTTCCAGGGTGTCTTCGGATATACTGGGCGCCTGCAAAGTTTCAAGCGCGGAGCGGTAGTTCAGCTGGTTAGAATGCTGGCCTGTCACGCCGGAGGTCGCGGGTTCGAGTCCCGTCCGCTCCGCCAACTTTCAAAAGCCCTCGGCGAATGCCGGGGGCTTTTTCTTTGCGCGCATGTCGCCCTTGGCGTTTTTGGTCCCTGCGACGAAGCGGGTTACACTGCCGGGCTCGCCAATCAGGCCTTGTGATTCCTCACCATGCTGCAGAAACTCCGCGACAAGACCTCAGGCTGGATCGTCACCGTGATCCTGGGGCTGCTGATGATTCCGTTCCTGTTCGTGATCGACAACAGCTACCTGGGTGGCGTTGGCGCACAGAACGTGGCCAAGGTTTCCGCACCGC
The DNA here is from genome assembly GCF_039674705.1 of Stenotrophomonas sp. TWI169. Classification (NCBI taxonomy): domain Bacteria; kingdom Pseudomonadati; phylum Pseudomonadota; class Gammaproteobacteria; order Lysobacterales; family Lysobacteraceae; genus Stenotrophomonas; species Stenotrophomonas sp. TWI169. The sequence goes on along the minus strand of NZ_JBDJOB010000016.1, from coordinate 82,469 downwards.
CGACCTGGTGGCGTTCCGCGCCGTCGTGGTGGCCGGTACGCATGCTGTGGCAGCACCATGAGATCAGCGCGCAGGATTTCCGCACCCGTTTCGAGCAGGAGCGCATGCGTGAGCGCCAGCAGCAGGGCGAGAACTTCGACCCGCGCGCGTTCGAAAGCACCGAGAACAAGCTGGCGGTCCTGGATCAGCTGATCGACGAGCAGGTTGTGCGCCTGGTCGGCGAGCAGGCAGGTGTGGTGATTGGCGATGGCGCCGTGCGCGAGTACATCACGTCCATGCCGGCGTTCCAGGGGCCGGATGGCAAGTTCAACGAGAACAGCTACCGCCTGGCGCTGGCCGGCGGCAATCCTCCGCGTACCCCGACCCAGTTCCAGGAACTGGTGCGCGAGAGCCTGCAGCAGTCGGTGATTCCGGCCGGACTGCAGAACTCCGGTTTTGTCACCCAGGCCGAGACCGAACGCCTGTTGAAGCTGCTGGGCGAAACCCGTGATGTCGAGCTGGCTGCGCTGCCGCCGGTGCCGGCTGACACGGCCCCGGTGACCGATGCGCAGATCAAGCAGTGGTACGACAGCCATGGCAAGGATTTCCGCCAGGCCGAAACCGTTTCGCTGGAGTATGTCGAGGTCAACGGTGCCAACCTGCCGGCGCCGACGCCGGCCGACGAAGCCACCCTGCGCAAGCGCTACGAGGAAGAAAAGGCCAAGTTCACCTCTCCGGAGCAGCGCCAGGCCGCCCACATCCTGATTACCGGCGACGGTGCTGAGGCCAAGGCGAACAAGCTGGCGGCCGAGGCAAAGGCGGCCGGTGCCGACTTCGCAGCCCTGGCCAAGGCCAACTCCGAGGATCCAGGCTCCAAGGACCAGGGCGGTGACCTGGGCTGGGTGGAGCGTGGCGCGATGGTCAAGCCGTTTGAAGACGCCCTGTTCGCGGCCAAGGCCGGCGACGTGATCGGTCCGGTCAAGACCGACTTCGGATACCACATCATCAAAGTGGCCGCGGTACGCGGCGGCGAAGGCAAGTCGTTCGAGGACGTGCGCGATACGCTGGCCGCCGAACAGCTCAAGGCCGACGGTGAGCGCGGTTTCAACGAGCTGGCCGGCCGTCTGGTCGATGCCATCAACAAGAGCCCGAGCGACCTGGCTGCCGCAGCCAAGGAAGTGGGGCTGCCGCTGCAGACCCTGGGACCGATCACCCGCGCTACCGCCAGCGGCATCGCCAGCGACCCGGCCGTGCTGCGCGCCGCGTTCTCGGACGTCCTGGTGCAGGACGGGACCGCCAGCGATCCGATCGCCCTGGGAGGCGCCACCAACCACAGCGTCGTGATCCGCGTCGCGGCCCACACGCCGGAGCAGGCGCTGCCGCTGGAGAAGGCCCGCGAGCAGGTGATCGCCGCGATTCGTGCCGACCGCCAGCGCCAGGCCAGCGACAAGGCGGCCGAAGCGCTGCTGGCCAAGTTGAAGGGCGGTGCCACCCTGCAGTCGCTGGCTGCCAGCGAAAAGCTGCAGCTGAGCCCGATGCCGGGCCTGCCGCGTGGCCAGCCGGTGCCGACCCCGGAAATCAACAGCGCGATCTTCAGCGCGCCGGTACCCACCGCAGGCAAGCCGACCTACGGCAAGGTCGACGTCAACGGCCGTGCGCTGGTGTTCGCGGTGAACAAGGTCAATCCGGGCGACATCAAGGACGTGACCGCCGAGCAGCAGAAGCAGCTGAAGGAACAGTTGAGCCAGATCGACGGCATGGCCGCAGCCAAGGCCTACATCGACGCGATGCGCAAGAAGTTCGTGGTGCAGACCACCGAAGCGAATCTGTAAGCCCACGGCGGGCAGAACGGAAAGGCCCGGCATTGCCGGGCCTTTTTCGTGGGCGGGTGCCCGGTAGCAGGAGGATCGCGCGGCGCTGCTGTGCGCCGGTCAGTCTTCCAGGCGAAGCACCGCGCCCGGCTTGAGCACGCTGCTGCCACTCAGGCCATTCAGCGACAGCAGCGCCTTGACCGGCATGCCGTAGCGACGGGCAATGGTCCAGGCCGACTCGCCGTTGCGCACCGTATGCCGACGGCTGCGCGGACGGTCGACGGCGGCGGCGACGGTGCGGGCAACCTGCGGCGCTGGCGAGGCAGCGGGGGCAGAGGCGGGCGAAACCGAGGCCGCCAGCGCCGTCTTGCTGTCCACCACGTCGGCGGTCGCCGCTGCGACAGGGGCCAGCACCCGGGTGGTGCCCGTGGGGCGGCCACCGGCGGCCAGGGCGGGATTCAGGCGGGCGATGCGTGCCGGGTCCAGTGAGCGCTGGGCGGCCCACTGCTGGACGCTGGTGCCGGCCGGCAGGGCATGATCCTTCAGCACCGGCACGGTGCGGTCCAGCGAGGCCATGACGCCCGGTTGTTCTTCCACGTCTTCCAGCACGCAGGCCAGGGCGTGAAGCTTCTCGACGTAGGCATAGGTGACCGGCGACAGGCCGGGCAGGGCTGAGGGCGTGGCGTTCTGCGCATTCATGCCCGCCTTGCGCAGTGCCTGCAGCACGCGATATTCGCCAGCGTTGTAGGCCATGGTGGCCAGCCGCCAGTCGCCGCCGAACATGCCGTGCAGGGTTTTCAGGTAGCGCACCGCGGCCTGGGTCGAATCCACCGCCGACAGGCGGCCGTCGTAGCCGTTGGCCATCGGCACGCGATGGTTGCGGGCGGTGGTGGCGATGAACTGCCACAACCCGGTCGGTCCGCTGCCATTGCGGGCATTGGGCCGGTAGCCGCTTTCCACGAAGGGAATCAGCGCGAATTCGGTCGGCAGGTTGGCCTTGCGCAGTTCTTCGACCACATAGCCGAACAGGACCAGTGCATCGTCATCCTGGTTGGCCAGGCGTGAAGGGGCGTGCGCGAACTGTTTCTGCCAGCGCGGGCTGGTGGCCTCGGCGTCGCAGGTGGGTTCAGCCAGGCCATCGCGGAAGCTGGAGAAGATCTCCTGGCCATTGCGCACCGATGCAGGTGGCAGCGAAGAGGCGTCCAAGGGCAACGCAGCAGCGGCGGTGAGATTCTGGCCGATGCCAGCGCCCAGCGACTGCGCGCCTGCGGTTCCAGCCAGCCCCAGAGCGATGCCCAGGGCCAGCGGCAGACTTCGGCGCATCATGCGCGGAAGCCGTCTTTCCAATGCCGGAGACCGGCCATGACATCGACATCGTCAACGACGTCGCGCCCCAGGTGCGCCGACACCGCCGCGCGGATCGGCGCGGTGTGCACACGCAGGAACGGATTGCAGTCCAGTTCGTTGGCCAGGGTTACCGGCAGGGTGGAACGGTCATCGCGGCGCATGGCCAAAGCCTCCTCTTGGCGCTGCCGCAGGGCAGCGTTGGCGGGGTCGACATGCCGCGCGAAGACGGCATTTGACACGGTGTACTCATGGGCACAACAAAGCAGCAGTCGTGCAGGCAAGGTACCCAGCGTGCGCATCGATGCCAGCAGCTGGGACGGCGTACCTTCGAACAGGCGTCCACAGCCCAGGCTGAACAACGAATCTCCGCTGAAAAGATGTTCAGCAGTGTGAAACGCGATGTGGCTGCGGGTATGCCCGGGCACGGATAGTACGTGGAACGTCCGGCCCAGTGCCTGAACGCGTTCACCTTCGCCGACGCGTTCGGTGGCGGTGGTGATGCGTTCCTCCACCGGTGCGACCACCCGCGCGCCGGGAAAACGGGCACGCAGGGCCGGCACGCCACCGATGTGGTCGTCGTGATGGTGGGTCAGCAGGATGGTATCCACGCGCAGGCCCTGTTCGGCCAGCGCGAGCACCGGCGCGGCATCACCGGGATCGACGACGATGGCAGCGCCTTCATCATCGATCAGCACCCAGATGTAATTGTCCGCAAATGCGGGTAGGGCAGTCAGTCGCATAGAATTGGACCATGCCCGCGCTGCAGAGCACCCGTCAAGCGAGCCTGGCCCCGTGGTTCGACAGCGAGCCGGCGGCGGCCCTGCGCGTGCTGGAGCGGCAACTGCTGTTGCCACAGCTGTCGGTGCTGCCCGCACAGCCCTGGATGTGGATCGCGCCGAGCGCTGCCTGGCTGGAAGATGCGCAGCCGGGCGGGCGCGGCCTGCGCCTGTACCGCAATGGCGGCCGCTATGCCGGCGATGCGTGCTGCGGTCTGCCGCTGCCGCTGGCCACCGAAAGCGTCAATGCCATCGTGCTGCAGCACGTGACGGCCGCTGATGCCGACCAGCTGCTTGACGAGTGCGAGCGGGTGCTGATGCCCGGCGGCCATCTGTGGTTGAGCAGCCTTAATCCGTTCAGTCCGTTCCGCACCCACTGGCGCCAGCATGGCCTGACGGTGCGTACGCCGCAGCGGATCCGCCAGCTGCTGGGTCGTCACGGGCTGGACTGCGACGACATGCGCTACCTGGGCCCGCTCTGGCAGGGCGCCGGCAGTCGTGGCCGCGGGGGTTGGGCCCCGCTGCGCGCGGCCTGCCTGTTCCATGCCGAAAAACGTACGTTGGCCCTGCCCGGGCCGACACCGCTGCCGGTGCGCTGGCATGGCACCGTTGCTACCTGATTCTGGAGCTGTATTGAAAACCATCGAAATCCATACCGACGGATCCTGCCTCGGCAATCCCGGTCCCGGCGGCTGGGCCGCGTTGCTGCGCTACAAGGACCACGAGCGTGAACTGAGCGGCGGCGAAGCGCATACCACCAACAACCGGATGGAACTGATGGCGGCCATTTCCGGCCTGGAGGCGCTGACCGAGCCCTGCAACATCGTGCTGTTCACCGACTCCCAGTATGTGCGGCAGGGCCTGACCCAATGGATGCCGGGCTGGATCCGCAAGAACTGGAAGACCGCCGGCGGTGATCCGGTGAAGAACCGCGAGCTGTGGGAGCGGCTGCATGCGGCCACGCTGCGGCACCAGATCGACTGGCGCTGGGTGAAGGGGCATTCCGGCGATCCGGACAATGAACGCGTCGATACGCTGGCGCGCAATGCCGCCATCCAGATCCGCGATGCCAGCCCGGTAAACTGAAGCCATGCGTCAGATCATTCTCGATACCGAAACCACCGGCCTGGAGTGGAAGAAGGGCAACCGCATCGTCGAAATCGGCTGCGTGGAGCTGTTCAAGCGTCGCCCCACCGGCAACAACTATCACCAGTACATCAAGCCGGACTGTGAGTTCGAACAGGGCGCGCAGGAGGTCACCGGCCTGACCCTGGACTTCCTGGCCGACAAGCCCGAGTTCGCGCAGATCGCCGATGAGTTCCTGGCGTTCATCGACGGCGCCGAGCTGATCATCCACAACGCGGCATTCGACCTGGGCTTCCTCGACAACGAGTTGTCCCTGCTGGGGCCGCAGTACGGGAAGATCACCGATCGCTGCACCGTGATCGACACCCTGGCGATGGCGCGCGAGCGTTTCCCGGGCCAGCGCAACTCGCTGGATGCGCTGTGCAAGCGGCTGGGCGTGGACAATTCGCACCGTGCACTGCACGGCGGCCTGCTCGATGCGCAGATCCTGGGCGATGTCTACATCGCGCTGACGTCAGGGCAGGAAGAGATCGGCTTCGGTCTGGGCGAGGACGAGGCCGGCGCGGGTGGCGCGGTGCTGCAGGCGTTCGATGCTGCCAAGCTGCTGCCGCGTCCGCGCGTGGTCGCCACCGCATCGGAACGTGAAGCGCACGCCGCGCGACTGGAACGCCTGCGCAAGAAGGCCGGTCATGCGCTGTGGGACGGCCCGAAGGTGGAAGAGCCCGCCAGCGCGTAGACCCTCGGCGCAGGGTGCGCGTGCGGTCCGCTGGCTCAGTGGCAGCGGACCAGGATCACGCTGATGTTGTCGCGGCCGCCGCCATCAAGCGCGGCGGCGACGAGCGTATCCACGCATTCCTGTGCGCTGGCGTCGTCGAAGGCCAGCGTGCGGGCGATGCCACGATCATCGACTTCCTCGGTCAGGCCATCGCTGCACAGCAGCAGCTGCATGCCGGGACGAAGTTCGCCACGGGTGGTGGCCACGTTCAGGTGCGCCGGATCGGTCACGCCCAGCGCCTGGGTGACCACATTGCGGTGCGGATGCGCGCGCGCCTGCTCCGCGGTCAGGTTGCCCTGCGTGACCAGTTCCTGCACCACGCTGTGATCCTGGCTGAGCTGGGCCAGCTGGCCGTCGCGCCACAGGTAGGCCCGGCTGTCACCGACCCAGGCCACTTCGTAGCGATTGCCCTGCACGCGCGCGGCGACCACGGTGGTGCCCATCGGCAGCGTATCGTTGCGTCGCCGCGAAGCGCGGATGATCTCTTCGTCGGCCGTGCGGATGGCCTGCTCCAGCGACGCGCCGCGGCGGATCTCGCGGACGATGGCTTCGCGCGCCAGCGCGCTGGCGACCTCGCCGCAGGCGTGCCCGCCCATGCCATCGGCCACCAGCCACACGCCCAGCTCGCTGTCACCGTAATAGGTGTCCTCGTTGAGCTCGCGGCGCAGGCCGGGATGGGTGAGATGTCCGAATTCGATCATGGTGTGCGGGGCGGGGTAGCGCGGGGGAGAGGGCATCATCACGGCGTGACCGGCATCCGGCAAGGCATGGCGGCAGGAAAATTGCGCCGCAGGGCCCCGGAGACTTGTCGGCAGCCTCACTTCCTCGTATGATGCGCGTCCCCGGTTCGCCGGGGACCACCCGGAGAGGTGGCAGAGTGGTTGAATGTACCTGACTCGAAATCAGGCAGGCGTTTATAGCGCCTCGGGGGTTCGAATCCCCCCCTCTCCGCCAGATGAAGAAGAAAGCCGCCCCCCGGGCGGCTTTTTTCGTTGTCCGGCTGGCCGCGCGCGTTGCGGGGCGGCAATGGATCTCCCCTCGGGGTGCTGCGGGTTAACATGTACGCATCACCTGCTGGAGCTCCCCCATGACTGCTGAAATCCTCGTTCCCGTGTCCTTTGGCGAACTGCTCGACAAGATTTCGATCCTGCAGATCAAGTCCGAGCGGATCAGCGACGAGGGCAAGCTGGCCAACGTGCGCAAGGAGCTGTCGGCGCTGGAGCAGACCTGGATGGCGCACCCGGCCGCGGTCAAGGACATCGCCAAGCTGCGCGGTGAACTCAAGGCCGTCAACGAGCAGTTGTGGGACATCGAGGACGACATCCGCCTGAAGGAGAAGGCGCAGGCGTTCGACCAGGGCTTCATCGACCTTGCACGCAGTGTGTATCTGCGCAATGACGAGCGCGCTCGCATCAAGAAGGCGATCAACCTGGCACTGGGCTCTGCCTACGTGGAAGAGAAGTCGTACCAGGATTACGCCCAGCGTGGGTGAGATGGATCCGCCGGGCGTGGCCCGGCGCTACCGATGATCCATCGACTCAGGTGAGGTGGTCGGTCACGTAACGTTCGAAGGCGGCGATGCCGTCCTCGACCGTGATCAGTTCCATCACATCATCGAACTCGATCTTGGTGCCCCACTTGAGGTCGGCGGCCTGCTTGCCGAGATACTTGCGTGCGGCGTCGTCATAGCGGTCCACGCAGTAGCGGCGATCCGAATACGGGCCGCTGCGGTGCGGGTTGCTGGCCGCGTGCAGGCCCAGCACCTTCGCTCCCATGGCATTGGCGATATGCATCGGTCCCGAATCGGGTGTCATCACCAGATTGGCGCGTGCCAGCAGCGCAGGCAGCTGCTTGAGCGTGTCCTTGCCGACCAGGTCCAGTGCCGGCGTGTGCAGCTGGGCCTGGATCGCGTCGGCCATGCTGCGTTCCAGTTCACTGCGGCCACCGCACAGCACCACCTGCCAGCCGCGCTGCGTGGCATGGTTGGCGACGGCCGCATAGCGGTCGGCGTACCAGTTGCGGCGGACGTGGCTGGAGCAGGGCGAAATCATCAGTACCGGCCGGCCATCGTCCTGCCACTGCGCCGCGGCCCACTCGAAGGCGGACGGCGGCACGGCCAGGTCCCAGCTCACGTCGGTCTGGCGCAGGCCCAGCGGCTCGCAGAAGCTGCCGATCGCGTCCAGCACGTGGATGCCGGGGCGGTCCGGAATGCGTTCGTTGATGAACAACCCGTGCAGATCCTTCGAGCGGCTGCGGTCGTATCCGATGCGGCGTTCGGCCGGGATGAACGCTGACAGCAGGTTCGCGCGGAAGGCCACCTGCATCTGCAGCAGCGCCTCGAAGCGCCCCGGTGGCAGCTGCTTGCGCAGCTCCTTGACGCCGGCCATGCCGCTCTTCTTGTCGTAGGCATGGAAGGTCACGCCCGGCAGACCCTCGAGCAGCTTCTGCCCGGCCTTGTCGATGATCCAGTGGATCGGCGTGTCCGGGCGTGCGGCCTGCAGCGTACGCACCAGGGGCACCACGTGGGTGACATCGCCAAGTGCGGACAGGCGCAGAAGGCACAAGGATGAGGACGCTGATGCCATGTGTTGTTAGACTCAAAGAAATGGTCGCATTCGACGCCAATGAAGCGCTGACGCCATGCCGCGAGGGTCGCGGCATCGGGGCCATTCTGTTCGACCGCGAGCGCCTGCGGCAAGCCGACATCGGCCTGTTCTCTCCCCAGCACTGGGGCAGCCGGGCCCGGCCGGTGGGCGAGGGGGGGCGTGGCAGCGCCTGGTTCGTGGACGCGCCGTTCGGCCCCAGCGTGCTGCGCCACTACCTGCGCGGTGGCCTGGTGGCCAGGATCAGCCACGACCAGTACCTGTGGCGGGGCGCCGACCGGACCCGCAGTTTTGCCGAGTTCCGGCTGATGCGGGCCCTGCGCGCGCTGAAGCTGCCGGTTCCCCGGCCGGTGGCGGCTTTCTACATGCGGCAGGGCATGCGCTACCGGGCGGCGATCCTGATGGAACGGATCGAAGGGGTGCGTTCGCTGGCCGACCGCGCGCTGGTTGCCGGACGTGGCGCGCCGTGGGAAGAGACCGGTCGGCTGATCGCCCGCTTCCACCGTGCCGGCTTGGACCATGCCGACCTCAACGCGCACAACATCCTGTTCGACAGCAACGGCCATGGCTGGCTGATCGACTTCGATCGTGGCGTCATCCGCATTCCGGCCACCGCCTGGCGGGAGCGCAACCTCAAGCGCCTGCTGCGCTCGTTGATCAAGCTGCGCGGCGAGCGCAGCGTAGAGGACGTGCAGAAGGACTACGCGCGGCTGCGCCGCGCCTATGACATGGCCTGGAACCGGGGCACCTGATGGACTGGTCGTTGCGTTTCCTCGGCGTCGGCAATGCGTCGGCGGTCGAGTTGGGATCACCGATGTCGGTGATCGAGCGCGAAGGTCGGCCGTGGTTGACGATCGACTGTGGCGGGGAAGGCCTGACCGCCTTCAGGGCGCACTACGGCCACATGCCGCAGGCGCTGTTCATCACGCATGTCCACCTGGACCATGTGGCCGGTTTCGAGCGGCTGTTCGTGGATACCTACTTCAACGCGCAGCGGCGTGGGAAGGTGCGCCTGTATGTGCCGGCCACCGTGGTGCCGCTGCTGCACAGGCGCATCGGCGATTACCCCAATGTGCTGGCCGAGGGCGGTGCCAATTTCTGGGATGCGTTCCAGTTGGTCGTGGTCGGCGACGCGTTCTGGCATGAAGGCGTGCGCCTGGAAGTATTCCCGGCACGCCACCACTGGCCGGAGACCGCCTATGGGTTGCGCCTGCAGGGCGCGCTGACCTGGAGCGGTGATACCCGGCCGATCCCGGAGATGCTGGCGCGGTACGCCAGTGACAACGAGCTGATCGCCCACGACTGCGGCCTGCACGGCAATCCATCGCATACCGGGGTCGATGATCTGGAGCGCGAGTACAGCGCTGAGCTGCAGGCGCGGATGATGCTGTACCACTACGCCAGCGTGGCCGATGGTGCTGCGCTGGCCGCGCGCGGACACCGCGTGGCACAGCCGGGCCAGTGTGTGCCGCTGGCGACCCCGACCGCGCCGCACGTGCTGGCGCAGGATCCGCCGTGAATACCTCTGGCCAGCCTGCCGACGCGGCGCTGGCGGCCGAGCTGGAACATCTGGAACGCGCGCTGCACACCCCGCAGGTGCGCGGTGATCGCGCGCGGCTGTCGGAACTGCTGGATGAGGATTTCAGCGAGATCGGCAGCTCCGGCCAGTGCTATGGCCGTGCGGCTGCGCTGGCGGAGATTCCGCTGGAGCGGGCGCAGGTGCAGATCGAATCGGAGCAGTACGCGGTCTCGTTGCTGGCACCAGACCTGGCCCAGGTGCGTTATCGCAGCCGCTACCACCTGGATGGCCAGCCGCAGCGCTGGGTGCTGCGCAGTTCGTTGTGGCGCAGGCATGGGCAGGGATGGCGGGTGGTATTCCATCAAGGGACGCCCGAAGCACGGTAGCGCCGGGCCACGCCCGGCGAGGGGGCCAACCAGGGTTGACCTCTTACCAGAGCGCGGCACTGCCAGAAAGGCGATGGCCCCGCCGGCTGACCTCGGCGCCCGCGTCGATCGATACCGTTGCTGCCTTCCGGCCCTGGCGGGGTTTTCGACCTAGCGTCGCGAGGGGCCGACGGGGCCACCATAGAGACGTTGGCCGCCCGGAGGCGGCCTGTTCACGGATCAGGGGAAGCAGCGCAGGGTGCGCCGGAGACCACAGCCGGACTGCACATCGGCTGGCCGATGGCAGGCGCGCATTCTAGCGCAGGCATGCGTATCGACGCCAGCGCCATGCGCTGAATCTGCTGTAACCCGCGGCGCGTATTCGCGGCCGGGCGGCGCGGGCGTTGCTAGAATCCCGGGCCAGGAGGAACGACCTCCCCCGCATCGGGAATCAATGACCAGGACGGCCTGGCCCTGCCAAGAGGAGGGCCGTCATGGCCTGGATCTATCTGTTGTTCGCTGGCCTGCTGGAAATCGTCTGGGCCGTGTCGATGAAGCAATCGGAAGGCTTCACCAGGCTCACTCCCACCCTGGTCACTCTCGCCGGCATGATCGCCAGTTTCTGGCTGCTGGCCGTGGCCATGCGCAGCCTGCCGCTGGGAACGGCTTACACGATCTGGACAGGTATCGGCGCGGTCGGTGCCTTCGTGGTCGGCATCGTGTTCCTGGGTGAACAGGTCAGCCCGATGCGGATCGGCGCGGCGGTGCTGATCGTGTCGGGGCTGGTGCTGATGAAGCTGTCCAGCAGCTGAGATTGGGCGCAGTTTCCTGGACAACCGACTGCCCACCAAATAAAAAAGCCGCCCGTTGGGCGGCTTTTTCATTCATCTGGCGGAGAGAGGGGGATTGTCGGGTGCATCCCTGCACCCGATCCCTGCGCGCACTGCGCTTCGGGACCCGCCTTCGGCGGTCCGGATCTGCTCCCGCAGATCCGTCGAACCCCGGCGAGGCGTGTCACCCCGATGCTCTCCACCAGACAAATAAAAAAGCCGCCCGATGGGCGGCTTTTTCATTCATCTGGCGGAGAGAGGGGGATTCGAACCCCCGAAGCGCGGTTTAGACGCTTACACACTTTCCAGGCGTGCTCCTTCAACCACTCGGACACCTCTCCGGATCCCTGCCATCGGCAAACGCCTCAGCAGGGGCGCAGATTCTAGCGGGCGGCGCGGCAGGACACAAGCACCCATTCAGGGCGCGTCGCAGGCGGAGGGGGATGGACAGGCGTGGCACAATGGAGCATCCGATGGAAGACGGTGGCCTGATGTCCTATCTCGTCCTTGCCCGCAAGTGGCGTCCGAAGCGTTTTGCCGAGCTGGTGGGCCAGGAACACGTGGTCCGTGCGCTCAGCAATGCGCTGGACAGTGGCCGGGTCCACCACGCGTTCCTGTTCACCGGTACCCGCGGTGTGGGCAAGACCACCATCGCGCGCATCTTCGCCAAGTCGCTGAACTGCGAGCAGGGCACCAGTGCCGATCCGTGCGGCCAGTGCCCGGCCTGCCTGGACATCGATGCCGGTCGTTACATCGACCTGCTGGAGATCGACGCCGCGTCCAACACCGGCGTGGATGACGTCCGCGAGGTGATCGAGAACGCGCAGTACATGCCCTCGCGCGGCAAGTACAAGGTCTACCTGATCGACGAAGTGCACATGCTCTCGAAGGCGGCGTTCAACGCGCTGCTGAAGACGCTGGAAGAGCCGCCGGAGCACGTCAAGTTCCTGCTGGCCACCACCGATCCGCAGAAGCTGCCGGTCACCGTGCTCAGCCGCTGCCTGCAGTTCAACCTCAAGCGCCTGGATGAGGACCAGATCCAGGGCCAGATGACCCGCATCCTGGCGGCCGAGGAAATCGAAGCCGACGGCAGTGCCATCGTGCAGCTGGCCAAGGCCGCCGACGGCAGTTTGCGCGACGGTCTGTCGCTGCTGGACCAGGCCATCGCCTACGCCGGTGGTGCGCTGCGCGACGATGTGGTGCGCACGATGCTGGGGACCGTCGATCGCACCCAGGTGGCAGCGATGCTCGATGCCCTCGCCGAAGGTGACGGGTCGCGCCTGTTGCAGGTGGTGGCGGCACTGGCGGAATTCTCGCCCGACTGGAGTGGCGTGCTGGAGGCCTTGGCCGAAGGCCTGCATCGCATCCAGGTGCAGCAGCTGGTACCGGGTGTTGCCGCCGCGGCTGAAGGCCTGGACGCGGCAGCGTTCGCCGGGCGGCTGCGTCCGGAGGTGGTGCAGCTCTGGTATCAGATGGCCCTGAACGGCCGTCGCGACCTGTCGCTGGCGCCGAGCCCGCGCGCGGGCTTTGAAATGGCCGTGCTGCGCATGCTGGCGTTCCGCCCGGCAGCGTCGGTGCCGCCGGTGCCGCGTTCGGTGGATGCCGCCGGCGGTGCCGCCGGGGGGGCGATGCCCGGTGGTGGGGCGGGTGCTGGCAGCCAGGAAACGGCCCCGGTGGCCGCCGCTGCCGCGATCCCGGCCCGCGTGCCTGCGCAGGCCGCCCCACGCGAACCCGACCCGGAGCCAGAGCCGGCGCCCGAACCCGAACCTGATCCGGCGCCTGAGCCGAAGCCGGTTCCGGTCGAAGAACCGGTGTCGCCGCCGCCGGTCAAGGCCGACGGCATCCCGGTGCCGGTGGCCGTCGATGATCTTCCGCCGTGGGCCACGGATGAGGCCGAGGCCCGCGACCAGGCACTGGCTGCGGATGTCGCCACGCCGGACGCGGCCATGGTCGCGCCCTGGCATGAGCCGTCGCCTCCGGTCGCTGCATCAGCCGCGCCCGAGCGTCCGTTCCGTTCCGAGGGCATCGTCATCGCTCCACCTGCGCCCGTCGCGTCGGCGGAGACGGGCGCGCGGGCTGACATCGGCGAGCTGGCGACGGCGGAAGACTGGCTGGACCTGGTCGCCAACAGCGGCCTGAGCGGGCCTTCACGGCAGCTTGCGGCCAATGCCGCCTTCATCTCCTGCCGGCAGGGGACCTTGAAACTGGGGCTTTCGCCCGGATTTGAGTACCTGCGCTCGGAACGCGCGCTGGCCGCTCTTGGCGAAATGCTGGAAAAGGCCTTGGGGCACGCGCTGAAGATCGTGGTCGAGACCGTGGAAACCGAACACGTTCCGGCCGAGACCCTGCACCAGCGCGCCGATCGCCAGCGCGGGGAGCGGCAACAGGTGGCAGAGGCTGTTTTCATGGACGATCCGGAAGTGCAGGTGCTGATCCAGCAACACGGCGCCCGGGTCGTTTCCGATTCCATCCGTTCTTTTGACGAGTAAGACACTATGCGCGGCAACATCGCCCAACTGATGCAGCAGGCCCAGAAGATGCAGGAGAACCTGCAGAAGGCCCAGGAAGAAATCGCCAGGATCGAAGTGACCGGCAGTGCCGGCGGTGGCATGGTCAGCGTGACGCTGACTGGTGCCAAGGAGTGCCGCAAGGTGCGCATCGACCCGTCGCTGGCCAGTGACCCGGAGATGCTGGAAGACCTGATCGCCGCGGCGTTCAACGATGCCTCCAACAAGATCGATGCCGAATCGAAGTCGAAGATGGGCTCGGCTACCGCCGGCATGCAGCTTCCGCCGGGCATGAAGCTGCCGTTCTGATCGTCGGCGCGGTGCCCGCGTTGCCGGGTGCCGCGCACACCCATAAAGCCAGAAGCTGCCGTGTCCGCACCCCTGCTTGAACAATTGATCGATGCGCTGCGGGTGCTGCCTGGCGTGGGCCAGAAGACCGCGCAGCGCATGGCCTACCACCTGCTGGAACGCGAACGCGACGGCGGCCAGCGCCTGGCCGAGGTGTTGGCGCTGGCCGTAGAGCGCATCGGCCACTGCGCGCAGTGCCGCGATTTCAGTGAAACCGAACTGTGCCCGACCTGCGCCAACGGCAGTCGCGAGCGCAGCCAGCTGTGCGTGGTGGAATCGCCCGCCGACCGCCTTGCCATCGAGAATGCCACCGGCTTCCGGGGTGTCTACTTCGTGCTGCAGGGGCGTCTGTCGCCGCTCGACGGCATCGGTCCGCGCGACCTGGGCCTGGAGCAGCTGGAGCAGCGCCTTGGCGAAGGCGAAGTGCAGGAGCTGATCATCGCCACCAGCGCCACCGTCGAGGGAGAGGCCACCGCGCATTATCTGGCGCAGCTGGCGCGGGCCCGCCAGGTCCGGCCGAGCCGGTTGGCGCAGGGGCTGCCGCTGGGGGGCGAACTGGAATACGTGGATCGCGGCACGCTGTCGCACGCGTTCGGCACCCGCAGCGAATTCCGCGATTGACGGCCTGGCCCTTTGAAGGGCGGGGGTTGCCTACAATGCAGGCGACATTTCACCGAGGCCGACCATGAGCAACGAAACCCTTTTCAGCAGGATCATCCGTCGCGAGATTCCGGCCACCATCGTCTATGAAGACGAAGACGTGCTGGGCTTCAAGGACATCGCGCCGCAGGCGCCGGTGCACGTGCTGTTCATTCCGAAGAATGAAATCATTCCGACCCTGGACGACCTGCAGCCTTCGCAGGCGCACCTGATCGGCAAGCTGGCCCTGGCGGCGGCCGACTATGCGCGCCGCGAGGGCTTTGCCGAGCAGGGCTACCGCATCGTGATGAACTGCCGTGAGGATGCGGGGCAGACCGTGTTCCACATCCACATGCATCTGCTGGCCGGCGCGCCGCTGGGCCATTTCGGCGCGCCCGGGAAGTAAGCGCCCGCCGGCGCGATGCCGTGCAAGCAGAAGGCCGCCCGGTGGGCGGCCTTCTGCGTCATGCGTACCGGAGGGGGGTTACCACCAGCCCCAGCGGCCGTAGCCCCAGTACGGGCCATACGGGCCCGGGCCCCAGGGGCCATAGGGGTAGGGCACGACGTCGACCTGTCGCTGCTCCGGCCACAGGTAGATCACATCGGCCGACAGCTTCGGCAGGCGATAGTCGTACTCGCCGATGCGGGTGTTCTGGTAGCCATCG
Source organism: Stenotrophomonas sp. TWI169 (assembly GCF_039674705.1). NCBI lineage: Bacteria > Pseudomonadati > Pseudomonadota > Gammaproteobacteria > Lysobacterales > Lysobacteraceae > Stenotrophomonas > Stenotrophomonas sp. TWI169. The sequence continues at coordinate 67,219 of NZ_JBDJOB010000016.1, read as the reverse complement.
ATCTTGCCGATGAAGGTCACGTCACGGCCGGGCTCAAACACCGCCGGATCGTAGAAGCCGGAGCGGCAGGCGATGAAGCGGCCGTCGCTGGCATCGGACGAGGTGGTGTTCGGGCGGCCGGAGGCGTTGAGCGGGCGCGAGATCATCTGGAAGCAGGTCTCGCCCTGGCCGGGCTTGGTTTCGATGATGCGGCCGCCCCAGCGCACGGGCGTGCCGACCTGCTGGGTGGCGACTGAATCGCGCGGGGAGACCATGCTGAACTGTCCCTGCAGCGGCTTTGGGGCCGTGGCGCAGGCCGACAGGGCCAGCGTGGCCACAGCGGTGAGAAGGAACTTGGTGTTCATGGGGAGGCTCCGGAAGTCGGGCGATGCCTGCGCAGGTCCCGCAATAATGAAGCGAGGTCGGTGCAAGTTCCAGCGTAGCGCGCGTCGGCGAAACGCTGGCTGAGTGCCAGCAGGGCCGGATCGGGCCGGCACGCATGGACGCGACGGGCCCAGAGCAGTGCCGGCTCGTGCGGTTCGCGGGCCAAGCCGAGCCGGGCGTAGCGCCGGCCCAGGCGGTGCCAGGCGCGCAGCAGCGGGTCGCGTTCGCGCTCGCCCCGGGCCAGCAGCCATGCCATCCACAGCACGGCTGCCAACGCGGCCATCACGAAGCCTGACAGCAACTGTCCCGGCGCGATGTCGTCCAGACCCAGGGGCTTGAACAGCTGCTGCTGGCGGCGCGCATCGAAGGACAGCACCAGGTCGTTCCAGCCACGGCGCAGCCAGTCGCCCATCTGACCCAGCTGCAGCCAGCGCTGCTGCAGCGGATTGCCGGCGTCTGCCAGCAGGCGATCGTCGAGGGTGTCCAGGATGCGTTCGGGGGCGACGGCGGCCGTGGGATCGACCCGCACCCAGCCCCGTTGCGGCAGCCAGACCTCGGCCCAGGCGTGGGCATCCATCCGCCGCACGACCCAGTAGTCGCCCACCCGGTTGCGCGTGCCGCCGGCGAAGCCGGTCACCACGCGGGCCGGAATGCCTGCGTTGCGCATCAGCACCACGAAGGCCGAGCTGAAGTGCTCGCAGAAGCCTGCCTTGTAGCCGAACAGGAATTCATCGATGGGGTCGCGGCCGGCCACGGGCGTGTCCAGCGTGTAGGAGAAATCGGTGGTGATCCACTGCAGTGCGCGACGTACCACGGCCTCATCGTTGCTGCCCGCCTCCTGCCGCCACTGCCGGGCGAGGGTGGCGGTGCGTGGATTGAAGCCGGCCGGCAACTGCAGCGCTGCGCGTCGCAGGTAGGGGGGGAGCGCGCTGTCGAAGTGCTGCGGCGGCGCCGAGTGCAGGCGCCACCGGCTCAGCGCCGACAGCGTGCGGTCGCTGAGCAGGCTCATGTCCGCATCCAGCGTGCTGCCTTCCGGCGCACGGGTCGGCAGATCCAGTGCCACCAGCTGGCGGCGGTCGGTCGGCTCGTAGTCGATCTGGTAGTCCCAGCCGCGCGCACCGGCATCGACGATCGCGGGTGGGCGCTGCGTGCGGGCACGGTCACGGGTCCAGCGTCGGCCATCGAAGTCGGTCAACACCGGTCCTCGCCAGTAGCGCTGGTCCGGATCGGGTACGGCGCCGAAGAACTGCACCCGCAGCGCAGGTGTGTCGTCGGCCATCAGGTCCAGCCACTGCCCCGGCTCCATGCTGTCGGACAGGCCCGGCGTACTGACCGCGCGTTCGGGTACGCCCCACAGCGGCGTGGACAGACGCGGAAACAGCCAGAACGACGCCAGCGCCAGTGGCAGGCCCAGCGCCAGCAGCCGGCCGACGCCCTTCAGCTGGCCGCGCAACGGCAAGGCGTCGGCGTGACCCTCGCCCTGTGCCAGGCGCTGCAGGGCCAGCAGTGCACAAAGGCCGGCCAGCGCCGCCAGCAGCGTGGTCAGCGGGCCCTGGTCCAGCAGGAAGGCGGCGAATGGCGAGAACAGCGCAAAGCCCAGCAGGCTGCGTGCATCGCGCAGGCTGCGCAGCTCGCTGGACTTGATTGCAAGCATCGCGGCGAGCAGTGCACAGCCGGTATCGCGTCCGGGGCGGACCAGGCCCATCTGCCAGACGATGGCGGCCAGCATGCCCAGCACGAGCAGCAGGCGCACCGGCATCGGCAACACGCGTCGCCACGACAGCGCAGCCGTCAGCAGCGCAGCCAGCGCGATCACCGTGGCCAGCATCGGCGGCAACTGCAGCAGCAACGGCAGCAGCGCAAGCGCAGCGCTGGCCAGGGTCCAGGTGCGGGCGTTGCGGTCGAGCGTGGGCGCGGCGTCAGTCATGCGGCATCAGCGCCAGCGCGCGCAGGCAGAGATGGTGATGGCTGGCGCCCTGTCCTGGCCCCAGTGGCGGATGCGAGGGCAGCAGCAGGGTGTAGCGGCGACCGCCGCGTTCGGCCATGTCGATCCAGCGCGCCAGGCGTGCGATGCGCGCTTCGGTCGGCAGTGGCGCCAGCGTGTGCCAGTCCAGCACGACCTCGATGCCGACCGGCTTTTCGTACTCACGGACCAGCAGGCTGTCGCGGCGCGCGGAGTGCTTCCAGGCAATGCTGCGTGGCGCGTCTCCGGCGCGGTAGGGGCGCAGCTGGTGCAGCTCTTCGCCGCTGGCGTGGGCGCGGGTGTGCAATGGATCGTTGCCGCGCTCCGGCAGCGCGGGGGCCAACGCTTCGGCCAGGGGATACACCAGCAATGGCTGTTCCGGCCACACCCACGACCACGCACGGACCAGGCCCAACGGTTGCGTGGTGGACAGGCGGATGCGCGACAGCTCCCGCCAGCCGCGACGTTCGCTGGGGACGTCCAGCTCCACTTCGCCGCGCCCCTGTGCCGGCAGCGAGGTCCAGGCCTGGCTGTCGCCCAGTTGCAGGTGCAGCCCCTGTCGTGGCCGCGGATCACGCAGCGACAGGTCCACGCGCAGCCGCAGCGGCTGGCCGGCAGGCACCGGCTCGGCGGAGATCGCATCGATCTGCACGCCCGACAACTGCAGGTGCGCGGCAATGGCGCTGGCGATTGCCGCCGCCGCCAGCAGCAACGCCAGCAGCAACGCGGGGTTGTTGTTGTAGTTCAGCGCACCCAGCAGCATCGCTGACAGCAGCGTGGCGACGAACAGGCCGAAGCGTGTAGGCAGCACGTAGATGCGGTGGCGGTTCAACCGCTGCGGCAGTGCTTCCGGCGCACGCGGGCGTGCCAGCAGCTGCAGCCGCGCCCAGCGCGAGGCCACGCTCAGTCCACCGTGACGGTCTGCAGGATCGCGCGTGCCAGCGCAGGCCCGGAGCTGGACTCGGCTTCGGCCACCAGTCGATGCCCCGCCACCGCCACGAACAGCGTCTGCACGTCTTCGGGAATGACATGGCTGCGGCCGAGCAGCAGCGCATGCGCCCGGGCTGCACGCAGCAGCGCCAGTCCGGCACGAGGCGACAGCCCTACGCGCACGCCTGCATGCTGGCGGCTGCGTGTCAGCAGGGCCTGCACGTAGTCGACCAGCGCGTCGCTGGCGTGGACCTGGCCTACGGCCTCACGCAATGCCCGCACCTGCACTTCGTCCAGTTTCGGCATCGCACGTGCGATCAGGTCGCGGCGATCGGTGCCGCGCAGCAGCTCGCGCTCGGCCTGCGGGCTGGGATAGCCCATCGCCAGCCGCAGCAGGAAACGGTCCAGCTGCGAGTCGGGCAAGGGGAACGTGCCCGACAGGTCCACCGGATTCTGGGTGGCGATCACGAAGAAGGGGTCCGGCAGCGCATGCGTCTGTCCATCCAGTGTCACCTGCTGTTCGGCCATGGCCTCCAGCAGCGCGCTCTGCGTGCGTGGTGGCGCGCGGTTGATTTCATCGGCCAGCAGCACATGGGTGAACACCGGGCCGGGATGGAACTGGAACTGGCGACTGCCTGCCTCATACACCGATACGCCAAGCACATCGGCCGGCAACAGGTCCGAGGTGAACTGCACGCGCTGGAAGCCCAGGCCCAGACTGCTGGCCAGCGCGTGGGCCAGCGTGGTCTTGCCGAGGCCGGGCAGGTCCTCGATCAGCAGATGTCCACCGGACAGCAGCGCGACGAAGGCGAGCCGCACTTCCGGAACCTTGCCCAGCACCAGCGCGTTGACCTGATCCTGGGCCTCCCGCAGGGACTGGCGCAGTTGATCGGTTAGCATGCTGGGACTGGGGGACGAAGCTGGCATGATCGTCTCTGATCTGGAATCTCCTCGATTATCCATAGAGCAATGCAGGGCGAACAGCGCGCACGGACGATTTTTCTCTGGTTATGGACGCTGGTCACAGCGGCCAAGCTGGTGGTGGCCGCGCGCCTGCCACTGTTCGTCGATGAAGCGTTCTACTGGCAGGAAGGCCAGCACCTGGCGGCGGCCTATTCCGATCTGCCGGGCCTGACCGCGTGGATGGCCCGGCTGGGCGTGGAGATCGGCGGTCATCACGTGCTGGCCCTGCGCCTGCCGTTCCTGGCGATAGGTGCGTTGCTGCCCTGGCTGGTTTCGCGCATCGCCACGCGCTGGTTCGGTGCCGTGGCCGGTTGGCAGGCAGGCAGCCTTACTCTGCTGATGCCACTGTCGGCCACGCTGGGGCTGCTGGCGGTGCCGGACGTACCCATGGCGCTGGCGGCCGTGCTGTGCCTGCACGCGGGTGCGCGCCTGCTGCACAATGTGGACGCATCATCGGCGATGAAGCTGGCGTTGGGCCTGCTGATCGGTGCGCTCAGCCACTATCGCTTCATCGGTGTGATCGGCGTCGGCTTCATCGCGTTGCTGGCGTTGCCGCAGGGCCGGCGCATGCTGGCCGATCCGCGGGTCTGGGTCGCGCTGGCCATTGGTGTACTGGCCTGGTTGCCGTTGCTGGCGTGGAATGCGGACAACCACGATGCCGGGCTGAAGTTCCAGGTGGTCGAGCGCCATCCCTGGGCGTTCGAGTGGGGTGGGCTGTGGTTCCTGGTGATCCAGCCGATGCTGGTCACCCCCATTCTGTGCATCGCGATGTGGAAGGTGGCGCTGGCCGGCACGCGCAGCGGTGGTGGTGCGCGCGTGCAGTGGCGCTACTTCGGGCTGGTGGGCGGCGTATCGACGCTGGGCATCTTCCTGCTGGGGTTCTTCACCGATGTCGAGCGCATCAGTTTCCACTGGCCGCTGCCGGGCTACCTGGCGCTGCTGGTCGCGGTACCGGTGGTGCTCAATGGATGGCCGCGCTGGCTGCGCAGGACAGGGTGGTGGCTGGCAGGGCTGGGCATGGTGCTGGCGTTCGGCTACTACCTGATGGCATCCACGCCGGCACTGCGCGAGCAGATGGCCGGCAGCAAGTACTACCCGCGCAATTTCGCCGGCTGGGAGCCGTTGGCCACGGCGGTCCGCGAGGAACTGCAGCAGATGCCCGAAGGCACGCGTGTCCTGGCCGGCAACTTCAAGGTGGGGGCCGAGCTGGGCTTCCAGCTGGGCGATGGCGATATCGAAGTGTTGCCGCACCCGCTCAACGACAAGCATGGCCGCACGGCGCAGCTGGCGCAGTGGAACCTGGTGCATGCCGGTGAGCGCACCGCGCCCATGCTGCTGGTGCTGTCACCCAGCGACCAGCGGTACCGCGAGCTGCTGGACCGCTATCACGCGGTCTGCGAACAGGTGGGGCCGCTGCCGGCACCACGGATTGTCAGCAGTGACCACGGCTTCCAGCGCTTCCTGCTGTTCCGCCTGCCGGCGCAGCGCGCGCCGGGGCCCTGCGTGACGCCGGCGATGGCGTGGCTGGATGCGCCGTCCAATGGCGAGAAGGTGTCCGGCACGCTGGCGATCCGGGGCTGGGCCTTCAAGGACGGCGTCGGCCTGGCGCGCGTGGAGGTGCTGGTCGATGGCCGCTCGATCGGCGATGCACGCTACGGTCGCGAGTTCGACCTGCGCCCGGCCTGGCCGGACAGCACCGATCCGCAGCATCCGGCCGTGGGCTTCGATGCCAGCCTCGATACCTCCGTGCTGGCACCGGGCAAGCACTGGCTGGGCCTGCGCCTGTACGGCCACGACGGCAGCGTGGAAGCATGGCAGGAGCAGCCGTTCGTGGTGGAGAAGCGCTGAAGGCGCTACCCCGGGGCTCAGGGCACCCGGAATCCGGCCCTGCGCAGCACGCCGCACAGGGCGATCAGGGGCAGGCCGACCAGCGCAGTGGGATCGCGGCTGTCGATGGCTTCGAACAGGCTGATGCCCAGTCCTTCGCATTTGAAGCTGCCGGCACAGTCAAGGGGCTGCTCGGCAGCGACATAACGGGCGATTTCCGCGGCATCAAGATGACGGAAGCGCACTTCGGTCAGATCCAGCGCTGCGAAAGATTCTCCGTCCCGTGTGAGATTGAGGGCGGTGTGGAAGCGTACGGTGCGTCCGGCCATGGCCGCCAACTGCGCACAAGCGGCATCGACCGTGCCTGGCTTGCCCAGCGGCCGGCCTTCCAGATCGGCGACCTGGTCCGAGCCGATCACCCAGGCGCCCGGGTGGCGGGCGGCCACATCGGCCGCCTTGGCCGCGGCCAGGCGTACCGCCAGATCCAGCGGGGCTTCACCGCTCAACGGCGTTTCATCCACCTCCGGGCGCGCGCACTCGAACGGCAGGGCCAGCCGCTGCAGCAGTTCGCGGCGGTAACGGGAGGTGGAGGCCAGGACCAGGGTCATGCAACAATACCGGGGCAGGGTGCGGCAGTCTGGCCCGGGCTGACTGCCAGCGGCAAGCCTCATGTGGCGGGCATTTGACAGCCGCCGCCCGGATCCTTAGTATTCAGCGGCTTATGTCCGCGAACGTGCCCGAAACGCTGGATGCCTGGCGGATGGTTGTAGCGCGAAGGCGCTTCGACGGTCAGGTGTCCCTGGCTGAATTGACCCGCCTGCAGGGGTTGGTCGCAGATACCGACGGCGAGTGCGTGTACTCGCTTGAGTTCGGTCGCGACGACGTCTTGCGGGTATCCTATGTGGAACTGACCATCGACACCGCGCTGCCGCTGACCTGTCAGCGCAGCATGCAGCGATTCCTGTTGCCGGTGAAGGTGACCCAGAGGCTTGGCCTGATCCGCGACGAGGACGAGGAATCGTCCCTGCCGGAGGAATACGAGGCGTTGCTGGTGCCGGAAGATGGCCAGCTGCGTCCGCTGGACCTGGTCGAGGACGAACTGGTGCTGGCGGTGCCGGTGGTACCGCTGTCACCCGACGGTGAAGCAGTCGACAAGGACTGGGCACCGAGCGAAGAAGAAACGAAGAAGGCCAACCCGTTCGCGGCGTTGGCGGCGTTGAAGAAACAATAGCAGCCGGTTGTCGTCGGCGGCTGCGGCGAAAGCGAAAAGTGTGCTGGGCGCTGGCGTCCTGTGCGACGAAACGACGAAGCAAAACGAACCGAGTTTGGAGCAATCCCATGGCTGTCCAGAAATCCCGTGTTACCCCGTCCCGTCGCGGCCAGCGTCGTTCGCATGACGCCCTGAGCGCCAAGCAGCTGTCGACCGACCCGACCACCGGTGAAGTGCATCTGCGTCACCACATCACTGCCGACGGTTTCTACCGTGGCAAGAAGGTCATCCAGACCAAGACCTCGGCCGTCGAAGAAGATTGATGTGCCGGGAAGGCCGCTGCCCGACGGGCAGCGGCCTTTGCCTTCTTTCCCCGGGCGTGCCGGTGATCGGCGGCCCGCGCAACAGGAAACATGATGAGCAAGCGGATCTACTCGAGGATCGCGGGCACCGGCAGCTATTTGCCGGAAAAAGTCCTGACCAACGCCGACCTGGAAAAAATGGTCGAAACCTCGGACGAGTGGATCCAGACGCGCACCGGTATTCGTGAGCGGCACATTGCGGCCGAAGGCGAGACCACCAGCGATCTCGGCTACCAGGCTGCGCTGCGTGCGCTTGAAGCGGCGGGCATCGACGCTTCCCAGCTCGACATGATCGTGGTCGGCACGACCACGCCTGATCTGATTTTCCCGTCCACCGCGTGCCTCATCCAGGCCAAGCTCGGTGTGGCCGGTTGCCCCGCCTTCGACGTCAACGCGGCCTGCTCGGGCTTCGTGTTCGCGCTGAGCGTGGCCGACAAGTTCATCCGTTCCGGCGACTGCAGGCACGTGCTGGTGATCGGCGCGGAAACCCTGACCCGCATCGTCGACTGGAACGACCGCACCACCTGCGTGCTGTTCGGTGATGGTGCTGGCGCCGTCGTGCTCAAGGCCGACGAGGAAACCGGCATCCTCAGCACGCATCTGCACTCTGATGGCAGCAAGAAGGAACTGCTGTGGAATCCGGTCGGCGTTTCGGCCGGTTTCAAGGACGGCGCCAATGGCGGCGGCACCATCAACATGAAGGGCAACGACGTGTTCAAGTACGCCGTCAAGGCGCTGGACTCGGTCGTGGACGAGACCCTGGCTGCCAATGGCCTGGACAAGTCGGACCTGGACTGGCTGATCCCGCACCAGGCCAACCTGCGCATCATCGAAGCCACCGCCAAGCGGCTGGAAATGTCGATGGACCAGGTCGTGGTCACCGTCGACCAGCATGGCAACACCTCGTCCGGCTCGGTGCCGCTGGCGCTGGACGCTGCGGTCCGCTCGGGCCGCGTCGAGCGCGGTCAGCTGCTGCTGCTGGAAGCCTTTGGTGGCGGCTTCACGTGGGGTTCGGCCCTGTTGCGCTATTGATAGTGCAAGTTACGACAACGTGAAGTCTGTCGTTGCGGCCCTCCGGGGCCGTAACGCGTTTAAGGAGGTCCTGTCATGGTTGAGCCCATCGTCATCGACGGGCAGCGCGCCTGGCTGAAGCAGTACGGCAAGGGAAGCCGAGCCATGGCCCTGGGCCTGCTCAATTTCGTCGCCCGCCGGTTCCAGCTGGACGCGCTGCGCCCGCCGCCGCACCGGGGCGGAGACGCCGCACGCGAGGTCGAGGCCCGCCGCCTGGGCGAACTGCAGGCACAAGGGGTGAACGTGCCCGACGTGATCGGCAGCGGCCATGCCGCGCTGGTGATCGGGGACAACGGCAGCTCGTTCAACACCTGCCTGCGCGAGGCCGACGACGCCGGGCGGGACCGGCTGGTGATGGCCGCAATGCGGGCACTTGCCGAAGCACACAGCCGTGGCGCCTATTTCGGCCAGCCGCTGCCGCGCAACCTCACCTGGGATGGCGAGCGGGTCGGTTTCATCGACTTCGAGGAAGATCCGCTGGAAGTGATGGATCTGGCAGAAGCCCAGGCGCGCGACTGGCTGATGTTCGGCTATGGCGTGGCCAAGTACTACGCCGACCGGCCTGACTGCCTGCAGGCGATGATGGCCGAGGCGATCGGCACCGTGCAGGCGCCGGTACGCGAGCACGTGCACGCTGTGAGCGGCCGCCTGCAGCGCCTGGCCCGGGTCTGCATGAAGCTCGGACGCTCGGCGCGCACGCTGGCCCATTCGATCTTCATCGCGCACGGCGCCACCACCATGGGGGTGCTGATGGTGGTCGGGCTGTGCATGGACTTCTTTGCCGATGGCGAGCTGGACATTCTGCAGTTGTTCTGCTGATTGCATCCGCCGGGCATGGCCCGGCGCTACCGGAGCCGTTCGCCGGGCATGGATCGGCGTTGCCGGGACCGTTCGCCGGCCCGGCATTGCCGGCGCGCTCCATACGCCCTGCATACGCGCACGTACAGACGACACGGCGGATTCACCCTTATCATGGCCCGCTTCGATTGCAACAAGCGGATGACCGCGTGACCGTATCCACCCTCGCTTTTGTCTTCCCCGGCCAGGGCTCGCAGTCTGTGGGCATGGTGGCCGAGCTGGCCGAGCTGCACCCGCAGGTGCGTGAGGCCTTCACCGAGGCATCCGATGGTGCCGGCGTCGACCTGTGGGCGCTGTCCCAGGGTGGCCCGGAGGAAATGCTCAACCGTACCGAATACACGCAGCCGGCCCTGCTGGCGGCGAGCATCGGCGTGTGGCGCGCCTGGAACGCCGTGGGTGGTCCGCGCCCGTCGGTGCTGGCCGGCCACAGCCTGGGCGAGTACACGGCGCTGGTCGCCGCTGGCGCGCTGAGCCTGCATGACGGTGCGCACCTGGTGCGCCTGCGCGGCCAGCTGATGCAGGACGCGGCTCCGGCCGGCGTGGGCGCCATGGCCGCCGTGCTCGGCGCCGAAGACCAGCTGGTGCTGGACGTCTGCGCCGAAGCAGCGGGCAGCCAGGTGGTGGTACCGGCCAACTTCAACTCGCCCGGCCAGATCGTGATCGGTGGCGATGCGGCAGCAGTCGACCGCGCGCTGGCGTTGCTGGCCGAAAAGGGCGTGCGCAAGGCAGTGAAGCTGGCCGTCAGCGTGCCCTCGCATACCCCGTTGATGCGCGAGGCCGCCAACCGTCTGGCCGAAGTGATGGCCGGGCTGTCCTGGCAGGCTCCGCAGCTGCCGGTGGTACAGAACGTCGATGCCCAGGTGCACGACGGCGTGGATGCCATCCGCACCGCGCTGGTCCAGCAGCTGTACCAGCCGGTGCAGTGGACCGGTTGCGTGCAGGCCCTGGCCGCCCGTGGCATCACCCAGGTTGCCGAATGTGGCCCGGGCAAGGTGCTGACCGGCCTGGTCAAGCGCATCGACAAGGCCATCGACGGCCGTTCGCTGGCCACCCCGGGCGACTTTGAAAGCGCCCGCGAGGCATGGTCGGCCTGATCGCCCCTGTTCCTGCCGACCCTGCCAGTGGCCGCTGCACGCGGCGCGGGTGGGGCGGCTGCCCCCGTCTGAGGAAACCATCATGAGCAAGCCCCTGCAGGGTGAAATCGCACTGGTCACCGGCGCCAGCCGTGGCATCGGTGCCGCCATTGCCGATCTGCTGGCCGCCCAGGGCGCCACCGTCATCGGCACCGCCACCACCGAGTCCGGCGCTGCGGCGATCGGCGAGCGCCTGGCGGCCCACGGTGGTCACGGCCGCGCGCTGAACGTTACCGATGCCGCCGCACTGGACAGCGTGCTGGATGGCATCGCCAAGGAATTCGGCCCGATCTCGATCCTGGTCAACAACGCCGGCATCACCCGCGACAATCTGCTGATGCGCATGAAGGACGATGACTGGGCCTCGATCATCGACACCAACCTGACCAGCGTGTTCCGCACCAGCAAGGCGGTCATGCGCGGCATGATGAAGGCACGCAAGGGCCGCATCATCAACATCGCCTCGGTGGTGGGCGTGACCGGCAATGCCGGCCAGGCCAACTACGCTGCAGCCAAGGCCGGCATCATCGGCTTCAGCAAGTCGCTGGCCAAGGAGATCGGCTCGCGTGGCGTCACCGTCAACGTGGTCGCGCCGGGCTTCATCGACACCGACATGACCAAGGCACTGCCGGAAGAAGCGCGCACCGCGCTGATCAACGACATCGCCCTCGAACGCCTGGGTTCGCCGGAAGACATCGCCCATGCGGTGGCCTTCCTGGCCAGCCCGGCTGCCGGCTACATCACCGGCGAAACCCTCCATGTGAACGGCGGCATGTACATGCCGTAAGCAAGGGGCGCACGGATTGCGCCGCAAGTGGTTGATCTGCGTGGATTTTTGCTGCAATGCAAGGGCGCGCCGGTTTCCACTACACTATCCCACGGCCATCGCCCTTGATGGCGACCACTTTTGAACCACAACTCCATCTGGAGCGAGATCCCATGAGCACCATCGAAGAACGCGTCAAGAAAATCGTCGTCGAACAGCTTGGCGTCAAGGAAGAAGAAGTCACCACCAGCGCATCGTTCGTCGATGACCTGGGCGCTGACTCGCTGGACACCGTCGAGCTGGTGATGGCGCTGGAAGAAGAATTCGAGTGCGAAATCCCGGACGAAGAAGCCGAGAAGATCAGCACCGTGCAGGCCGCCATCGACTACATCAAGGCCCACGTCAAGGCCTGATGTCAGACGGCAGTGCGCGTGCGGGCATCCGCCCGGCGCGCACCGCACCCCATGGGGCCGCTGTTGCGGCCCCGTGTGTTTGCGCATCACACCGAAGCAAACCGCGTTGCCCGAAAGCATCTTCGGGTCAGGAGAATCAGCAATGAAGCGTCGCGTCGTCGTAACCGGCCTGGGTATCGTCTCGCCGTTGGGCAATGATCTGGCCAGCAGCTGGGAAGGCATCACCCATGGTCGTTCGGGCATCGGTCCGCTGACCAACGTCGCCGATTCCTACCTGGAACGGTTCACCACCAAGATTGCAGGTGAGGTCAAGGGCTTCGACATCACCGCCGACAATGCACTGTTCGGCAAGTACCGGGTCAGCGGCAAGGATGCCAAGAAGATGGACCCGTTCATCCATTACGGCCTCGGTGCCTCGTTCATGGCCCTGCATGATTCGGGCCTGGAGATCACCGACGCCAATGCCGAGCGCATCGGCGCCATCGTCGGCGCCGGCATCGGCGGCCTGCTCGGCATCGAAGAGCAGACCATCGAATTCCACGAGGGCAAGAAGATCTCGCCCTTCTACGTGCCCAAGACCATCATCAACATGCTGCCGGGCCAGCTGAGCATCATCACCGGCCTGAAGGGCCCGTCGTTCTCGGCGGTTTCGGCCTGCGCCACCTCGAACCACTCGATCGGCACCGCCATGCGCATGATCCAGTACGGCGATGCGGACGTGATGGTGGTGGGCGGCGCCGAGCGCGGCTCCTCGCCGACCGCCGTGGGCGGCTTCTGCGCGATGAAGGCCATGTCCACCCGCAACGACGCACCGGAACAGGCCTCGCGCCCCTGGGACAAGGACCGCGACGGCTTCGTGCTGGGCGACGGTGCCGGCATCCTGATCCTGGAAGAGTACGAGCACGCCAAGGCCCGTGGCGCGAAGATCTATTGCGAGCTGGCCGGCTTCGGCGCCAGCTCCGACGCGTACCACATGACCGCGCCGAGCGAGAACGGCGAAGGCGCTGCCCGCTGCATGACCATGGCGTTGAAGGACGCTGGCCTGAATCCGGAACAGGTGGGTTACCTCAACGCACATGGCACCTCCACGCCGCTGGGCGACCTGGGCGAAACCATGGCGATGAAGACGGCCTTCGGCGACCACGCCTACAAGATGATGGTCAGCTCCACCAAGTCGATGACCGGCCACCTGCTCGGCGCTGCCGGCGGTGTGGAGGCGATCTTCTCGGTGATGGCGCTGCAGGACAACGTCATCCCGCCGACCATCAACCTGCAGGAGCCGGGCGAAGGCTGTGATCTGGACTACGTCCCCAATGAAGCGCGCCAGGCCAAGGTCGACGTGGTGATGTCCAATGGCTTCGGCTTCGGCGGCACCAACGGCACGCTGATCTTCAAGCGCGTCTGACCGGGTTGTCGCGTCGGGCCATGCTCGACCGGACGTGCTCCACGCACCAGGAAGCCGCCGCAAGGCGGCTTCCGTGTATCTGAATTCCCCTGCAGGCCACCATGACCCACGCCCCGCTGATCCACCCGCTGCCGCATCCGATCGATCTGCTGGCCCTGCAGCAGCAAGCGCCGGAACGTTTCCCGCTGCTGATGGAGTCCACCGCTTCCGGCACCGCGCAGGGGCGCTGGAGCCTGCTGTTGGCCGCACAGGGCGACATGCTGCGCCTGGATGCCGATGGTTGCGTGCGCGACCAGCAGGATACGGTGCAGCCCGGCAGTTTCCTGCAGGCGCTGGACCGCGCCTGGCAGCAGGCACGGCTGCCGCACGATGGCAGTCACAGCCTGCCGTTCCGCGGCGGCTGGGCCTTGATGCTCGACTACGAAGTGGCCAGCCAGATCGAGCCGGTGCTGCCGGCGCGTGCGCGCGATGATGGCCGGCCGACGGCACTGGCGCTGCGCTGCCCGGCGGCCGTGCTGCACGATCACCAGAACCACGCCCGCTTCGTCATCGCCGAAGCGGGCGAGCAGGCGCTGCTGGACTCGCTGGTGGCGCTGGCCGCGCAGGCGCTGCCGGAGGCGGGGCAGGGCTGGCAGCCGCCGCAGTCGGTCGGCGAAGACGCGCCGCAGCGCTTCACCGACGGCGTGCGCCGGGTGATCGACTACCTGCGCGCCGGCGATGTGTTCCAGGTGAACCTGTCGCGGCGCTGGAGCGCGCAGTTCGCCACGCCGGTCAGCCCGCAGGCCCTGTACGCACAGCTGCGCCGCGCCAACCCCGCACCGTTTGCCGGCCTGTTCAGTGCGTTTGGGCGGCACGTGGTCAGCTCCTCGCCGGAGCGGCTGGTATCGGTGCATGCCGGCCACGCGCAGACCCGGCCGATCGCGGGCACGCGCCCACGTTTCGAGGGTGACGATGATGCCGCGCGCATCCAGGAGCTGGTCGGGCACCCGAAGGAGCGCGCCGAGCACGTGATGCTGATCGACCTTGAGCGCAACGATCTGGGCCGCATCTGCCTGCCCGGCACCGTGGTGGTCGATGAACTGATGACGGTGGAGAGCTACGCCCATGTGCACCACATCGTCAGCAACGTCAGCGGCCATCTGCGCCCGGAGGTCACCCCCGGCGAAGTGATCGCCGCAACGTTCCCCGGCGGCACCATCACCGGCTGCCCGAAGGTGCGCTGCATGCAGATCATCAGCGAGCTGGAGCAGGTGCCGCGCGGTGCCTATACCGGGGCGTTCGGCTGGCTGAACCGCGATGGCGACCTGGACCTGAACATCCTGATCCGTACCGCCGAGGTGGACGGCTACGAGGTCAGTTTCCGCACCGGTGCCGGCATCGTGGTCGATTCGGACCCGGACAAGGAGCTGGACGAGACCCGCGCCAAAGCGCGTGGCCTGCTGCGCGCCCTGGGCCAGCAAGGGTAGGCGATCGACCCCCGGCGGGGGAGGGCCCGCGCGACCCCTGGATCACCCCCCGGGCCATCCCCGCGCGCCCAGCGGGGGTGAGCGGCCCCGCCCGCCCAGACCCCCCCCCACCCGCCCGGTATCCTGCACGACGGAATCGAGTTCTGAGGTAATCCATGGCGGGAGCCAAGCGCGGGTGTCTGTTCGTGGTAACGCTGCTGGTGGTGCTGGTCGCGGTCGTGGCCGGCGCGGGTGCGTGGTTCTTCTACAAGCAGACCCAGTTCGCCGATGCCCGGATCTCCCCGTCCGCAGAGACCGTGGTGATCGCCAGCGGCGATGGCCTGAACACTGTGCTGCGCAAGCTGCGCGAGGCGGGCGTGGACGAAGGCCAGGACGCACAGTGGCAGCTGCTGGCACGCCAGCTCGACGCCGCCGGCAAGCTGAAGGTGGGTGAGTACGCGCTGGACAACCAGCTGACCCCGCGCGAGCTGCTGCTGCGCATGCGCGCCGGCAAGGTCCTGCAGCACCGCGTCACCATCATCGAAGGCTGGAACATCCGCCAGCTGCGCGCGGCGCTGAAGCGTGCCGATCCACTGCTGCACACCACCGATGATCTTGATGATGCGGCACTGATGCAGCGCCTGGGCTTCGGCGGCCAGCATCCGGAAGGCCGGTTCCTGCCGGAGACCTACATCTACCAGCGCGGTGACAGCGACGTGGATGTGCTCAAGCGTGCGCATGCGGCAATGGAAAAGGCGCTGGACGAGGCCTGGCAGAGCCGTGCACCGGACCTGCCGATCAACACGCCGTACGAGCTGCTGACGCTGGCATCGATCATCGAGAAGGAAACCGCGCTGGCCAGCGAGCGCCCGCAGATTGCCGGCGTGTTCATGCGCCGCCTGCAGATCGGCATGCGCCTGCAGACCGATCCCACCGTGATCTATGGCATCGGCGCGGCCTACGACGGCAACATCCGCCGCCGCGACCTGACCACCGATACGCCTTACAACACCTATACCCGTGCGGGCCTGACCCCGACCCCCATCGCCATGCCCAGTCGCGACGCGCTGATGGCCGCGGCACACCCGGCAGCGGGGGATGCACTGTATTTCGTCGCCGTTGGCGATGGCAGTGGCGCGCACGTGTTCTCGTCCAGCCTGGACCAGCACAACGCTGCGGTAGCGCGCTACCTGCAGCAGCTGCGCCAGCAACGCACCCAGGAGACCCCGGCGCAATGAGTCCCGCGCTGCTACGCCACCCGCGTTTCGTCAGCCTGGAAGGCGGCGAAGGCGCCGGCAAGACCACTGCGATCAATGCCATCCGCGCGTGCCTGCGCCAGCATGGCCATGAGGTCGTGTTGACGCGTGAACCGGGTGGCACGCCGCTGGCCGAGCGCATCCGCAGCCTGATACTCAAGCCCGATGCCGAGATCGCCGCCGAGCCGCTCAGTGCCGAGGCCGAACTGCTGCTGGTGTTCGCCGCCCGCGCGCAGCACGTGCGGGAGGTGATCCAGCCGGCCCTGCAGCGCGGTGCCTACGTGCTGAGTGATCGCTTCACCGATTCCAGCTACGCCTACCAGGGAGGGGGCCGTGGCCTGGACCCGCAGTGGATTGCCGAGCTGGAGCGCCGTGCCGTTGGCCTGTTGCCGGGCCTGACCCTGCTGCTGGATGTGGACGTGGCGGTCGGTCGCGCGCGCGCCAATGGCCGCGACCTGTGGCCGGACCGCATCGAGAGCGAGCAGGACGATTTCTTCCAGCGCGTGCGTGAAGTGTTCCGCAGCCGCGCCCAGCAGGACCCACAGCGTTTCGCCGTGATCGACGCGGGCCAGGTGCAGGAACGCGTGGCCGCCGACGTGATCGCGCGGGTCGAGCGCTGGCTGCAGGAAGGAAAGGGCGCATGAGCACCTTCTCGCCCTGGCAGCAGCGCGCATTCGATCAGACCGTGGCCGCGCTCGACGCGGGCCGGCTGGGGCATGGCCTGTTGATCTGCGGCCCGGCCGGGCTGGGCAAGCGCGAGGTTGCACTGGCGCTTGCCGACCACGTGCTGGCGCAGGGCGATGCCGCGCACGCCACGCGCACCCGCCACCTGATCGCTGCCGGTACCCACCCGGACCTGCAGCTGGTGAGCTTCATTCCAAACAAGAGTGGCGACAAGCTGCGCACCGAGATCGTCATCGAGCAGGTGCGCGAGATCACCGACAAACTGGCATTGACCCCGCAGTACGGCGTGGCCCAGGTGGTGATCGTCGATCCGGCCGATGCGATCAACCGCTCCGCGGCCAATGCACTGCTCAAGACGCTGGAAGAACCGCAGCCCGGCCGCTACCTGTGGCTGATCAGCAGCGACCCGGCACGCCTGCCGCAGACCATCCGCAGCCGGTGCCAGCGCCTGGAGTTCAAGCTGCCGCCGCACGAGGAAGCGCTGGCCTGGTTGCAGCAGCAGGGCCACAGCGACGCCTCCGCACGCGAAGCGCTGGACGCCGCGCGCGGCCATCCCGGCCAGGCCGACAACTGGCTGCGCGAGGACGGGCTGAGCCTGCGCCGTGAGGTGGCCCGCGACCTGGAGCAGCTGGCCACCGGCAGGACCGGCGCGGTGGAGCTGGCGCAGAAATGGTGCGGTGATGACAACGCGGCGCTGCGCCTGCGCTTCGCCGCCGACCTGGCGCTGGCCCAGGCCAGCACGGACGCCTTGACCGCGCCGGAGCGATTGCACAAGCTGGCAGCCTGGTTCGACGCTGCCAACCGCACCCGCGACCTGCTGCGCACCACGGTGCGTGCAGACCTTGCGGTGGTCGAGTTGCTGCTGGCCTGGAACAAGGTGAACGAGCGGCCTGCCGCAAGGGGAAATCGATGAGTGCCAGCAACGCCCGCCAGGGCATCCTGTCCCTGGCCGTGAAGGACAAAGCCGCGCTGTACGGCGCGTACATGCCGTTCGTGAAGAATGGCGGCATCTTCGTGCCCACGCCCAAGCGCTACTTCCTCGGCGACGAGGTGTTCCTGCTGCTGACCCTGCCCGATTCCAGCGAGCGCCTGCCGGTGGCCGGCAAGGTGATCTGGGTGACCCCGGCAGGGGCGCAGGGCAACCGTACCGCGGGCATCGGCGTGCAGCTGGCCGACGGCGCCGAAGGCGAGGGCGTGCGCCACAAGATCGAGACCCAGCTGGCCGGCCTGACCAGCTCGGACAAGCCCACCCACACGATGTGAGGCAGCGCCGGGCCACGCCCGGCGGCACGCCTCGAAAACACCCGTGAAGACGGATGTGAAAACTGTTGACGGCCTCTGAAAAGTTCCTATAATGAGCGGCTCAGCAACACACCGGGCGGTTAGCTCAGCGGTAGAGCATTGCCTTCACACGGCAAGGGTCACAGGTTCGATCCCTGTACCGCCCACCATGTTGCAGAACGAAAAAAGCCTCCAGCAATGGGGGCTTTTTTGTTGTCTGATGATACGTGCCGGCGTCGCTGCTGCGGCTGCCATCAGCCGCGCTGGTCCAGCAGATCCCGCGCGATCATCGCCGTCGCATCCAAGAGGTCGTGGCCGCTACCGGCCTGCACCACCACCGTCAGCAGATTACGGCCGACCTCGGCATTGCCGCTGGTCAGTTCCATCTCGCCTTCAAAGCACAGATCGGCCAGCCACTCGTGCGCCTGTTGAAGCCCGCGCTTGCGGGTGCGGCGAAACTCCGCCAGCAGCTTCGCCTGGCCGGCCTCCCGCTCACCATCGGCCAGCAGGCCGATCGCACCGCCGTGCGCCGCGCGCCAGATGGCCGGCAGCGGGCGACCGTTTGCGTCCACCACGTCCTCCGAGAACTGGGCGCAGTACATTTCGTAGCGTTTGCCCGCCGTACTGCGAGGTACGATGCCGGCGTCGGCGAGCAGGCACTCGGCTTCATCCAGTTTTCTGAACTTCAACCGCAGCAGTGCAGGGCGGCTCAGCTGTTGGGCCAGCGCGTGCTGGTTGGCGGCAAACCATACGTTCCAACCCACGGTTGCGCGGCCTTCCAGTGCGGCCTTGAAGTACTCCAAGTGTTCGGCGTCCATTGCGGCCTCCTGCGTTCCCTGCGCGATTGTAGCGGGAGGGCATCCGGGCCGGTCAGTCAGCGCCGGAGAGGCAATGATTCGCCTCGCGCACCAGCTGTCGTGCGGCCACGATAAGTCCATCAGTGTGGAAGGCACCCAACTGCTGGTCCGGGCCACCCTCGGCGCGCGCTCGATCGCCCGCCTGCAGCAGATCGAGCAATGCACTGAGTCCGGACAGCGAGCGGCGCAGCGAGGCGTGATTGCTGGCGCCCAGAGTGAGGCTGCTGCACGGTTGCCCGTCATCGCCGTCGGCGCAGCTGATGGCATTGAGGTACGTGAAGAAGGCAGGCGACTGCACGGGCAGACTCTGTTCGTGCAAGGCGCGCTCGATCTCGCGTGCGAGGTCCTCGGGCACGTCGGCGGCGATGTCGCCGATCAAGGCGTGCAGGCGGGGATGGACAGCGGTGCGGTTGGTCATGGCGAAACCCTCACTGGCGTGGGGCCACCTTCCGAAGCGAAGGTGGCGGACGGTGCGGGTTGGCGTACCAAGGCAAACGAACTTCCACCGAGAGGAAGGCCTGGCGGATCTGTCGATCCCCACGCACCGGCCGCCATTGAAGGCAATCGGTGCATTCTCTCTGCTGAGGCGTGAACCGCAGCGGTGGAAGTTCGTTCGTTTATTCGAGACGCCAATCCCGGCCAGGGCAACGCGCCTCGGCATGGAGATCATCCGGCCCACAATCACAGCGGTCCGTAAGGAAAGTTCTCAACTGCACGCAGGCGCACCAAGCGTTTCCAGTTCTGTGCCCTGCAGCACCCACTCGCTGCGAAGCTCGTCTCTAATGGCGCAATCCGCCGCCCCCTTCGACCGTGGACATGACGACTCTGGCGAGGCGCCGCCACGGCAATTACGTCAACCCGCGCAGTAGGCGAGTGACCATGTCATGGATGAAGGCAGAGGGTTACATCCCTGCGCTGTCCCACCGCCCCGGGCAGGCGTAGTCTCAGCACAATGACCCCTCCACCCGGGAGCCCCACCATGCCGCTCGCCCGCATCGATCTCCGCAAAGGCCAATCCGCCGACTACCTGCAGCGCGTCGGCGAGGCCATCTACCAGGCCATGCGCGCTGTCGGCGTGCCCGAGAACGACCGCTTCCAGATCTTCCAGGAGCACGACGCCGCCACCCTGGTCTACGACCCCAGCTACCTGGGTGTGCAGCGCTCCGACGATTTCATCTGCATCCAGATCACCTGGAACGAGGGCCGCACCCTGGAGCAGAAGAAGGCGCTGTACGCGGGCATCGCTGACGGCCTGCATGCGGCAGTGGGCATCCGCCGCGAGGACGTGTTCATCAATCTGGTGGAAGTGAAGAAGGAGAACTGGTCGTTCGGGCATGGCGTTGCCCAGTACGCGACGTGAGGCGCCTGCGTCACCCTGTCGCAGGGGCAAAACCCTGAACGTGGTCCAAGGTTGCGGCGCCGCGCCGTAGAATGCCCGGGTGCACCGCCCCCGATTCCACCGCCGGTTCCAGGCCCTGGCATGGCTCGCCCTGCTGCTGGTGCTGCTTGCCCCGCTGGTGAGCCGCTGGGTGGCGCATGGCCGCGTGGCAGCGGCGGCGCCGGTGGCGGCGATGGATCATTCGCTGCATGCGCAGCACACGATGGAAGGCCATCACGACCATCATGCGATGGCGACGCCGCACGATGAGGCCGCGAAGAATCCGCCCGCCGATCCACACGCCGACCATGAAATGGGCGTGGATTGCGATTACTGCCTGATCGCGGCGCGGCTGATCACCCTGCTGGTGGCGGCGTTCCTGCTGCTGGTGCCCTTGGCGCCGGTCTGCCGGGCGCGGCTGGGCGCTGTGCTGGCAGTGCCCGCGCGCCTGGCGGGAACCCTCGGGGCGCGGGGACCACCGGCGGCATTGGCGGGCTGAGCCGCGCACGCGGCCGTGCATTCCCTCTGATGGAAGCCGCCAGGCATGACCTGGCGCTACCGCGTGCGCTTTCCTTCCTGCTGCCCCGCAGTGCGGGGTGGCATTGCATGCCGTGAAAAAATGAAAAGACATCCGAAGCGCGTTGCCCTGCGTTGGGCGACGCTGCCGGCGCTGTGCGCCTGCGCCCTGCCTGTTGCACCTGCCCGTGCCGAAGCGGCGGGCCCGACCACCCTGGACACCGTACGCGTAGTCGATACCCGGCACGGTGCGCTGTCGGCCACCCCCGGCGCAGGTTCCGCGCTGGGCCTGAACGTGCTGCAGACACCTGCGGCGCTCACTGTGATCGACCGCGACCAGCTGGAGCAGCGCGGTGACTCCAACCTCAACGATGCGATCAGCCGCGCGGGTGCGATCAGCGCGATGCCGCATCCGGGCAATGGCCTCAGCGCACTGTCCAGCCGGGGTTTCACCGATGGGGCGTCGGTGATGCGCCTGTACGACGGGCTGCGCCAGTACGGGGGCGTCGGCATCACGTTCCCGTTCGATACCTGGTCTATCGAGCGCATCGAAGTGCTGCGCGGGCCGGCCTCGGTGATCCACGGCGACGGTGCGATCGGCGGTGTGATCAACATCGTGCCGAAGAAGCCTTCGCGCGGTGCCGTCGAGAACGAGATCAGTGTGACGGTGGGCAGCGAGGACACCGCGCGCCTGGGCTTCGGCAGCGGTGGCGCGCTGACGCCCGAGCTGGCCTACCGGCTGGATGTGAGCGGCAACTACAGCGGCGGCTGGGTGGACCGTGGTCGCAACAGTGACGCGACTTTCTCCGGGGCATTGCTGTGGCAGCCGCGTACCGACCTGCAGCTGACGCTCACCCATGCGCAGGGCTACCAGCAGCCGATGCGCTACTTCGGCACGCCGCTGGTCGAGGGCCGCCAGCTGGAAGCGCTGCGCCACCGCAACTACAACGTGGAAGACAGTGACATCCGCTTCCGTGACCGCTGGACGCAGCTCGATGCGCTGTGGACGCCGAACGCGAAGGTGGAGTGGCGCACCCGCGTCTACCAGATCGACAGCCAGCGCGATTGGCGCAACGCCGAGGCCTATGTCTACAACCGCGCTACCGGCTTGATCGATCGCTCGGGCAATACCGAGATCACCCACAACCAGGACCAGACCGGGCTGACCTCGACGCTGCGCTTGCAGGGTGAGGTGGGCGGTCTTGCCAACAGTTTCGCGCTGGGGATGGATGCCAACCGCGCGCACTTCAAGCACACCAACAACACCTATGCCGGCAGCTCCGGCCCGGTCGATCCGTTCCATCCGGTGCCGGGGCAGTTTGCCAGCGATGCGCCGAACCTGCCGCGCTACCGCAACAGTGCCGAGCAGTACGCTCTGTTCATGGAAGACCGGCTGGCCCTGAGCGAGCGCTGGTCGGTACTGGGCGGGATGCGCCACGACCGCGCGCGCATCGATCGTACCGATCTGATCAGCGGCCAGGGGGCATTCTCGAAGACCTACAGCAGCACCGGCTGGCGAGCAGGCACGGTATTCGCGCTGCAGCCGACGCTGAGCCTGTACGCGCAGTATTCGCAGGCGGCCGACCCGGTCAGCGGCCTGTTGATGATCAGCCCGGCCAACGGTGCCTTCGACCTGGCCAAGGGGCGTCAGGTCGAAGTCGGCCTGAAGCAGGCCTTCGACGGTGGCGAGTGGACGCTGGCGGCGTACCGGATCCGCAAGACCGGGCTGCTCAGCCGTGATCCGCTGCTCCCGGATCGTCGGGTGCAGGTGGGCGCGCAGACCTCGCGCGGAATCGAGGCGTCCTTGAACTGGAATTTCGCGCCGCAGTGGACGCTCGATGCCAACGCGACGGTACTGAAGTCCGAGTTCGAGGATTTCCTGGAAACCACCGGTTCGCCGGCCGTGCTGGTCTCGCGCGATGGCAACGTGCCGCCGAACGTGGCCGAGCGGTTGGCCAATGTGTGGCTGAGCTGGCAGTTCCTGCCGGACTGGACCGTGGCCGGCGGTGCGCGTT
The DNA here is from genome assembly GCF_039674705.1 of Stenotrophomonas sp. TWI169. Taxonomy (NCBI): domain Bacteria; kingdom Pseudomonadati; phylum Pseudomonadota; class Gammaproteobacteria; order Lysobacterales; family Lysobacteraceae; genus Stenotrophomonas; species Stenotrophomonas sp. TWI169. The sequence goes on along the minus strand of NZ_JBDJOB010000016.1, from coordinate 44,523 downwards.
ACGTCGGCAAGCGCTACGCCGACAACGCCAACACCCTGGAGCTGCCGGGCTACAGCACCACCGATCTGGCGCTGACCTGGCAGGCGGCACCGCGCACGCGGGTGAGCGCGCGCCTGTTCAACGTGTTCGACAAGGCGTACTACGCCACGGCGTACTACACCAGCACGCAGTGGCTGCTGGGTGCGGACCGCCGCGTCGAGTTCACGCTCGACCATCGCTTCTGAGGACGCACACCATGTCGCTGCGATCCACTGCCAAGCGCTGGACCTACCTGGTGCACCGCTGGCTGGGCATCGGTGGATGCCTGTTGATGCTGCTGTGGTTCGTCAGTGGCATGGTGATGCTGTTCGTCGGCTACCCGAAGCTGATGCCCGGCGAGCGGCTGGCGGCGTTGCCGGTGCTGGGCGACGCGCATGGGCTGCTGGGACTGTCGGCGTTGCCAGCGGCCGTGCAGGCTGAGCCGGAAAGCGTGGCGCTGACCACGCTGCGCGGCGAGCCCGCCTATGTGGTGCGTAGTGGCAGCCACGTGGGAGCCTGGTCGGCGCGTACCGGGCAGGTCCTGCTGCCGGTATCGGCACAGCGCGCCGAAGCTTCGGCGGCGCAGTTTGCCGGCGGCCCGGCATTCGTGGGTGCGATGCGCGTGGATGAGGACCGCTGGACGCATTCGCGTGCGCTGGATGCGCATCGGCCGCTGTACCGGGTCGAGGTGGGCGGTGCGCGGCCGGGTGACCTCTATGTGTCTTCGCGCACCGGCGAGGTGGTGCTGGATGCACCGCATGTGCAGCAGCGCTGGAACTATGTGGGCGCTTGGCTGCACTGGCTGTACTTCCTGCGCATGCAGTCGGTGGACCCGGTGTGGACGTGGGGGGTGATCGTGCTGTCCGCACTGTGCACGGTGGCGGCGGTGAGCGGCATCGTGGTGGGTCTGTTGCGCTGGCGCTTCCGTGGCACCTATCGTTCGGGCGCGAAGACGCCGTACGTCGAGCGGTGGATGCGCTGGCATCATCTGATCGGTCTGACGGCTGCGGCGTTCGTGTTCACCTGGATCTTCAGTGGCCTGATGTCGATGAATCCGCTGGGCGTGTTCAGCAGTACGCGCGCGGCGATCGACACGTCGCAGTATCGCGGCGGTGCGGTGGCAGTGAATGGCCCACTGGGCGAACCGGCAGCGCTGCTGGCTGCGGCCCATGGTGGGCTGTTCATGCCGGTGGAGATCCAGTGGCGGCGCATCGGCGGTGAGCTGTTCGCGCTGTTGCTGGACGGGCAGGGCGATACGCGCATCGTATCCGCAGGCGAAGGGCATCTTCGGATGATGCAGCTGCTGCCGGTGGCATGGCTGCAGCAGAAGGCGCAGGCGATGTCTGCCGCGCCGATGCATCGGTTCGCGCTGCTGCATGCAGCGGATGCCTATTTCTATCCACGTGCGCCGGAGGCGATGAACGGTGCGGCGGTGCGCCGCTTCCCGGTGGCGGTGGCGGACTTCGGTGATGCCGAGGCGACGCGCGTCTACTTCGATCTGGGCAGCGGCGATCCACTGCTGACCCTGGGGCATCGTGAGCGCGTCGGGCGCTGGCTGTTCTACTTCCTGCACAGCTGGGACCTGCCGGCAATGCTGCGGCAGGAGACGGCCCGGCTGGGCGTGCTGCTGCTGTTGAGCACCGCCGGCACCGCGCTGTGCGCGACGGCTACGGTGATCGGTTATCGACGATTGCGGATGAAGGTCCGGCGTCGGCGCCGTTGATCCCGCGCGCTACACCCGCAGCCAGCGCGTGGACACCGCCACCAGCAGCAGCGCGATGGCCACACCGATGAATGCAGCGATCAGGCCGAAATGATTGGCGGCGAAGCCGATGAGTGCCGGGCCGGCAAGAATGCCGGCAAAGCCCAGCGTGGACACGGCGGTGATCGCCAGCGCGCCGGGCATGCGGGTCTGGTGGCCGGCCAGCGAGAACAGCGCCGGCGCGATGTTGGCGCAGCCGAGGCCGACCAGCACATAACCGGCCAGTGAGACCTGCCAGGGCGTGACAAGCGTCAGCACCAGCACGCCACTGGCCGCGAGCAGGCCACCGAACACGATGGCGCGTTCGCGTCCCACCCGCGCCACCAGTGCATCGCCGAGCAGGCGGGCCACGGTCATGGTCAGGGTGAAGATCACATAGCCGATGCCAGCCATGCGCGCATCGACGCTGCGCACGTCACTGAGAAAGACCGCGCTCCAGTCCAGCATCGCGCCTTCGCCGAGGAACGCGACGAAGGCCAGCACGCCGATGAACAGCACGATGCCGTGCGGCATGGCCAGCATCGGGGTGTCGTGCGGCATGCGCTCGCGGTGCCAGTACGACGCCGACAGCAGCATCGCCAGCAGCATCGCGGCCACGCCGATCAGCACCGATGCCAGCGGTGGCAGCTGCAGGGACAGCAGCACGGTCATCATTGCCGCGCCCAGGAAGCCGCCGATGCTGAAGAAGGCGTGGAAGCCGGACATCATTACACGTCGCGCTTCGCGCTCGACCACCACGGCCTGCACGTTCATCGTGCAGTCCATCGCGCCTACCGCGGCACCGAACACGAACAGCACCAGGCCCAGCAGCCACGCTGAACCGGCCAGGGCCAGGCCCGGCACGGTGAGGCAGATCAACAGCGTACTGGCCACCATCACCCGGCGGCAGCCCAGCCGCGCGGCCAGAACGCCCGCCACTGGCATCGCCAGCAGCGAACCGGCACCCAGGCAGAGCAGCACCACGCCGAGCGTGGCGTCGTTGAGGTCCGCGCGTGCCTTGGCGAACGGTACCAGCGTCGCCCACAGTGCCGTGGCGAAACCGGGAATGAAGAATGCAGCGCGGGTCGCGTGCTGTTCGGCACGCGCGCGGTAGGCAACGGACATGGGCGGTTCGGTCAGGGCGGGGTGGGGTGCACCGCAATACCGGCAGCGAGGAAGCGCGCTGCCAGTGCGGGCGGGGCTGATGTGGTCAGCACCAGGTCGTCGATCTCGTCGAGGCCGGCGATCTGCCAGTGGCCACGGGCACCGAGTTTTTCGGTGGTGGCGGCGACAATGACGCGGCTGCTGCAGGCCACCATGGCGCGCTTCAAGGTGGCTTCTTCGGCATCCATCGCCCACACACCAGTGTCGCCATCCACCGCGCACGGGCCGGGCAGGTACACGTCGGCGCGCAGGCGCTGCACCTGGGCCAGTGCTTCGGCACCGACCGCGCCGCCGCCGCTGGCCAGGCGGCCGCCGATCAGCTGCACGGAAGTGCCTTCATGCACACTGGCGGCGGTGGCGATCTGCGGCGCGTTGGTAATCACCGTCAGTGCCAGTTCGGGCGGCAACTGCTGGGCGATGGCCAGGTTGGTCGAACCGGCATCGAGCAGCACCACCTGCCCAGGTTGCAGCAGGGCACAGACGCGCGCGGCCAGTTCGGCCTTGTCGCCACGATCACGGGTCAGGCGCTCGCGCAGCGGGCGCTCCTTCGGCGGCGGCAGCACGGCGCCGCCGTACACGCGCTGGCACAGGCCTTGGGCGGCCAGTTCACGCAGGTCGCGGCGGATCGAATCTTCGGAAACCGCATAACGACGCGCCAGTTCCGCGGCGATCACGCGGCCCTGCTGGCGCAGTTCCTCGAGGATCTGCCGGGTACGTTCGGCGGGGAGGGGGCTGGAATCGGCGTTCATGGGATAAGTGTGCATATTCGTGCATGAACATGCAATAACGTGCATTCCGGGTCGACGCACGGGAGCCCCTTCTCCCGGGCGGCCTTGGAAAGTGCGAGGTGCGGGGGCCGGCCGGGCGAGCGCCGGCTCTGCAGGTTCATCAGGCCGCGTAGGCGACCCAGCCCTTGAAGGTGAATCCGGCGTAGAACAGCTCGATGTCGTGGAAGCCTGCCTCCTGCAGCACCTCCACCTCCTGTTCCGGTGACAGCAGCGGCAGGCGCTCGGCGATGGCGGTGATCGCGCGCTGTGCATCCGCACGGGCAATGCCGGAAGCCTCGCCGAAGGCCGCATAGCGCCTCAACCAGCGCAGCTTCGCCTCCGGCTCCTGCGGGACGCTGTGGTGGGCCACCACCAATGGCGCGCCCGGACGCAGCCGCCTGCGCAGTTCGCGCAGGGTATGCCGGCGCTGGTCGATATCGAGGAAGTGCAGGGTCAGCAGGCAGCTGGCGCCATCGAAGATCGTGGCCGGGGCATCCTCGATGTAGCCCTCCAGCAGCTCCACGTGGTTCATCCGTGTGCCGAGCGTTTCGCGGGCCAGCGCCAGCATCGGGCCGGCCGGATCGACTCCGAGCATGCGCCAGTGCGGGTGGGCGTCAGCGAAGGCCTTCAGCTCGAGGCCGCCACCGGCGCCGAGCACCAGCACGTGGCCGTGCTCGGGCACGTGCTCGGCCAGCAGCAGGTGGGCCATCTGTTGCAGACCGAGGAATCCAGGTACCTGCCGCAGCGGTCCCTCGTGATAGCGGGCCGCAGCCTGGGGATCGGAGAACGAAGGCATCCGGAGGCGACCTGCAGCAGGAGGGGAATTGTCACTGTAGCGCAGGCGTCAAGAGGTGCCGCCCAGTCCGCGATGCGGCTGCGGCGTGGTGCGCGCGCAGGGCTTCGCCGCCTGTCATCGTGGTGTCGTCGATGCCTCACGCCGGCTATGCAGGCCAGCGTCCACGCTTGATCGTCCCCGCCCCCACGGAGACCGACCATGTGGCTGCTTGATCATCTCTGGACTGCACGCCGGCCCGCGCCTCCGCCGCGCCCCGTTCAAGCAGAGTCCGCGCCACGCCGGCCCTGGCGCAAACGCCCCGCGCGGGCCGGCCGCAGCGGCATGGCGCCCTGGCAGAAGGTCACCGCGCCGACACGCCGTACCCGGCACTAGGCCGGGCGGTCGGCCGGATGGTTCACGCCATCGCTGACCGGGATCACGCCCAGCGCGAAGGGATCGATGCCCTCCAGGCAGGCGACGTTGTAGCCGTACTGGTCGGGGTTGGAACGCCGACGGTGGTGGGTGTAGATGCCGCACACATCGCAGAAGTAGTGCTCGGCCACATGCGTGTTGAACTGGTACAGCCGCAGATGGTCCCGCCCTCGTACCACCTGCAGCCCTGCGAGGGCGACGCTGGCGGCGATGGCGCCGCGGCGGCGGCACATCGAACAGTCGCAGCGGCGCGGGTCGACGATGCCGTCCGGCAGGTCCAGCAGCAGTTCGACCGTACCGCAATGACAGCGGGCGCTGTGCTGGGGTTGGACCGCAACACCGGCCACGGAGGTAATGCCCATCGATGCTCCTGGAAGAGGGAACGGTATGTGGAAAACGGCGTTGCAGACGGTGCACCCAGCAGCCTGAACGGGCCGTAGATGCCAGGGCGAACCCGCTTGTGGCTAACTATGCGCCCCCGGGACCACGACAGGACGCCAGTGAAAGCCGCAGGACGTTGGATGACAGGAAGTGTGATGGTACTGCTGGCACTGTGGATGGCTGGCCTGCTGCTCTATCAGCTGCCGGGGCCGGGCTGGCTGGCGTCGGCCGTGGCGGTACTGTGGGTGCTGTCCGCCCTGTGGGCGTCCTGGCGGGTTGCCCGTGGCCATGGCACGCGACGGCTCGGCATGGCCTTCGGCGTGGCGCTGGCCCTGGCGCTGGGGTGGTGGATGCTGCTGACCCCGCGCCAGGATCGCGTGTGGGCCGATGACGTAGCGCAACGCCTGCACGTGGTCTCCTTCGATGGGCGGCATGTGGTGCTGGACAACGTGCGCGATTTCACCTGGCGCAGCGAAACCGACTATGACGCGCGCTGGGTGCGCCGCACGTACGACCTGGACCAGCTGCGTTCGGCCGACCTGGTGCTTTCGTACTGGATGGGGCCGGCGATCGCCCACACGCTGATCTCGTTCGGCTTCGACGATGGCCGCCATGTCGTGTTCTCGCTGGAGATCCGCAAGGAACGCGGGGAATCGTTCTCGGCACTGGGGGGATTCTTCCGCAAGTTCGAGATGACCCTGGTGGCCTCCGAAGAGACCGACATCATCCGCACGCGTACCAACGCGCGTGGCGAGGATGTCTATCTGTACCGCCTGCATGGCATGGACCGCGCACAGTTGAAGGAACTGTTCGCCGCCTACATCGCGCAGGCACGCGAGCTGGATGCAAAGCCCGGCTTCTACAACACGCTGACCAGCAACTGCACCACCATCGTCTTCGATCTGGCCAGGCATATCGCGCCGCGGCTGCCGCTGGACTACCGCCTGCTGCTGTCCGGCTATCTGGCCGAGTACGCGCAGGAGGTCGGGGCATTGACGCCGGGGGTGCCGTACGCAGTGCTGCATGCCAAGGGCCGGATCACCCAGCGCGCGCTGGACCTGGGTGACGGCGGCAACTTTTCCACCGTGATCCGCCAGGGCGTGCCCGGCACCGAGCAGGACCCGCAGTGATGCTCATGTCCATACTTTCCCGCTGGCAGCGCGTGCTGCCGGCGTCGCTGGCGATCTTCATGCTGCTGGCCGGCAGCGGCTGCGCGATGGTCACCGTCAAGCAGGTGAAATCCAGTGACTCGCTGGTCAACAAGCGTGCCGATGTGCTCAACACCGGCAAGCTCAGCCCCGCGGCCCGGGAAACGCTGAGTGCAGCCGGGCTGGATGAGTCGCAGTGCGAGAAGGACTTCGTGGTCTGTCGCAGCACGCTGTTGATGACCGACGATCTCAACGTCGAACAGCGGCTGTCCGCGCTGTCGGAGCTGTGGGTGAAGGCAGCGTTGGCGCTGACCCCGAAGAAGACGGCGGCGGGCGATCCACCGATGAGCGATGCCGCACTGGATGCATGGCTGGAAGCGGCGCGCTATGCCTACGCCTACCTGTTCTACAGCGGCCGTTCGCCGTCCGATCGGGCGTTCGAGGACCGGCAGACGCAGGTGCGCGACTACTACAACTATGCAGCCGAGAAGGCCGCGGTGGTTCTGTTCGTGCGGGCGCGCGCCGCCGCGCTCGCCGGCGAGGACTATACGAAGCCGATCACGGTCGGCAGCTGGTCGCTGGCCTCCAACTACCAGCAGCTGGCCCTGAAGAGCATTCCGGCGCAGCTGGTACCCGCTGGCACGGTCAGCTTCGTCGGCCTGCGCAGTACCTATCGACGCGACGGTTTCGGTGCGGAGCTGGTGATGGTGATGGACCCGCCGAAGCTGGTTGCTCCGGCGGTCTCCGCAGATGGCCCGAAGGCGGACGGCGGGCAGGACGACGACAGCGATGCGCGTCGTGGTCGCCGCCATCGCCATGATGATGCGGTGCCGGAGTTCAGCGAGATGTCCTCGATCAACGTCACCGCGCTGCTGCGCTTCGAGGGCAGCACGCTGGAGGACGTGATGCGTACCCGCCGGGTCGAGCTGGACGCCTATTCGCCCGAAGCGACCGAGCGCATCACCCTGCACGGCGAGCAGGTGCCGCTGGCCGGCAACTTCACTGCCGCCTACGGCCTGTGGCTGGCGCAGAGTGGCTTCGCCCGGCAATCGCTGCGCACGCTGTTCGGCATGAGCGAGGGTATCGGTGAGCCGCACATCTACCTGATGCAGCCGTGGGATCCGAACCGCCGCATCATCTTCATGCTGCATGGCCTGGCCAGCAGCCCGGAAGCGTGGGTGAACCTGGCCAACGAGATCATGGGCGATCCCGAGCTGCGCCGGCAGTTCCAGGTGTGGCAGGTGTATTACCCGACCAACGCGCCGATCGCGCTGAACCGCTATGAGATCGCTACTGCATTCAACGACACGCTGAAGCATTTCGACCCGGATGGCAGCACGCGCGCATCGAAGGACATGGTCTACATCGGTCACAGCATGGGCGGCGTATTGGCCCGCCTGCTGGTGAGCGACTCGGGCGATGTGCTGTGGAACGACCTGCTGGCCAACTATGACCTGAAGGGTGAACGACTGAAGCGGGTGCAGAACAAGCTGGGCCCGCTGCTGCACTTCAAGGCGCAGCCGAATGTGGAACGGGCGATCTTCATCGCCGCTCCGCATCAGGGCACCGACATCGCCGGCAACAGGGTCGGCCGCCTGATCGGCCGCTTGGTGCGCCTGCCGCTGACCATCCTGGGAAAATTCGAGGATGTGTTCCTGGCGCTGGCGCAGGCCGAGCAGCAGGTTGACGGCACCGCCAAGCCGAAGATTCCCAACAGCATCGACAACCTCAAGGCCAGCGATCCGTTCGTGAAGGCGGCCGCACAGCTGCCGATCGAAGCGGGCCTGAAGTACCACTCGATCATCGCCCAGCGCAAACCGGAACTGCCGTTGGAGAAATCCGACGATGGGCTGGTGCCGTACTGGAGCGCGCACCTGCCGGGGGCGCTGTCGGAGAAGGTCATCATCTCCGGACACAGCGTGCAGGAATCGCCGCAGGCCGTGCTGGAGGTGCGCCGCATCCTGCATCGGGACATCGATGATGTGGACGCGGCGGCCACGCCATGACCGCACTGATCGCCGGGCCACGCACGGCCGAATCAACCGGTGGCGTTACACCCGGCGTGCAATCAGCGTGGACAGCAGAGCCAGGCCCAGGGTGATCGCCAGGCACAGCACGTAGCCGGTGTGCGGCCTGTCGTCCACGAACAGGGCAAACAGCGCGCCGGAGACGGCCAGTGCGGTGGTGACCGCCAGCGCCTCGCTCAACTGCAGCGCCGAGGTGTTGGCTCCCTGTTCGTGCGGTGCCGAAAGGGACAGGGTCAGTACCGAAAGACTGGCGTAGATCATGCCCATGCCGAAGCCGGTCAGCGTCCAGCCGATCAGAGCCACCGGCAGCGGTACCGTGCGGAACAGCACCGCCAGCGTCGCCGCGATACCGATCGCCATCAGCGGCGTTCCCGCGCGCAGCAGCTGCTGGCGTGACCAGCCATTGCGCTGGTGGCCCTGCAGCCACGACCCGGCGAACCAGCCCAATGCCCCCAGGCTCAACACCGCGCCGGCCCCGCTGGGTGACAGCCCGCGCTCGCGCTGCAGCAGCAGTGGCAGGTAGGCCTCGCAGGCGAAGAATGCCGCAGCGGCGATGCCGCGCAGGGCGATCACACTGGGCAGGCCGCGATGCAGGCGCAAGGTGCCGGCGGGCAGCAGCCGCTGCACGCAGAACAGCAGCGCAAGCATCGCCACAGCGATGCACAGCACTGCCGCCATCCCTTGCTGCTGCCCGCCGAGATACAACAGCAGCGCTGCCAGCGACGCGCCGCTGGCCCAGCGCACCACCCGGCTGCGATTGCCGCTGTCGCCCGCAGGCGAGGGCTGCAGGCGTGACACTGCAGGTCGCAGCAGCAATGCAGCGGGTAGCGCCAGCAGCGGCACGGCCAGGAACACCCACCGCCAGCCCAGGTGCTGCACGATGAGCCCGCTCGCAGCCGGGCCGATCATCGACGGCACCACCCAGCCAGCGGAGAATGCTGCGAACACCTTCGGCCGCAGCGGTTCGGGGTAGGTACGGCCGACCATCACATACAGCGAGACCGAGATCGCACCCGCGCCCAGGCCCTGCAGCAGCCGCCCGGCCACCAGTATCCCCATGTGCGTGGCCAGGCCGGCCAGCAGCAGGCCCAGTACGAAGCACGCCAGGCCCCACCACAGCGGCCGCGCGGGCCCGTGCCGGTCGGCCCAGAGGCCAGCGAGTGTCATGCCGATGACGCTGGTGGCGAGGGTCCCGCCGAAGGCCAGCGCGTACAGGCGGAGCCCGTCGAGTGCGGCGGCGACGGTGGGCATGGCTGCGGCCACCGCCAGCGCTTCGAAGGCGTGCAGCGAAACCAGGGCGACCATGCCGAGGGTGGTCGCACGATAGCGCGCGGAGAGGATGGAGGTTTCGGCAGGAGGGGCGGCGTCGGCAGCAGGTGGAGTCGGGGTCATGCGGAAAGTCTGGGAGGCCGCGCTTGTCATCCGGCGGCGAAGACCGCAGCATGACACCTGAACTATAGTTGAGGTCAAGCAATGGTGTCGCAGGAACTGAGTGTGGGTGAGGTGTCGCAGCGCAGCGGCGTGGCCGTATCCGCACTGCACTTCTATGAGCGCAAGGGCCTGATCAGCAGCCTGCGTACCTCGGGCAACCAGCGCCGCTTCAGCCGCGACGTGCTGCGCCGGCTGGCGGTGATACGCGTTGCACAGCGCGTGGGCATGCCGCTGGAGGCGGTGGCGCGTGCTTTCGAAAGCCTGCCGCAGGGCAGGGCACCGACCAAGGCCGACTGGGCCACGCTGTCCGCACGCTGGCGGACCGAGCTGGATGAGCGCATCCACATGCTGCAGCTGCTGCGTGACGAACTGACCGGGTGCATCGGTTGCGGCTGCCTGTCACTGAAGCGCTGCCGGCTGGCCAACCCAGAAGATGTCCTCGGGGAACGGGGTGACGGTCCGATGCGCTGGGGCTGAGGCCCCGGCACATCGGAGGGCACGCCAGGCTGGATCATGCATCACCAGACGGTGATCGTTTCACCGCTCAGGATGCCTTCCACCGCGCGCTGGTACGCCAGTGCCGCGCGCTGGGCGGTGACCGCTTCAAAGCCGGGGAAGTAGGGCGCGTAGGCATCCATTGATTCGACCAGCACATTCGGGCTGACGACATTGATGCGCAGCCCGCGGGGCAGCAGCTCCAGGGCCGCTGCGCGCACGAATCCTTCCAGCGCGGCGTTCACCGAGGTTGCATTGACGCCGTCGCGGATCGGCTGGGCACTGACGATGCCGCTGGTCAGGGTGATCGAGCCACCGGCGGTGAGGTGATGCTGGGCGGCCAGTGCCAGCCGCACCTGACCGAGCAGCTTGTCCTGCAGGCCGACGTTGAACCGTTCGGGCGTCATGTCACGCAGGGGACCAAAATGCAGTTTGCCTGCGGTGGAAATCACCGCATCGACCGCGCCGGTGCGGGCAAACAGTTCGTTGACGCTGGCATCGTCGGTCAGATCGACGCGCAGCGTGCCGCTGCTGCGCCCTGCGTCCAGGATCTGGTGCTGCTGGCCGAGCTGGCGCGCTACGGCCTGGCCGAGCGTGCCTGTGGCGCCCACGAGAAGAATCTTCATGACGGTTCCTTGCTTTGGGGGAGATGAAGCGCAGTCTGCGCCGTGACGACGCGGTTTGGTAAGCCGCGTATGATTTGCTGATTACTAATCAGGACTTAGCAATGGACATGCTGCGCTGCATGCAGGCCTTCGTCGCCGTGGCCGAGCGCGGGAGTTTCGCCGCTGCCGCCGAGCACCTGCAGGTGTCTGCGGTGATGGTGGGCAAGTACATCCAGCAGCTGGAAAGCCACCTCGGCACCGCGCTGTTGCAGCGGAACACGCGGCGGCAGCGCCTGACCGAAGCGGGTAGCGCCTATCTGGCCGGTTGCCGGCAGGTGCTGGAACAGGTGCAGCAGGCCGAGGCGGACGTGGCCGGCCTGCAGCTGCAGCCGCGCGGTGTGTTGCGGGTCAGTGCTCCCACCACCTGGGGCAGCTGCGTGCTGGCGCCCCGGTTGGCCGAACTGCTGCGTGCACAGCCGCTGCTGAACATCGAACTGGATCTGAGCAATCGCCGGGTGGACCTGATCGAAGACGGCTTCGACGCGGCGATCCGGGTCGGTCCGCTGCCCTCGGCGGACATCGTGGCGCGTCCGCTGCCCCCCTATGCGATGAGCCTGTGCGCAGCGCCGTCGTACCTTCGCCGTCGAGGCACGCCGCGGACGCCCGCGGATCTGCAGGGGCACGATTGCCTGAGCCACCTGGCGTGGCGTGGCGGGCACGGTTGGCAGCTGGCCAGTGGCGAGCATGTGGACTGGGAGGCACGGCTCACCAGCAATGACGGCTTCGCGCTGCGCGAGGCTGCCGTGGCGGGTGCCGGATTGATTCTGCAACCGACGGCGCTGCTGGCCACTGAGATCGCTGCGGGCCGGCTGAAACCGCTGCTGCGCGACCATCTGCCGGCGCCGCGGCCGATGCACCTGATCTATCTGCCGGACCGTCGCCCGCGCCCGCGCCTGCAGTGCTTCGTCGACTTCGTCATGACCACGTTGGGGCAATGAGCATCGGGGGAGATGGGGTCAGATCCCTTTGCCCCGGCAGAGGGATCTGACCCCAAGGAATCAGTCGTTTGCCGCTGACAGTTCCTGGCCGCGCACCTGTGCGGCGCGCAGCGCGGCATCCACCAGTGCCTCGAAGCCGCCGGCCTGGAAGCTTTCGATCGCAGCCTGGGTGGTGCCGTTGGGCGAGGTCACGCGGCGGCGCAGCTCGGCGGGACTTTCTCCCGCTTCATCGAGCATGCGCGAGGCGCCCAGCAGCGTCTGCACCACCAGCGTGCGTGCGGCGTCGGCGGGCAGACCCTGGGCGATGCCTGCCGCTTCCATCGCTTCGGCGAGCAGGAACACATAGGCCGGACCGCTGCCGGAGACAGCGGTGACCGAATCCATCAACGGCTCGCTGTCGATCCATACCGTGCGTCCGGCACTGGCCAGCAGGTGCTCGGCCTGGGCCCGCTGCGGTGCATCCACTGCCGGTGTTGCGTACAGACCGGTGACGCCGGCACCGAGCAGCGCGGGCGTGTTGGGCATCGCGCGCACCACCGGCAACGTGCCGCCCAGCCAGCGCTGCAGCTGCGTGCTGGTGATGCCGGCGGCGATCGAGACCACCAGCGGTCGGTTGTCCTGCGCCAGCGGCTGCAGCGACTGGCAGACGTCGCGCAGTACCTGTGGCTTGACCGCCAGCAGCCAGGTCTGGCCCTGCGCGGCGGCCGCGCTGGCGCTGTCGTGGGTATGCACGCCGAAGTCGCTGGCAAGCGCATCGCGCACGGCGGCGACCGGCTCGGCCACGTGGATGCGCGTGGCAGGCACGCCCTGGCGGATCAGGCCGGCGATCAGGCTGCGCGCCATGTTGCCGCCGCCGATGAAGGTGATGGAATCTGCTGCCATGGAAGTCTCCTCGGAATGTCAGGCCGGCCGCGGACGGGCGCCGAACAGGGCGGTGCCGATGCGCACCAGGGTGGCGCCTTCGGCGATGGCCTCGGTGTAGTCGCTGCTCATGCCCATCGAAAGGGTATCGACCTGCGGGAAGCGGTCGGCCAGTGTCTGGAAAAGTGTGCGCATGCGCACGAATGCGTCGCGGCGGCGTTCCGCCTCCGGCCACGGCGCCGGGATCGCCATCAGACCCCGCAACCGCAGGCCAGGCTCGGCGGCGATGGCCTCGGCCAGGGCCTGGACGTCCTCTGGCGCGCAGCCGTGCTTGCTCGATTCATCATCGATGTTGACCTGGATCAGCACGTTCAGCGCTCCGCGCGCCGCCGGTCGATGGCGGGCCAGCGCGGTCACCAGCTTGGGACGGTCCACGCTCTGCACCCAGTCGAAATGCGTGGCCACCGCTTCGGCCTTGTTGGACTGCAGATGGCCGATCAGGTGCCATTCCAGGTCGAGGTGCTGCAGCGCCTGCATCTTGGCCAGCGCCTCCTGCACGTAGTTTTCGCCGAAGGCGCGCTGGCCCTGTGCAGCAAGGGCGGCCACGGCCTCGGCCGGTTGGGTCTTGGAGACCGCCAGCAGGCGCGGCGGCGCACGTCCGGCGGCCTCGGCCGCAGCGTGCAGGGTGCTCAGGATCTGGGGCAGGGCAGTGGCCACGTAACGCGTTCCAATCGATCAGGAGGCTATACTGCCGCCCGGGGAAAGATCCTTCCAGTCGAAGCCGTTATTGGGGAGTAGCCGCTCATGGATATCGCCGAGCTGTTGGCGTTTTCCGTAAAGAACAAAGCGTCCGACCTGCACCTGTCCGCAGGCCTGCCGCCGATGATCCGCGTGGACGGCGACGTTCGCCGCATCAACATCCCGGCACTGGACCACAAGCAGGTCCATGCGCTGGTGTACGACATCATGTCCGACAAGCAGCGCCGCGACTACGAGGAATTCCTCGAAGTGGACTTCTCGTTCGAGATCCCGTCGCTGGCACGTTTCCGCGTGAATGCGTTCAACCAGAACCGGGGTGCGGGCGCGGTGTTCCGTACCATTCCGTCGGAGGTGCTGACGCTGGAGGATCTGGCCTGCCCGCCGATCTTCCGCGAACTGATCCAGCAGCCGCAGGGCCTGATCCTGGTGACCGGACCGACCGGTTCGGGCAAGTCGACCACGCTGGCCGCGATGATCGACTACATCAACAAGAGCGAATACGGCCACATCCTCACCGTCGAGGATCCGATCGAGTTCGTGCACACCTCGCAGAAGTGCCTGATCAACCAGCGCGAAGTACACCGCGATACGCATGGCTTCAACGAGGCACTGCGCTCGGCACTGCGAGAAGACCCGGACATCATCCTGGTCGGCGAACTGCGCGACCTGGAAACCATCCGCCTGGCACTGACCGCCGCGGAGACCGGCCACCTGGTGTTCGGCACCCTGCACACCAGTTCGGCGGCCAAGACCATCGATCGCATCATCGACGTGTTCCCGGCCGGCGAGAAGCCGATGGTGCGCTCGATGCTGTCCGAGTCGCTGCGCGCGGTGATCTCGCAGGCACTGTTGAAGAAGGTGGGCGGCGGCCGTACCGCAGCGTGGGAGATCATGGTGGGCACGCCGGCCATCCGCAATCTGATCCGCGAAGACAAGGTGGCGCAGATGTACTCGGCGATCCAGACCGGTCAGCAGCAGGGCATGATGACGCTCGACCAGCACCTGCAGGACCTGGTCAAGCGCAGCCTGATCACCCGCAACCAGGCGCGCGAGTACGCCAAGGACAAGCGACTGTTCGAGTAAGGCAAGGCAGAAGCGGGCCCCGGCGCGCGACCGCGCCGGCGACTCCGCGATGTTCCGACCATCGACTGAAGCCTGGCACATGCCTCCTGGGAGCCTGCCGTGAACACCACCGCCACCACCATCGATTTCACCTCCTTCCTCAAGCTGATGGCGCACCAGCGCGCCTCGGACCTGTTCATCACCGCGGGCATGCCGCCGGCGATGAAGGTCAATGGCAAGATCGCGCCGATCACGCAGACACCCCTGACGCCGCAGCAGAGCCGCGACCTGGTGCTGAACGTGATGACGCCGGCACAGCGCGAAGAGTTCGAGAAGACCCACGAATGCAACTTCGCCATCGGCCTGTCCGGTGTCGGCCGTTTCCGCGTGAGCTGCTTCTATCAGCGCAACCAGGTAGGCATGGTGCTGCGTCGCATCGAGACGCGCATCCCGACCGTGGAAGAACTGAGCCTGCCGCCGATCATCAAGACGCTGGCGATGACCAAGCGCGGCATCATCCTGTTCGTCGGTGCGACCGGCACCGGCAAGTCGACGTCGCTGGCAGCGATGATCGGTTATCGCAACCAGAATTCCACCGGCCACATCATCACCATCGAGGATCCGATCGAGTTCGTGCACAAGCACGAGGGCTGCATCATCACCCAGCGCGAAGTGGGCATCGATACCGACAGCTGGGAGGCCGCGCTGAAGAACACGCTGCGCCAGGCGCCGGACGTGATCATGATTGGTGAGGTGCGTACCCGCGAAGGCATGGACCACGCCATCGCCTTCGCCGAAACCGGCCACCTGGTGCTGGCGACCCTGCACGCCAACAACGCCAACCAGGCGATGGACCGCATCATCAACTTCTTCCCGGAAGACCGCCGCAACCAGCTGCTGATGGACCTGTCGCTGAACCTCAAGGGCGTGGTCGCCCAGCAGCTGGTGCCGTCCCCGGATGGCCGCTCGCGCAAGGTTGCGATGGAGATCCTGCTGGGCACGCCGCTGGTGCAGGACTACATCCGCGACGGCGAGATCCACAAGCTGAAGGAAGTGATGAAGGAATCGGTCCAGTTGGGCATGAAGACCTTCGACCAGAGCCTGTTCGAGTTGTACCAGGCCGGTGAGATCAGCTACGAGGATGCGCTGCGGTATGCCGATTCGCAGAACGAAGTGCGGCTGCGCATCAAGCTGAGCCAGGGCGGTGACGCGCGCACCCTGTCGCAGGGCCTGGACGGCGTGGAAATCTCCGAGATCCGCTGAAGCAGCAGAGGACGGCAGCCGGGCGTCGCCCGGCGCCGCGGAAGATCACCGGGACGGCCGGATTCATGAAATCCAGTCATGACCGACTGCGGCGCAGCCGGTTCAATCCGAGGGGGCCGCAGGCGTATCGTCAGCGCTCCCCCTCTGGAGCATGACAATGCAGACACGTGAACTCGGCCGCAGCGGCCTGAAGGTTTCCGCGCTCGGCCTGGGCTGCATGGGCCTGAGCCACAGCTACGGCAAGCCCGTGGAACTGGAGCAGGGCGTCGCGCTGCTGCACGCAGCCGTGGAGCGCGGGGTCACCTTCTTCGACACGGCCGAAGTGTACGGCCCGTACACCAACGAGGCACTGCTGGGCAGGGCGCTGGCGCCGCATCGGGACCGGCTGGTGATCGCCACCAAGTTCGGTTTCAGGAATGCCCAGGCCGATACCGGGCTGGACAGCCGCCCGGAGAACATCCGTGCCGTGGCAGAAGCCAGCCTCAAGCGCCTGCGTACCGACCACATCGATCTGTTCTACCAGCACCGTGTCGATCCCAACGTGCCGATCGAGGACGTCGCCGGTACCGTGCGCGACCTGATTGCCGAAGGCAAGGTCGGCCACTTCGGGCTCTCCGAAGCGAGTGCCGCCACCGTGCGCCGCGCACATGCCGTGCAGCCGGTGGCTGCGGTGCAGAGCGAGTACTCGCTGTGGTGGCGCGAGCCGGAGCGCGAACTGCTGCCGACCCTGCAGGAGCTGGGCATCGGCTTCGTACCATTCAGTCCGCTGGGCCGGGGCTTCCTGACCGGTACGATCAATGCAGAGACCACGTTCGAGGCCGACGACTTCCGCAACACCGTGCCGCGGTTTGAAGTCGAAGCGCGCCGGGCGAACCAGGCGCTGGTGGACCGGATCGGCGCCATTGCCGCCGCCCGCGGTGCCACCCCGGCACAGGTGGCATTGGCCTGGCTGCTGGCGCAGGCGGACTGGATCGTGCCGATTCCGGGTACCACCAAGGTGCATCGCCTGGAAGAGAACCTGGGAGCGGTGGACCTGCAGCTGTCGAGCGAAGAACGGCAGCGCATCGCGCAGGCGCTGGATGAAGTGTCGATCGTCGGCGAGCGCTACAACGCCCAGCGTGCGGCGCAGGTCAAGGGCTGATCGTGGTGGGTGCGGGCCTTGGGCCCGCACTCATCGGTCCATCATCGGCCCGCGCAGGGCATCGAGCACCGTGCGCATCGCCAGGGTCACGTGGTGGCGCGAGGGGTAGTACGCGTAGTAGCCATCGAACGGCGGGCACCAGTCGTCCAGCACCGATTGCAGGCGGCCATCGTCCAGCATCGGCAGGACCTGGTCTTCCGGCAGCCAGGCCAGCCCGCTGCCGGCCAGTGCTGCGCTGCGGGTCATGCCCATCGTGTTGAAGGTCCACTGCCCGCTCACGCGCACGCTCAGTTCGTGGCCATCCTGGCCGAAGTCCCATGGCATCAGTCCGCCATGGGTGGGCAGGCGCAGGGTGATGCAGTTGTGGCTGGCCAGGTCGTGGGGGGGGGGGGGGGGGGGGGGGGGGGGGGGGGAAAACCGGGCCCCCACCCCCCCCCACCCCCCCCCGCAGCGGGGGGCTGATGGGCACGGCGATCATGTCGCGTGCCAGGCGC
Organism: Stenotrophomonas sp. TWI169; assembly: GCF_039674705.1. NCBI lineage: Bacteria > Pseudomonadati > Pseudomonadota > Gammaproteobacteria > Lysobacterales > Lysobacteraceae > Stenotrophomonas > Stenotrophomonas sp. TWI169. The sequence goes on along the minus strand of NZ_JBDJOB010000016.1, from coordinate 26,961 downwards.
TCGCCGAGGCGGATGCCGATGTCATAGCGCTCGGCGACGATGTCGGCCAGGCCATAGTCGGTGGTCAATTCGATCTTCAGGTCGGGGAAGCGCTGCAGCAGGGGGGCCAGCCGCGGCCACGCCAGATACTCAGCGGCGTGGCCGGTGGCGTTGATGCGGATGGTCCCGGCGGGGCGGTCGCGGTACTCGGCCAACGCGGCCAGTTCGTGCTCGATCTCGGCCAGGCGTGGTGCCAGCGTGGCGAGCAGGCGGGCGCCAGCCTCGGTGGTGGAGACGCTGCGAGTGGTCCGGGTCAGCAGGCGCACCCCGAGCCGCTCTTCGAGGCCCCGCATGGCATGGCTGAGCGCGGACTGGGAGACACCCAGCTGGGCGGCCGCGCGGGTGAAGCTGCCCTCGCGGGCGACGTGGACAAAGGCCTGCAGGTCGTTGAGGTTTTCGCGCGGCATGCGGGAATGATACGGCGCCGCCGCTGCCCGCTGCCGCGCAGGCTGATGCTTTCCGGGGAGCCCTCAGGCAGGGCGGCGCATCCAGCTGAACGATTTCATCTGCAACTGTCATGCGGATCGTGTCTAATACCGCCTCCCCCCGCTGTCCCCCCACCCGCATGTCCCATCCTTCCCATGGCCCCGCGCCGTGCGACGACGCTGACGGCCACCTGGTCACCGCCGGTCCGTTGACTCCGCCGCCGGACAGCGCCGGTACCACCGCCGACGAGAAAGCGCTGCGCCACTCGGTGGCCGAGGACGTGCAGGGCATGGTGCTGGCGACGATGGTGGCCTCGCTGGGCCTGGCCATCTTTGCCAAGGGCGGGCTGATGATCGGCGGCATGGCCGGCATGGCCTTCCTGCTGCACTACTCCATGGGCTGGAACTTCGGGCTGGTGTTCGTGCTGGTCAATCTGCCCTTCTACTGGGTGGCGCTGCGGCGCATGGGCTGGGAATTCACCCTGAAGACCTTTGCCGCGGTTACCGCCTGCGGCGTACTGACCGATCTGCTGCCGCGCTGGATCGATTTCTCGCATATCCATCCGCTGTACTCGGCGATCGTCGGCGGCGCGCTGTCGGGGCTGGGCATCCTGTTCTTCATCCGCCACCGCGCCAGCCTGGGCGGCATCGGCATCCTGGCGGTCTACCTGCAGCGCACCCGTGGCTGGAGCGCCGGCAAGGTGCAGATGTCCTACGATGCCTGTCTGATGATCGCCGCGTTCTTCGTGCTTTCGCCGTCCAAGGTGATGTATTCGGCGATCGGCGCGGTGGTGCTCAGCCTGGTGCTGATGTTCAACCACCGGCCCGGCCGTTACATGGGCGTGTAAGCGCGCCTTCCGCGTTCGCCGGGCATGGCCCGGCGCTACCGGAACTGGTACGTGGTAGCGCCGCGCCATGCCCGGCGGATGCAGATCAGCGGGTGGTAGCCCCGCGCCATGCCCGGCGGGTCCGGTTCAGCGGGCGACGGCCTGCAGCCAGGGCGGTGACAGCTTCAGCAGCCGCGCATGCACCGGGCAGTCTGCGGCGTGCGCACCCGGCAGGTAGCCCAGGCTCATCAGGAATTCGCCGGTGATCTCGCCGCCGGTGAAGCGGAAGGTCTTCTTGAACAGCTTCACCCAGTCGGCCTTGCTGCGTGGGTGATGCGCGTCCAGCCAAGCGGCGAAGCTGCCGTGGTCCGCACGCAGCTGCTGGATCACCTGTGCGTTGTGGATCGCGGCAAGCACCTTCAGGCGGTTGCGGATGATGCCCGGGTCCGAGAGCAGGCGCTCGATGTCCTGCTCGGCATAGGCCGCGACCCGGTCCACGTCGAAGGCATCGTAGGCTGCGCGGAATCCTTCCCGCTTCTTCAGGATGGTCTCCCAGCTCAGGCCGGCCTGGTTGATCTCCAGCACCAGCCGCTCGAACAGCTCGCGTTCGTCGCGCTGCGGGAAGCCGTACTCGTGCGCGTGGTAGTAGTCGTGCACCGGGTGGCCGGGGGCGATCAGGCAATATCCGGACAAGGCGAACTCCTGCGGTACGGGGTGGTCATTATGCGCGCCGTGACCGGCAGGTGCAGGCATCGGGGGCGGCCAGCGGCTAGAATGGCGGCATGCCCGCAACTCCCACTTCCCTTGCCGATCACCTGCTCGTCGCGCTGCCGTCGCTGCTCGACGCGACCTTTGCCCGCAGCGTCGCGCTGATCTGCCAGCACGACGAGAACGGGGCGATGGGCGTGCTGGTCAACCAGCCGTCCGAGTACACGCTGGGCGAGGTGCTGTCGCAGATGGACATCGCCACCAGCGATGGCGACCTGCAGGCGCGCATGGTGCTTAACGGCGGGCCGGTACATCCCGAGCGCGGGTTCGTCATCCACGACGATGCGCGGCCCTGGGATTCCAGCCTGACGGTGGGCGAAGGCCTGTACCTGACCACGTCGCGCGACATTCTCGAAGCAATGGCCCGCGGCGAAGGCCCGGCCAATGCCGTGGTGACCCTTGGCTGCGCCGGATGGGGCGCCGGGCAGCTGGAAAGCGAGCTTTCCGAGAACAGCTGGCTGACCGTGCCGGCCGACGCCGAACTGGTGTTCCAGCTGCCGCTGGAGCAGCGCTGGCAGGGCGCGGCCTCGCGCATCGGCGTGGATCTGTTCCGGCTCACCGATTACAGCGGCCATGTCTGAGCCGGCCGCCCTCCGTCGCGATGGCACCGTGCTCGGCTTCGATGTCGGCGCGCGACGGATCGGTGTGGCCATCGGCAGTGCCTTCGCCGCGCACGCGCGTGCCGTGGCCGTGGTCGACGTACACGGCAACGGCCCGGACTGGGCGGCGATCGAACGCCTCATCAAGGAATGGAAGCCCGATGGCCTGGTGGTCGGCGATCCGTTGACGCTCGACGGCCAGGACCAACCCAACCGCAAGCGCGCGCAGGGCTTCGCCCGCCAGCTGCGGGAACGATTCAAGCTGCCGGTGGTGATGATCGACGAGCGCTCAAGCTCGGTGGAAGCCGCCCGCCGCTTCGCCGTCGAGCGCGCCGAAGGGCGCAAGCGCCGCCGTGATGCGGCCGCGCTTGATGCGGTGGCTGCGGCGGTGATCATCGACCGCTGGCTGTCCTCGCCGGACGACGCCACTCCCATTCCCTGACTGCACGATTCCCGCCATGACCGCCCAGCAACTCGATGCCTCCGGCCGCCTGCGCCACCTGATGACTCTTGAGGGCCTGCCCCGCGACACCCTGCTGCAGCTGCTCGACCGCGCGGGGCAGATCCGCGACGCGGCGGTCGGCCGCGTCGGCAACAAGCGGCACGTGCTGGCCGGTTCCGCGGTGTGCACGCTGTTCTTCGAACCGTCCACCCGCACGCGCAGTTCGTTCCAGCTGGCCGCGCAGCGCCTGGGCGCCGACGTGCTGAACTTCGATGCGTCGACCTCGTCCACGCGCAAGGGCGAAACCGCCTGCGACACGCTGCGCAACCTGGAAGCGATGGGCGTGCGCGGTTTCGTGGTGCGCCATCCAGATGATGGTGCCGTGGCCGCACTGGCCGAAGCGGCGGGCGAGGGCACCGCCCTCATCAACGCCGGCGATGGGCGCAGTTCGCACCCCACCCAGGGCCTGCTGGACATGCTGACCCTGCGCCAGGCCAAGGGCCCGGATTTCTCGAAGCTGAAGGTGGTGATCGTCGGCGACGTGAAGCACTCGCGCGTGGCCCGCACCGACCTGCACGCACTGCGCACGCTGGGCGTGGGCGAGATCCGCGTCTGTGGCCCGCAGTCCCTGTTGCCGGACGACGAAACCCTGAAGGGCTGCGTGGTGGGCGAAGATTTCGACGCGATGCTGGAAGGGGTCGACGCACTGATGATGCTGCGCCTGCAGCGCGAGCGCATGGAAGAAGGGCTGGTGCCGTCGCTGGAGCAGTATCACGACCAGTACGGACTGACCCGCGAACGCCTGGCCCGCGCCGGCAAGGACGCCGCGGTGCTGCACCCCGGCCCGATCAACCGCGGCGTGGAAGTGACCGACGATGTGGCCGATGGCCCACAGTCGTGGGTGCTGCGCCAGGTCGCCAACGGCGTCGCCGTGCGCATGGCCGTGCTGGAAACCCTGCTGGGCTGACCACCCGCTCTGGTAGGTGTCAGCCTTGGTTGACACACTTACCGCGCGGCTTGTCCGCGCACCGCTCTGGTAGATGCCAACCTTGGTTGGCACTATCCATCCGCGCCCAAGTTGTCGAGCGGATCACACGAAGCGCCAAGCTCCCATTCGCACCATGCATGGGGATATTGCCCAAGCCGCGTCGTCAGCCCGGCCCTGATCGGATTTCCCATCAGATACATCGCATGCCGGTGCAACGATTCGTCAGAGCGGATCGCATGATCGTGATAGCAGGCCTGCCAGAAGCGCCCGACTCGCCCCAGCAACCGGTTTACCTGCTGGGCGGTGCGCGACTTGAAACGCTTCATGACGGTTTCCAGCGTTCCCGCACGTAGTTCGACCAGCCAGTGGATGTGGTCGGGCATGACCACGTACGCAATCGAGCGGGTGAAGCCTTCCTGATCCAGTCGCTGGAATTCGCGGACTGCCAAGGCGGCCGCTGCGGCGTTGGTGAAGAGCGGCGCGCGGTCATGGACGACGGTGGTGAGGATATAGCTGAGGCCGATGCTGGAGCGACGACCGAGCAGGAGACGTGTGTTCTGCATGGAGCAAGCATGGACGGGCCTGCTTCCAGTGAACATCGGGGAATGGGTTGGTTTCAGGTAGGCCAGTGCCAACCAAGGTTGGCAACTACCGAAGCTATGGCTCATCGCTTCTGCGCGAACAACCACGCCCACATTGCCGGGTCGGCGTAGGTGGCATCCCAGGCGTTGTGGTTACCTTGCGGATACTCGGTGTAGCGTACGTCGGCGGCGCCGGTGGCCTGGAACGCGGCGTGCAGGCGGCGGTCGTCGTCTGGTGGCACCACATCGTCAAGCGCACCATGGAAGATCCAGATCGGCGTGTGCCGCAGGCGCTGTGCAATCGCGGCATACGGATCGGCTTCGTTGGCGACCTGCTCCACGAACAGGGTCGGCCGCACCGCGCGGGGGGCCAGCACCGCACCGCAGACCGGCACGATCGCCGCGAAACGGCGCGGGTCATCCAGTGCGATGTTCCAGCTGCCGTAGCCGCCCATCGACATGCCGGTCAGGTACTGCCGGGCCGGGTCGGCACCGAACTCGGCGAGGGTGGCGTCGAGTGCGGCCAGGGCCACCCGGTTGTTGCGGCCGCTCCATTCCTCGTGCCCGGGAACCTGTGGGAACACCACCAGCGCCGGGAAGTCGCGGTGGTCGCGCAGGTACGGGCCGAGCCCGGCGTGGGTCTGCTTCACGCCATCGCCGCCGCGCTCGCCAGAGCCGTGCAGGAACAGGATGACGGGCACATCGACCGGCGCGGCACCCTGCTGCGCCGAACCACGCGGCTGCAGGCCCGCCGGAATGAACACCTGGTAATAGGCCGTCCGGCCATCCACCTTCACCGCACGCGCCTCGAAGCGTCCGTGCGCCCGTTCGGCGGTGCTGGCGCAGCCTCCTGCCATCAGGACCAGCAGCAGCGGCAACCAGCGTGCAAGCAGACGAACCATGAGCGCGTTTCCTGATCTGGAATCGTTTTCATGGTAGTCCAGTCGCGCCTGGCCAGCATCGTGCAGCGCGTCACTCGGGCCGGGGGGCGCTGGCGACGATGTCCAGCTGCTCCTGCGCTTCAGCGTTGCCTTCGGCGGCGGCGGCCCGTACCTGTGCCAGATCCGGGTGCAGCACCACCAGCAGCGGGTTCTCGCACACCGGGCAGTCGTACTCGGTGGCGTCCTCGTCCAGCTCCATCACCATTGCCCGCGAACTGCCCTTCCATTCGCACGCGGCACAGGTATGCAGCTGGTCGCGCCAACCCGGCTGGAAGTAGTTTTCGATCGTGGTTGCCATGGGGTGTTCCAGTGGGAATGGGCCCCGCGCCCCGACCGGGGGCAGGGCGCAGGTCGGTCAGTGCAGCAGCACCAGGGTGGCCAGGCCGAGGAAGGTGAAGAAGCCCATCGAATCGGTCACGGCGGTCAGGAAAATACCGCTGGCCAAGGCCGGATCGAAGCCGAAACGTTTCAGGGTCAGCGGCACCAGCACACCGGCCAGCGCGGCGAACAGCAGGTTGAAGGTCAGCGCGATGGCGATCACCGCCGACAACCCCGGCGAATGGAACCAGGCCAGCACGATCAGGCCCAGCACGGAACCCAGCAACAGGCCGTTGAGCAGTGCCACCCGCACTTCCTTCCACAGCAGGGTGCGTGCATTGGATGCGCCCACCTGGCCCAGCGCCAGGCCGCGCACCATCAACGCCAGCACCTGCGTGCCTGCGTTGCCGCCGAGGCCGGCGACGATGGGCATGAGCACCGCCAGCGCCACCAGCTTGTCGATCGTGCCTTCGAAGTGACCGACCACGCTGGAGGCGAGGAAGGCGGTACACAGGTTCACCGACAGCCACATCAGGCGACGGCGCATCGCGCGCCACACCGGGCTGAACAGATCCTCGTCCTCGTCCAGGCCGGCGGCGCCCAGCGCCTGGTGCTCGGCCTGGCCACGGATGATGTCGACCACGTCATCGATGGTGATGCGGCCGACCAGAATGTTGTTGTCGTCCACCACCGGCGCGGAAATCCAGTCATGGTCGGAGAACTGGCGGGCGACCTCCTGGTCGCTCTCGCCGACATCGATCGCCGGCTGTTCGTCGTCGATCAACCGGTTGATCGGCGTGGTGTCTTCATGGGTGACCAGCGCTGCAAGCGAGACACGGCCAAGATACTGATGGCGGCGGCTGACCACGAACAGGTGGTCGGTATGGTCCGGAAGTTCGCCGCGCAGGCGCAGGTAGCGCAGCACCACGTCGACGTTGACGTCGGCGCGCACGGTCACCACGTCCGGGTTCATCAGGCGGCCAGCGCTGTCCTCGGGGTAGGACAGGACCTGCTCGAGGCGCTCGCGGTTCTCGCGGTCCATCGACTTGAGGACTTCGTCGATGACCGTGTCCGGCAGGTCCTCGACCAGATCGGCCAGGTCGTCGATGTCCAGGTCTTCGACCGCGGCGATGATCTCGTCCGGGTCCATGTCCGCGAGCAGGCTCTCGCGCACGTCGTCGCCGACGTGGACCAGCACCTCGCCGTCATCTTCCGGATCGACCAGGCCCCACACGACTTCGCGCTTTCCCGGCGGCAGCGATTCGAGCAGGTTGCCGATCTCGGCGGGGGCCAGAGTATTGACCAGGCGACGCACCGGTCCCAGCCGGCCACTGTCCAGTGCATCGGACAGCATCCGCAGTTGGCGCGCAGTCTTGTCGTGGCGTACAGCTTCAGCCATCGCAGCTCCCGCGGGATAAGAAAAGCCGCGATCCTGGCAAGGATGCGGCAACAAGGGTGTTCAGCGCGTCATTATCGCAAGGGGATGTTTCAACGCATACCCCGGTGTCTGCGGCCAGCGGGGTCCATGAATTCCGCCGGGCATGGCCCGGCGCTACCGGGAAGGTGCGCACGGTGGTATCGCCGGGCCACGCCCGGCGAGCGGGATGCGTGGGGTGGTAGCGCCGGGCCGTGCCCGGCGAGCGCGCAGCGCGGCCGTCAGGGCGTATCGGCCACCAGTGCCAGCCAGCGCTCGATGCCGCGACGGTCCCGCGCGGCCAGCAGCTTCGGAGCGCGGGCGCGCAGGGATGCCAGGTCGGCCTCGCGGATCGCGCGGCGGACTTCCAGCAGCGTGCCCGGATGCAGGCTGAACTCGGTCAGGCCCAGTGCCAGCAGCAGCGGCGCCATGCGTGCGTCCCCCGCGATCTCGCCGCACACCGCCACCGGCACACGATGGCGTGCGCCGGTCTCGATCACCATCTGCAGCAGGCGCAGCACCGCCGGGTGCAGCGGCGAGTAGAGTTCGCCCAGCGCCTCGTTGTTGCGGTCGGCCGCGAGCAGGTACTGCACCAGGTCATTGGTGCCGATCGACAGGAAGTCGACCAGGTCGATGAAGCTCTCCAGCGCCAGAGCAGCGGCGGGTACTTCGATCATCGCCCCCAGCGGCACGTGGTCGGCCACCATGTGCCCTTCCGCGCGCAGTTGTTCGGACAGCTTGAGCATGCGCCGGCGCACGGCCAGCAGCTCTTCGCGCGTGCTGATCATGGGCACCAGCACCCGCAGCTTGCCATAGGCCGAAGCACGCAGAATCGCCCGCAGCTGGGTGTCGGCCACTTTCGGCCGTGCCAGCGACAGGCGCACGCCCCGCAGGCCAAGCGCCGGGTTCTCTTCGTTGCTCAGGGTCAGGCCGGTGCGATCCGCTTTGTCCGCACCCAGATCGAGGGTGCGGATGGTCACCGGCCGCCCGCTCATGCCCAGCGCGGCGTCGCGGTAGGTCCGGAACTGTTCTTCCTCGTCCGGCAGTTCGTTGCGCTGCAGGAACAGGAATTCCGTGCGGTACAGACCCAGTCCCTGCGCGCCGAGGGCGTGGGCCTGGGTTACGTCCTCCAGCGATTCGGCGTTGGCCAGCAGGGCGATGTCGACCTGGTCGCGGGTACGGCTGGGTTTGCTGCGCAGGCGCCCGAGCTCCCGCTGCTCGCGGGCGTGTTCCTTCAGCCGTGCGCGATAGTCACGCAGGTTGTCGGCCTGCGGGTTGACGGTGATGCTGCCGTCGGCGCCATCGACGATCAGCACGTCGCCATCGGCAACGCGGCTGAGCAGATGCGGAACGTTGACGATCAGTGGCAGGTGCAGACTGCGGGCGAGGATGGCGCTGTGCGACAGCGCGCTGCCGGCGGCGGTGACGATGCCTACGACGCCCTGTGCCTGCAGCTGTGCCAGCTCGGACGGCGCGATGTTGTCGCAGACCAGGATCTCGCCGGCCAGCCCCTTCATCACCGGCGCACGCTCCGGCTGCAGGAAGGCGTGAATGCGGCCGATCACATGATCCAGATCGTCCATGCGGCTCTTCAGGTAGGCATCGTCCATGCCATCGAAGACCTTGGCCAGGCGGTCGCGCTGCAGGCGCAGGGCGTATCCGGCGCTGTACGGGCCGCTGCGGATCAGCTCATCCAGGCCGAACAGCAGCTCCGGGTCGTCCAGCAGCAGCGCGTGCAGATCGAGGAACTCGCCTACTTCCTGGTTCAGTGCGCCGTGCAGGCGCTGCCGAAGCTCATGCATCTCCGCGCGCGCGGCATCCACGGCGTGATGCAGGCGCGTCAGCTCGGTTTCGATCTGCTGCGGTGCCACGCGCTGTTCGGCAACGTCCAGCGCATGCGGCAGGCGCACGCGTGCACGCCCCATCGCCGAACCCCGCGCAGCGCCATGACCAGCCAGCAGCTGGACCGGCCGTTGGCCGGAAGGGAGCTGGCCGGCGCGGGCGCGCGGCACGATCAGCTGTCCTCGTCGAAGCGGCGTTCGAACAGGTCGACCACCGCGTCCATCGCGGCGGCTTCGTCTTCGCCACTGATGCGCACGGTGACCGGGGTGCCCTGGCCGGCAGCGAGCAGCATCACGCCCATGATGCTCTTGGCGTTGATCTCGCGGCCCTTGGCAGCCATGGTCACGTTGCACCGGAACGGTGCCAGGGTCTGCACCAGCTTGGCGGTGGCCCGGGCATGCAGGCCCAGGCGGTTGCTGACGGTGAGTTCTCGTTCAAGCATCGTCGACTATCGCTCCATTACGGGTACCCGCCGCAGCGGTGGCGGGCAGTTGATCCAGTGCCTGTTCCGGATAATTCATCACCCGCAGCAACATCGGCAGGCTCAGCGCCGACACCCGGCGAACCGGGGTCCCCAGCCGGGCCAGCTGCCCGGCAAGGTTGGCGGGGCTGGCGCCGTACAGGTCGGTCAGGATCAGCACGCCTTCTCCACCATCAACCCGCCGCAGCGCGGCCGAGGCGAGGGGGAGCAGAGCATCCAGGTCTGCGTCGAACGGTACTTCGAAAGCTTCGGTCTTCAACGGCAGCTGCCGCAGGAGCCGGGTCGCCACGTCAAGCAGGGCGGCGCCGACCCCGGGATGTGTTACGAGGAGAATGCCACAGGTCATTACTGCACGTTAACAGGTCAAGGTGAATTGGCGATAGCCGCAGATGAGGGGCACTGTGTCCCGTATTCAGTGTCCCCCGCCTGCCGGCCCATCCCGCCTCTCCGCGGGGCGGTCGGGCGCACCCCGGCCGGGCCTCTCAATCCTGCTCGCGGTGATAGGTGGCCACGTCTTCCCAGCCCATTTCGCGGGCATGCCGGGCCATCCGTTCGGCCAGATAGACCGAGCGGTGCTTGCCGCCGGTGCAGCCGAAGGCCACGGTCACGTAGCTGCGGGTGCCGTCGCCCAGCTTCGGCAGCCAGGTGTCGAGAAACCCCATCAGCTGTGCGAGGTAGCACTGCACGTCCGGCTGGGCTTCCAGGTAGTCGCGCACGCCCGGCTCGCGGCCACTGAGCGCACGCAGCTCGGGATCCCAGTGCGGATTGGGCAGCACCCGCGCATCGAAGACGAAATCCGCTTCGGCCGGCACGCCACGCTTGTAGGCGAACGATTCGAACAGCAGCGACAGGCGGGTTGCATGGTCCAGCGTGAACTCGGTGATGATCCGGCGGCGCAGCTGGTGCACGTTGAGCGCGCTGGTGTCGATGATGGCGTCGGCCTCCTGGCGCAGCGGTGCGATCAGTTCGCGCTCGCGGGCGATCGCTTCCGGCAATGACAGACCGAGCTGGCTGAGTGGATGGCGGCGACGGGTGTCGGCATAGCGCTTGAGCACCGCCTCGTCGCTGGCTTCAAAGAACAGCACCTTTGTTTCCACGCCAGCATCGGTGGCCAGTTGCCGCCAGTTGGCCAGCTGGCTCAGGTCGGCCTGGCCGCGCACGTCGATGCCGACCGCCAGCCGGCGCGGCGCGGCGCCGTCATGGTGGGCCAGCAGGCTGCGCACGAAGTCCGGCAGCAGCTGGATCGGCAGGTTGTCCGAGCAGTAGTAGTCCTGGTCCTCGAACGTCTTCAGGGCGACGGATTTACCCGAGCCGGACAGGCCGCTGACGATGATCAGGGTCGGGGCGGTGGGGGCAGCGGTGCTCATGGACAGACTCTTCGAAGGCCAGGGAAATCAGGGTGTTCGCCGTTCCAGCAGGTTGCTGTGGCGCGCGATGAACATCGCGGCCGGGTCGATGCCCTTGGTCCGCAGGATATGCAGGCGGGTGGCCGCCTCGGTCAGCACGGCTAGGTTGCGGCCGGGCATCACCGGCAGCGTGATCAGCGGCACGTCCAGGTCCAGCACATGGCGGGTACCGGAATCGCCGGTCAGGCGTTCGTAGCCATGCGGAGTGGGCTCGGTCATCGGCTTGGTCAGGTGGACGATCAGCCGAAGGTACTTGTTCTTCTTTACAGCCGTGTCGCCGAACATCTCGCGCACGTTCAGCACGCCCAGGCCGCGTACTTCCAGCAGGTCCTGCAGCAGTTCCGGGCAGGTGCCGTCGAGCACGTCCGGCGCGATCTGGGTGAATTCAGGTGCATCATCGGCCACCAGGCGGTGGCCACGGCTGAGCAGTTCCAGCGCCAGCTCGCTCTTGCCCGACCCGGCTTCGCCGGTGATCAGTACGCCGATGGAGTAGATCTCCATGAACACGCCGTGCAGGATCACGCGCGGCGCCAGCGTGCGTGCCAGGTGGTAGGACAGATGATTGAGCAGTTCGTGGCCGCGCTTGGGAGATACCCACAGCGGCGTGCCCGACTCGTCGGCGGCCGCGCGCAGGTCTTCCGGACAGGGCTGGTTGCGGGTAATCACCAGCGCCAGCGGGTGCGACTGCATGAGCTTTTCGATCGTCTCCCAGCGCTGGCGCGGTTCCAGCGCGTCCAGCCAGGACAGTTCCTCGGTGCCCAGGATCTGCACCTTGTTGGGGTAGATCGCATTGAGGTAGCCCGCCAGCGAGGGCCGGCGGGAGACGGTGTTGCCGGCCTCGAGCTCGCGCTTCTCGCCGGATTTTCCCGCCACCCAGCGCAGGCCCAGGCGTTCGCGCTGCTGTTCGAACAGTTCGCGTGCGGTGATGCTGGTATTCATGCGGCACTCGCCGGGGGCGTGAGATCCAGGGCCTGACGCAGTGCCCGCGCGTCGCCGGCGGCGCGCAGCGCCTCGCGGATGGCGGGGGCGGAGAACAGTTCGGCCAGTTCGGACAGCAGCATCAGGTGCTGATGGGTGTAGTGGGCCGGAACGGCCATCGCGAACACCAGGTCGACCGGCTCGTCGCCCCCGAAGTCGACGGGGGTCTCCAGTCGCAGCAGGGCGCCGCGTGGGCGGTCCAGGGTCGGCGCGCGGCCATGCGGAATGGCGATGCCGCAACCGATCGCGGTGCTGCCCAGCGCCTCACGCTGGCACAGGTTCAGATAGATCTGTTCGGCATTGGCCTGGCGGCAGGCCAGCAACCCGGCCGCGGCCTTGAGGACGCTGTCGCGGTCGGTGGCCGTGCAGAGCTGGGTCTGCACGGCCGCCAGGAGGTCAGTCAGGGGCATGTCTGCGGGGAACGGTGGCGATCAGCCGCCATTGTCACCCACCGGCAGCGGTGCGTGCTGCTGTTTTTTCTCCTTGTGCTTGATCACCAGGCGGTCAAGCTTGTCCGCCAGCAGGTCGATCGCGGCATACATGGTCTGGCCGCCGGCCTCGGCGTGCAGGGTCTGGCCGGGAATGTTGAGGCTGGCGTCGACGTGGTGTTCGGTCTTCTGCAGCTTGAGGGTCACCCGCGCTTCGCAGTGCTGGTCGAAGTGCTTTCCGATCCGGGCCAGCTTCTCCTCTACATAGGACTGCAGGGCCGGGGTGACTTCGACGTCTTTGCCAAACGTTTCGATGCGCATCGGGTTTCTCCTGTGTTCGGATGTGCCAATGAACCTCTCCGCCGGGCGCGGCGGTGCGTCAAGCGATTCTGACCCTTTCGTGCGAGGCGGAAATGTTCATGGCTTCACGATACTTCGCCACGGTGCGTCGCGCCACTGGAATTCCCGACGATTTGAGCAGGTCAGCCAGCTTGGCGTCAGAAAGGGGCTTGCGCGGGTTTTCGTCATCGATCAGGCGCCGGATCATTGCCTGGATGGCGGTGCTGGATGCCTCACCGCCGCCTTCGGTATCGATGCCCGACGCGAAGAAGGCGCGCAGCGGCAGGGTGCCGCGTGGGGTCCGGACATGCTTGCGGGCGATCGCCCGCGAAATGGTGGATTCGTGCAGGCCCAGTTCGGCGGCGATCTCACGCAGGGTGAGCGGGCGCAGTGCCTGTTCGCCGAACTCCAGGAAGCCGGACTGCTGCAGGATCAGGCAGCGCACCACCCGCAGCAGGGTCTCGCCACGCTGCTGCAGACCTTTCAGCAGCCAGCGCGCCTCCTGCAGCTGGGCGCGCAGGTAGCCGGCGTCGGCCTCACCGCAGCGGCGGATCATCTGTTCGTAACCGCGGTGGATGACCACCTTCGGCCCGGCATGGCCGGCCAGCGCGGCGCGCCACACGCCGTTCTGCCGCCAGACGACTACGTCCGGCACCACGTAGGTGTCCGGCGACAGCGGCGCGATCTGGGTGCCTGGGCGCGGGTCCAGCGACCGCAGCAGGGCCACGGCGGTCTCGACATCGGCCAAGGGCTGCCGGAGTTCGTGCGCCAGCCCAACCACGCCGCTGCGCGGCAGCCGCTCCAGCGGCCCGGCAGCGACCTGGCGTGCCAGGGCAAGGCCAGGTGTGTCGGCCGCCAGTACGTCCAGTTGCAGCTGGAGGCATTCGCCCAAGCTGCGTGCCGCTACTCCGACCGGATCGAAGCGCTGGATCTGGTGCAGTACGGTGAGGATCTCGTCCTCGCCGGCGTGGATCGCCGGCAGCAGGGTCTCGGCGATGGTGGACAGCGGTTCGCGCAGGTAGCCATCGTCGTCCAGGGCGTCGATCAGGGCAGCCCCGATGCTGCGGTCGCGTGCGGACAGGTGCGACAGGTGCAGCTGCCACAGCAGGTGGTCGGCCAGGGTCTCGGTTTCGGCCACGCGTTCGGCCGCACTGCCGCTGTCGTCATCGTCGTCGAAGCTGCCGCCGCTGCCGGCGGTGCTCCAGTCCGGTTCCGCCGTTGCCCAGTCGTCCTCCTGGCCGGCGTCGGCGCGTTCGGGCGGGGTGTCATCGCCGTTGCCATCGTCGCCGGCAGCGGCATCGCTCTCGTTGCCTTCGGCCCAGTCCAGCAGCGGATTGCTCTCCACCGCCTGGGCGATCTCCAGTTCCAGCTCGGTGCTGGACATCTGCAGCAGCTTGATCGCCTGCTGCAGCTGGGGCGTGAGCACCAGCTGCTGTCCCAACGATGTCTGCAGCCGAGTCTTCATGCCTGTGCCGAAGAGGGGGAATGGAACCCGGCAGCTGCGGTCACAGCTTGAACGAGTCCCCAAGGTAGACGCGACGTACGTCGGCATTGTCCAGGATCGATTCCGGCGAACCCTGGGCCAGTACGGTGCCCTCGGCGAGGATATACGCGCGGTCGCAGATTCCCAAGGTCTCGCGCACGTTGTGGTCGGTGATCAGCACACCGATGCCGCGCTGCTTGAGGTGGGTGACGATGCGCTGGATCTCGCCAACCGAGATCGGATCGACACCGGCAAACGGTTCGTCGAGCAGGATCAGCCGGGGTTGCGCCGCCAGCGCGCGGGCGATTTCGCAGCGGCGGCGCTCGCCGCCGGACAGGCTGGCGCCAAGCTGTTCGGACACATGGCCCAGCTGCAGTTCGTCCAGCAGGCTGCTCAACTCGCGCTCGCGGCCCGCCGAGTCCAGATCCTCGCGCAGTTCCAGCACCAGGCGGATGTTGTCGGCCACGGTCAGCTTGCGGAACACCGAAGGCTCCTGCGGCAGGTAGCCCACGCCCTGCTTGGCACGGGTGTACATCGGATCGCCGGTGATGTCCTTGCCATCGAGCACGATGCTGCCGGCATCGGCGGCAACCAGGCCGACGATCATGTAGAAGCAGGTGGTCTTGCCGGCACCGTTGGGGCCGAGCAGGCCGACCACTTCGCCCGCTTCGAGGGTGAGCCCGAAGTCCTTGACGACCTCACGTTGCTTATAGCGCTTGCGCAGGCCCTTGGCGACGAGCATTACTTCCGGCTCCCGGCCGGCTGCGCCGGCGTGGTGGTGGCGGCAGGCGTCTTGTTCTTGGGCGGGATAACGGTGCGCACGCGGCTGCCGTCGCCGCCGGAGTTCATCTCGCCGGTACGGGTGTTGTAGACCATGCGCTGGCCGGCGTTGGTGCCGCGCGCGCTGGTGACCTTGTAGTTGCCGGTGAGGGTGATGATCTCGGTCTTGATGTCGTAGTCGATGCGGTCGGCGAGCGCATCCATCCAGGTGCCGTCATCAAGCTGCTGCTTCAACTTCGCCTGCTTGCCGGTGAACACCACACGCACCGGCTCGCCGTCCTTGAGATAGATCTCCGCTTCGGACGAGCGCAGGTCCAGCGTGCCCTGGGTGATGATCACGCCCTGCGACAGCACGGTTTTGCCGTCGCCGGTGAGCATGCCGTTCTGTGCACCGGCATCGATGTTCATGGGCTCGTTGCGGTCGGTCGACTTCGCCTGCGCGAGGGCGGGGACAAGAAGACTGAGTGCGAGCATGGCTGCAAAGGGGATCTTCATCGGGGTCCGTTCTGCCGGTGGTGGCTGCCCGGTCAGGAGGGCAGCGGCGGGTGGGGGCTGCCGGCGCCGCGCCTGTCCAGGGACGTCGCGGGCCGGGCGGCGGAATCAGCGTCTGGGCGTGTAGCGACCCTTGGACTGGCTGAGGAAATGATACGTGTTGTTCTTCGAATCCACCTCGAACCCGACGCCGGACTGCTCCATGCCGGGGCGGGTCATGGTCACCAGGGCGTCGGTCCGGGCCCGGCTCTCCTTGGGGAACACGTCCAGGTGGTCGGTGCGGAAGGTGGTCGGCACGACGCCGGGGGCAGCCGGACTGTCACCCGCCACCTTGCCGCGCAGCTTCAGTTCGTCACCCTTGGCGCTCAGCCAGCCGGTCTCCGCGCGCAGGGTCCAGTGCCTGCCGTCCTTGTCGGGCATCTCGAACAGCGGCGTGGCGATGTTGATGGTCTGGTCGCCGCGCTGCCGCTCCAGCCGCGGCGCGCGCAGGGTGGTCGATTCCTTGCCCTGCTCGTCCAGGGCGACGATCTGGAAGTCGTGCAGGATGTAATCCACGCCGACTTCCTGGCCGCTCTGGGCCGGGCCCTTGTCGCGGTTGCGCAGCGCGGCCCAGCTGCTGAGCAGGGCCGCCAGCAGCAGGCCGATGCCTAGCACGGTGCGCCAGTTCACGGTCGGTGCGTTCATGCGCCGTACCTCGCCAGGACCGACGCGACATGACCCTGCGCGGCCAGCAGAACGTCGCACAGCTCACGCGCCGCGCCGCGCCCGCCTTCGGAACGGGTCTGCCAGTGCACGCGTTCGGCGATCCACGGATGGGCATTGGCCGGCGCCACGGCCAGGCCGACCGCACCCAGGGGCGCCAGATCCGGCAGGTCATCGCCAAGGAAGGCGACCTGTTCCAGGCCGATGCCGCGCTGGGCACACAGAGCCTGCACGCTGGCCAGCTTGTCGCCCACGGCGATGTGGGTATCAATGCCGAGATCGGCACCGCGCCTGAGCGCGGACTGGCTGTTGCGCGCGGTGATCAGCACGGGGTGGATGCCGTGCTGCTGCAGCAGTTTCAGGCCCAGGCCATCCTGCACGAAATACGCCTTGCTCTCGTTGCCGTCCTGGTCGTAGTAGAGCCGACCGTCGGTGAGGGTGCCGTCCACGTCGAAGCAGGCCATGCGGATCCGCGCCGCAGCGGCATGCAGGTGGGCGGGGAAGGCGGGCAGGGGGGACCAGGGCATCAGGACGTTGAACTCGATCAGGGCAGGTGTGGGGTTACAGACTGAATGGGGTCTACGGACTGTCGGTTAAACCACCCGGGCCCGCAACAGGTCATGAATGTTCAGGGCGCCGACGGCGCGGCCCTGGTCATCGACCACGATCAGGCCGTTGATCTGCTGGGTTTCCATCTGGCGGGCGGCCTCCACCGCCAGCTGGTCGGCTCCGATGGTGCGGGGGTTGCGCGTCATCACATCGGCGATCTTTGCCGTGCGCACGTCCAGCGCACTGTCCAGTGCCCGGCGCAGGTCACCGTCGGTGAACAGGCCGATCAGCACGCCCTCGGCATCGACCACGGCGGTCATGCCCAGGCGCTTGCGGCTCATCTCCACGAGGGCCTCGCTGAGGCTGGCGCCGGCATCGACCTTGGGCAGATCGGCACCGGTATGCATGACGTCGGTGATATGCAGCAGCAGGCGACGGCCAAGGCTGCCGGCCGGATGCGAGCGGGCGAAATCGTCAGCGGTGAAGCCGCGCGCATCCAGCAGGGCCACCGCCAGCGCGTCGCCCATCGCCAGCGAGGCGGTGGTGCTCGAGGTCGGAGCCAGCGCCAGCGGGCAGGCCTCGGCCGGCACGCTGACGTCCAGGTGGACGTCGGCGGCGGTCGCCAGGCTGGACTGCGGGCGGCCGGTCATGGAGATCAGCACGTTGCCCTGGCGCTTGAGCACCGGCAGCAGCATCAGCACTTCGTCCGATTCGCCCGAATAGGACAGGGCCAGTACCACGTCGGCTTCGGTGATCATGCCCAGGTCGCCATGGCCGGCCTCGCCCGGGTGCACGTAGAACGCCGGGGTACCGGTGGACGCCAGGGTTGCGGCGATCTTGCGCGCCACATGGCCTGACTTGCCCATCCCGGTGGCGACCACCCGCCCGCGGCTGCCCAGGATCACCTGGCAGGCCTTCTGGAAGGGCTCGCCCAGGCGCTCGGCGACCGCCTGCAGTGCCTGCTGCTCGATCTCGAACACGCGGCGGCCGCTGGCCACCAGGGCGGCCGGCTCGACGGAACGGGGGGGCGGGAGGGACTCGGCCATGCGGACGCCACGCAGCGGAAGTAGAATGAGGGTTCATTTTATTAGGAAAGCCCGTTGGACGCCGACACCATCCGCAACCTGATCGAAACCGGCCTGCCTGGCGCCCGCGCCGATGTGCGGGGCGACGATGGCGTGCATTTCGAAGCGACCGTGGTCTGCGACGCCTTTGCCGGCAAGATGCCGCTGGCCCGCCACCGCATGGTCTATGCCACGCTGGGCGACCTGATGGGCGGCGCGATCCACGCGCTGGCGCTGAAAACCGTGACCCCGGCCGAAGCCGGCTGAACCGCAGAAGATCCCGAACCCCATGGCCAAGATCGTTGTGACCGGCGGCGCTGCGCTGCACGGTGAAGTGAGCATCTCCGGCGCCAAGAACGCCGTCCTCCCCATCCTCTGCGCGACCCTGCTGGCCGATGAGCCGGTGGAGATCACCAACGTGCCCCACCTGCACGATGTGGTCACCACGGTGAAGCTGCTGGGCGAACTGGGCGCCAAGGTCACCATCGACCAGGGCACGCTGTCGCGCGGCAGCGCGATCGTGGTCGACCCGCGTGCGGTGAACCAGCATGTGGCGCCGTACGAACTGGTCAAGACCATGCGTGCGTCGATCCTGGTGCTGGGTCCGCTGCTGGCCCGTTTCGGTGCGGCCGAAGTGTCGCTGCCCGGTGGCTGTGCCATCGGCTCGCGTCCGGTCGACCAGCACATCAAGGGCCTGCAGGCGCTTGGTGCCGACATCGTGGTCGAGAACGGATTCATCAAGGCTTCGGCCAAGCGCTTGAAGGGTGGCCACTTCACCTTCGACATGGTGAGCGTGACCGGGACCGAGAACGTGCTGATGGGCGCGGTGCTGGCCGAAGGCACCACCATCCTCGACAACTGCGCGATGGAGCCGGAGGTGACCGATCTGGCCCATTGCCTGATCGCTCTGGGTGCGAAGATCGAAGGCCTCGGCACCGCCCGCCTGGTGATCGAAGGCGTGGAGCGCCTCTCCGGTGGCCGTCATGAAGTGCTGCCCGACCGCATCGAGACCGGCACCTTCCTGGTGGCCGCCGCGATGACCGGCGGCAAGGTCACGGTCAACCGTGCACGTCCGAACACCATGGACGCGGTGCTGTCCAAGCTGGTCGAGGCGGGTGCCCGGATCGAGACCACCGAGGACAGCATCACCCTGGACATGCAGGGCAAGCGGCCGAAGGCGGTGAACCTGACCACCGCGCCGTATCCGGCATTCCCGACCGACATGCAGGCGCAGTTCATGGCGCTCAACTGCGTGGCCGACGGCGTCGGCGTGATCAACGAAACGATCTTCGAGAACCGTTTCATGCACGTCAACGAGCTGCTGCGCCTGGGCGCGGACATCCAGGTCGAAGGCCATACCGCGATCGTGCGTGGCAGCGAGCACCTGAGCGGCGCGCCGGTCATGGCCACCGACCTGCGTGCATCGGCATCGCTGATCCTGGCCGGCCTGATGGCCAGCGGCGATACCACCATCGATCGCATCTACCACCTCGATCGCGGCTACGAGAACATCGAAGAGAAGCTGTCTTCGCTCGGTGCCACCATCCGGCGCGTGCCATGATCCTTCGCGGAAAATTCAGCCCGCGTCGCAAGGCGCTGCTGGCGCTGGTGCTGATCGTGCTGGCGTGGCTGGGGTATGCCTGGTACGCCGATATCGCCATCACCCGCGGCATCGAGCAGAAGGACATGGACTGGAACGGTGACGGCACGGTATCGCGTGACGAGATCATCCAGTCGTTCTATGCCGTGTCGGTGAACGACAGCCAGGAAGGCAACCGCCATTGCCGCACGTTCGTCTGGCGCGGAAGCGGTGAGCAGATCCGGGTGGACTGCCGCACCGAGTTCAAACCGGCCGAAGAGAAGAAATGAAAAACGCCCGCGCAAGCGGGCGTTTTCCTTGTGCGGGGCCCGGGGTCAGAGCCCATCCCCGAGGGGATGGGATCCGACCCCGGCACTCAGTTCATCGATCGGATGGTCAGGTCCAGCGCGTCGCGGCCGCTTTCCCGCTGCAGCATGCGCGCCGGCACCGGAAACTCCGGCACGATCCAGGCGATCAGCTCCTTGTTGCCATCGGCACGCGACACCTTGGTCGCCTCGTAGCTCTTGCCGCCCACGGTGATCGATTCCTTGCCGATCACGCGGTAGGTCATGTTCTTGATCCGGCCCTCGTCGACCATGCGGTAGGTCAACGGCTTGCCGGCTGCCAGGTCGCGGGCGATGGCCAGATTGATCAGCAGCGCATCCATGTCGCCAGCCTTCAGGGCGATCGGTCCGGCGCGGTCCGGCTTGATGTCGCCGGTCCAGGTGGCCTGGTTGCTGGTCCAGTTGTAGTTGGCCTGCACGTTGCGCTTCTTCACCAGCAGCGCCGAGCGGTCCTGGCTGCTGAGCGGACGCAGCTGGCCGCGCACTTCCTCGAACACGGTGCTCTGGCTCAGGTCGGCCAGCTGGTTTTTCACCTGCAGGCTGTAGCGCCACTTGTTGCTGCCTTCACTGGCCAGCGTCATGGTGCCGTTGGCCTGCATGCCCATGTAGCTGGCCAGATAGTCGGCCTTGAACGGCTCCAGGGCCATCGCCGGCAGGCTGGCCATCGACAGGGTGGCAGCGGCGATCCACGTCAGGGGGCGGGACAGGGTGTTCATGCTCAGACTCCTTGGTATTCGATCAGGCGGAGATCGACGCGGTCTTCGCCATCTTCGCGTTGCAGGATGCGCACCGGGGTGGGGACACCGTTGGCGATCCAGAGAATGGTTTCGTTGTTGCCGCCGTTGCTGCGGTATACCCGCAGCGCGTTGTAGGACAGGTCGCCGACCTCGACGTTCTCGGTCTGCGGCGCGGCCTGGTAGTCGTGCTGGCGCACCTTGCCCATGTCGACGTAGCGGTAGTGCATGGCCACGCCCGGGCGGGCATCACGCATGATCGCCAGGTTGATCAGCAGGGCGCTCTGATCGCCGGCCTGCAGCGGAATGGGCTGCGCGCGATCCTTTTTCACATCGCCGGTCCACTGCGCGGTGCCGGCCTGCCAGTTATAGGTGCCGACGGCCTTCTTGCCCAGGAACAGGCCCTTGCGCACCGTGCTCTGGCTCAGCGGCGCATAGACGCCGCCGCGCTCCTCGAACACCGTGCTCTGCTCGATGTTCAGGCCGAGCACGCTGGCAAAGCCGCGGCGGCCCACCACCTGCATGTCCACCCGCCACTGGTTGCCGCCGGTATGGGTGACCTGCATGGTGGCATCGCCGGCTTCCTTGCCCTTGTAGAAGGCCTGGTAGGTAGCGGTGAACGGTTGCAGCGGCGGCGGTTCCCAGGCCAGCGCGGGCAGCATGGGCACGGCCGGTGCGGCCGGGGCCTGCGACGGAGCTGCCGGGTCGGCAGAGGGCTGTGCCTGGCCCCAGCCCACGCCAGGCAACACGGCAAGCGACAACAGCAGGGGCGTGCACAGCAGCGTCGTGGTCTTCATGGGGGACAGGGGCCGCAGGAGTGGGGCAGGATGCCAGCCCCGCAGTCAGCGGGGCGTGTGCAGAACGTTATCGGTTCAGGTTTCCGGCGGAATCTAGGGCCAGCGGCCTAAACAGGGGGTGACCGTCGAAGATCGCCTGTCCTTCCCGTTCAGCCAGCCGGCCATCGCACAGCAGCTGCAGGCTGGCGATCAGCAGCGGGTGTTCCACCGCCAGCACGCGCTCGGCAAGGGTCTGTGCATCGTCGCCTGCCAGCACCGGCACGCGCGCCTGCGCCAGCACCGTACCCGCGTCCAGCTCCGGCACCACCAGATGCACGCTTGCGCCATGCTCGGCATCGCCGGCTTCCAGCGCCCGGGCGTGCGTATGCAGGCCCTTGTACAGCGGCAGCAGCGACGGGTGGATGTTGACCAGGCGACCGTTGAAGCGCTGCACGAAGCCAGCGCCGAGAATGCGCATGTAGCCGGCGCAGACGATCCAGTCCGGGGCGGAGGCGGCAACCGCGTCGCCCAGGGCCAGCTCGTAGGCGGCACGATCGCTGAATTCCTTGGGTGCATGCGCCCAGCGCCGGGAAGGATCGACCCGCTGCAGGGCCGCGGCATCGGGGCGGTCGGAGAACACGCCCACTACGTCGGCCGGCAGGCGGCCCGACGCGATGGCATCCAGGATGGCCTGCAGGTTGCTGCCGCGCCCGGAGGCGAGCACGGCGATGCGGCGGGGTGCGTTCATTACCGGCAACCCAGGCGGCTCAAACGCTTGCCGACGGAGTGTCGAACACGGCTTTCACCTGGGGGCGGAGCAGTGCGATCAGGGTGAACACCCCCAGCACCGTGCCCACCGGGGTGAACAGGCAGGACAGGCCCGCGACCACCAGGCACAGCACGTAACGGCGGCGCTGCGCCAGGCAGCGCCCGGCGTAGGCGACGAAGGCGCCCAGGGTGACGCCGCCCACCACGATCACGCTGCCGATGATGGTGAACATCCAGCCGAACATCCGCTGCTCGGCGGGCGATGAGGGCTGCCCCTCCGAGCTCAGCGGCAATGCCCCGGTCAGGGCGCTCACGCCCAGCACGATGTGGATGATGAAGATCAGCGAGAACAGTGCGATGAGCGCACCAACCACGTAGTGGCCGATGGACAGCGCCCGCAGATGGCTGGCGTCCTGCGGGCCGAATACGGGTGCCGTCAGCAGCGGCGGCGGCACCGGGTTCGAGGGGGATGGGGGCATTGCGTCCATGCGGGCTCCTCTGCAGGGGTCAGGCGATGCGGACGCGCTCGGCGCCTTCGGTGGTGACGACCTGGCCGATGGTCCAGTGATCCAGGCCCTGGGCCGTGACCGCGGCGGACACCGCCTCGACCTGGTCCGGCGCGACGATCAGCACGAAGCCGATGCCGCAGTTGAAGGTGCGCCACATTTCGCTGTCGGCGACCGCGCCTTCCTTCTGAAGCCACTGGAACACCGGCGGCAGCGTCCACGAGGCCGCCTGGATGTCCAGGCCGAGGCCGTCCGGGACCACCCGGATGATGTTCTCGGTCAGTCCGCCACCGGTGATGTGGGCCATGCCATGGATGGCATCGCCGTGCGACTTCAGCAGCGACAGGATCGGCTTGACGTACAACCGGGTCGGTGCCATCAGCGCGTCGACCAGCTTCACGCCGCCTTCCAGCTCAAGATCGGCCGGACGCCCGGCGCGGTCGTAGATGCGGCGGACCAGCGAGTAGCCGTTGGAGTGCGGGCCGGACGAGGCGATGCCGATCAGCACATCGCCGGCCGCCACGCTGGCGCCATCCTTCAGTTCGCTCTTTTCCACCGCGGCCACGGTGAAGCCGGCCAGATCGTACTCGCCCGGGGCATACATGTCGGGCATTTCAGCGGTTTCGCCGCCGATCAGTGCGCAGCCGGCCTCGGTGCAGCCGTTGGCGATGCCGCCCACGACCGCCGCGGCGGTATCCACGTCCAGCTTGCCGGTGGCGAAGTAGTCCAGGAAGAACAGCGGCTCGGCGCCCTGCACCAGCACGTCGTTCACGCACATCGCGACCAGATCGATGCCGATCGTATCGTGGCGGTTCAGCTGGTGGGCCAGCTTCAGCTTGGTGCCGACACCGTCGGTACCCGACACCAGCACCGGTTCGCGGTACTTGTTGGACAGGTCGAACAGGGCGCCGAAACCGCCCAGGCCGCCCATCACTTCCGGACGGAAGCTGCGCTTGACCAGGGGCTTGATCCGCTCGACCAGCTCGTTGCCGGCGTCGATGTCGACGCCCGCGTCACGGTAGGTGAGGGGGGAGGGGGCGGAAGACGGGGTGTTGGTCACGGGCGTCGGCGCTGGCAGGGGTTGAACGGGCGATTTTAACAGGCCGCATTGGCGCACAGGCCGTATTCGGGCAACAATTCCCCCCGGATACGTCGAGCCAATGGATGTCCTGATGCGCCGCAGCCTGATTCTCACCCTGCTTCTTGCGTTGAGCCTGCCGGTGGCCACGATGGCCCAGAGCGGCCTGCGCACCGAGGGGGATGTCGCCACCGCCAGTGGGGCCTACGAGGCCGAAGTGCCGGTCAACAGCCAGGCCGAGGCCGACCGCAATGGCGGGCTGGCACGCGCCCTGAGCGTCGTGCTGGGCAAGCTGTCGGGCGACCGCAGCGTGATGTCCCGGCCCGGCGTGGTGCAGGCCCTGCGCAATGCCAAGGATTACGTGGCCAGCTACGACTACAAGCAGGACCAGAGCGTCAGCGCCAGCGGTGCGCCCAGTTTCCGGACCCTGCTGGTGGCCCGTTTCCGCGAGGATGACGTCGATTCGCTGGTCGCCGCGCTGGGCCTGCCGCTGTGGCCGCAGCCCCGACCGAAGCCGGTGCTGTGGCTGGCCGTCGACGACGGCAGCGGCCCGCGCCTGGTCAGCGTGCAGCAGGCCAATGCCGCGCGCCCGCTGCTGAACCGCGCCATCGAGCGCGGCTACAAGCTGGGCCTGCCCAGTGGGGGCGCTGCCGAACAGGCGCTGGCCGGTGCCATCTGGCGCCAGGACAGCGCCGCCGTGGCCCGCGCCTCTTCGCGCTACTCGCCGCCGATGCAGCTGATCGGCAAGCTCTACCGTGCCAATGGCGGCTGGCAGGCGGACTGGGTGTTCGTCGACGATGGCCGTGAACTGAACAGATGGACCAGCAAGGACGCCAACGCCATGCGCGCGATGGCCGCGGGCGCCGACGGCGCGGCCGACGCGCTGGTCAAGCGTTATGCCAAGGCGGGTGTGGCCACCGGCCAGGCGGGCAGCTACCGGGTGGTGGTCACCGGCATCAACAGTGCCGATGACTACCTGCGACTGGCCGCGGGCCTGCGCGACGTGCCGGTGGTGCGCAATGTCACTCCGCTGCACGCCAGCGCGGGCCGGCTGGAGCTGACCGTCGAAATGACCACCGGCCTGGCCGGCTTCAACCGCATGCTGGGTGACAGCGGCGTGCTGGTTCCAAACGCCCCGCTGCCTGCCCTTCCGACACCGATCGATGACACCACCGGCGTGCCGGTGCAGGCGCCGGTCAGCAACGAGTACCGACTGCGATGACCCTGACGCCGGAAGCTGAAATCGCGCAGTTCCTGCGCCGGGTCAAATACATCCTGCTTGCCGGCCTGATCGGCTGGATCGTGTGGCTGCTGGCGCCGATCCTGACGCCGTTCGTGCTGGCGCTGGCGCTGGCCTGGCTGGGTGATCCGCTGGTGGACCGCATCGAGGCCACCGGGCGCTCGCGCATGACCGGCGTGGTGCTGGTGTTCGTGGCCATGGTGCTGGTGATCGTCGCCGCGCTGCTGGTGCTGGTGCCGATGATCGAAAAGCAGATCACCACCCTGGTGGCGGCCGTGCCGCAGGCGCAGGCCTGGCTGATGCAGACCGGCATTCCGTGGTTCGAGCAGAAGACCGGCCTGGAGGTGATGCAGTGGCTGGACCCGGATCGCCTGATCGAATGGGTGCGCAGCCATTGGCAGCAGGCGGGCGGCTTCGCCAAGACCTTCATGGGATATGTCTCGCGCTCGGGCTTCACGATGGTGACCTGGGTGGTCAACATCCTGCTGCTGCCGATCCTGGCGTTCTACTTCCTGCGCGACTGGGACAAGCTGGTGGAGCGGGTCGCCTCGGTCATTCCGCGCAACCACATCGGCACCATCACGGCGCTGGCGCGCGAATCCAACGAGGTGCTGGGGGCCTTCATCCGCGGCCAGTTCCTGGTGATGCTGGCACTGGGCGTGATCTATGCCGGCGGCCTGTCGCTGGTGGGGCTGAAGCTGGGGCTGCTGATCGGCATGATCGCGGGCCTGATCAGCTTCATTCCGTACCTGGGCGCGACCACCGGCATCCTGATGGCGATCATCGCCGCGCTGGTGCAGGCGCAGGGCTTCGACCTGAAACTGCTGATACTGGTCGGCGTGGTGTTCACGGTCGGCCAGTTGCTGGAGAGTTATGTACTGACGCCGCGCATCGTCGGCGACAAGATCGGCCTGCATCCGGTGGCGGTGATCTTCGCGGTGATGGCCGGCGGCCAGCTGTTCGGCTTCCTCGGCATGCTGCTGGCGCTGCCGGTGGCTGCCGTGTCCAACGTGCTGCTGCGCTATGCGCACCAGCGCTATCGGCAGAGCGATCTTTACGCGGGTGAGAAATCGGCGATCGTGCTTGACGGTGTGGTCGAGCCGCCCCACATCATCCTCGACACGAACGACAAGGGCCCCGACCTGAAGTGATGGGTGTGCCGCAACTGCCGCTGGCCCTGCACTACCCGCGGGACCAGCGCCTGGAGACCTTCATCGGCGCACCGGATGGTGCGCTGGCGCAGCTGCGCGCGATCGCGGTCGGTGCCAGCCACGACTGGGTCTACCTGGAAGGCGCGGCAGGCACGGGCAAGACGCATCAGGCGCTGGCGATGTGTTCCAGCGCCGAGCAGGCCGGGCGGCTGCCGACCTATGTGCCGCTGGCCAGTGCAGCCGGCCGTGTGCGTGCAGCGCTGGAGGGGCTGGAGGCGCGTGAGCTGGTCGCGCTGGACGGACTGGACGAGATTGCCGGCAACCGTGAGGACGAGATTGCCCTGTTCGATTTCCATAACCGTGCGCGCGCTGCCGGCGTGACCGTGCTCTACACGGCGCAGAAGGCGCCGGGCGAACTCGGACTGGTGCTGCCGGACCTGCGCTCGCGGCTGGGCCAGTGCGTGCGGGTGCTGCTGCAGCCGCTGGACGAGGAAGGACGCGCGGCGGTGCTGCGCGAGCGCGCGCTGCGACGGGGGCTGGCCATCGACGAGGCCGCGATCGAGTGGCTGCTGTCGCACACCGGTCGCGAGCTGGGCGGGCTGATCACGTTGCTGGACTGGCTCGACCGCGAATCGCTGGCGGCCAAGCGTCGGATCACCGTGCCGTTCCTGCGCCAGGTGCTGGAAGAAGGCCGCCCTCGCTACTGAGGTTGGGTTTTGTTTTGCAGGGCTGCCGCCCTGCACCCGCCGAAGCCAGTGCCGAAGCCGGAGCAACGTCAACGTCAAACGCTGGCTTCCTCAGGGGAGGCGGGGTGGCTCAGGTTGCGGGGGACGGCGCAAGTACGTCCATGTAGCCTCGGTCGCGCCATCCATGGCGCTCACGCCCCCGCAACCTGAGCC
>NZ_JBDJOB010000015.1:0-108151 GCF_039674705.1 Stenotrophomonas sp. TWI169 | reverse complement strand
CGCCCCACCCTCGCGTGTTTCCTGGTGCCGGACGGCACCTTTTTTTGGGGTGGGTGATAGGTGTCAGATCCTTTTTCCGCTGTAAATGGGATCTCACCCCGAGAGCCGCTGGCTGTTGCTTCTGCTTCTTTCTTTTGATCTTCCGTGGCTGGCGCACACGGAAACTGTCAGAGGCCGGGCGGGGTGGGTTGCGCAGGGGCGTGAGCCGCATGGATGCGGCGACCGAGCTTACATGGACGTGCTTGCAGCGGCCCCTGCGCAGCCCATCCCGCCCGGCCAAGCACGGCTGTTGCTTCAGCCTTGTCCCCAGCCAGCCACGAGGGGCTCCGCCGTTGGCCGTATCCGCGCCGAAGGCGCGATAATGACCGGATGGAAACCGTCCGCATCGCCACCCGCAAGAGCCCGCTCGCCCTCTGGCAGAGCGAACACGTCGCCGACCGCCTCCGCCAGGCCCATCCCGGCCTGCACGTGGAACTGGTCCCGATGAGCACGCGCGGCGATGAAGTGCTCGACCGCTCGCTGGCCGCCATCGGTGGCAAGGGCCTGTTCCTGAAGGAACTGGAGCTGGCCATCCTCCGCGGCGATGCGGACTGCGCCGTGCATTCGCTGAAGGATGTGCCGATGGAACTGGATGCGCCGTTCGTGCTGCCGGCCGTGCTGCCCCGTCATGACCCGGCCGACGGCTTCGTCTCCAACCTCTATGCCTCGCTTGATGCGTTGCCCATCGGCGCGCGCGTCGGCACGTCCTCGCTGCGCCGCCAGGCCCAGCTGCGTGCGCTGCGCCCGGACCTGGAACTGCTGGACCTGCGTGGCAACGTCAATACGCGCCTGGCCAAACTCGACAACGGGGGCTACGACGCCATCGTGCTGGCCGTCGCCGGGCTGGAGCGCCTGGGACTGGGCGATCGGATCGTGCTGCGCCTGCAGCCGCCGCACTGGCTGCCGGCGCCGGCGCAGGGCGCCGTGGCCGTGGAGTGCGACGGCAGCAATGCGCCGCTGATGGCCTTGTTCGCTGCGCTCGATGACGCCGCGACACGCGCCTGCGTGGAAGCGGAGCGGGCAATGAACCGCGCGCTGCATGGCAGCTGCCATGTGCCGGTGGCGGCGATCGCGCAGTGGCAGGGGCAGGACCTGCACCTGCAGGGGCTGGTCGGCAGCGCCAGCGATGGCCGTGCGGTGCGCGCCGAAGGCGTGGGCCCGGCCAGCGACCCGGACGCGCTGGGCCAGCGCGTGGCGCAGAGGCTGCTCGATGGCGGGGCGGGTGAGCTGCTGAACGCCTGACCCGGCCGATTCCCTCGGCCAGGCGCTGCGGAACAGAAACGAAAACGGGCGCCAGGCGCCCGTTTCGCTTATTTGAACTTGTAGACCACGTTCATGGTGGTCAGCGTATCGGTCTTGCGCTTGTCCACCGCGACGTCGCTGTTGTAGCGGGCCTGCCAGCCGGCCTTCAAGGCCAGGTGTTCATTCATGCTCACCGACAGGCCGAAATCGTTCTGGCCGAAGGTGTTGTACGACCCCGATTCGACCAGCAGCGTGTTGACCAGATCGGTGTTCTCGGTAAGCGAGTACTTCATGTCGAACAGGCCACGACCGATCAGCCCGGTACGGGTGCGATCATCCTCGGTGCTGTGGGTGCGGCGCACACCGGGGCCGACCTGGGCATCGAAATAGAAGCGCTCGGTACTCCACAGACGGGTGCCGTAACCCAGACCGAACGAGCTCTGGCGGTCGTAGGTGGCGAAGTCATCGCGCTCGGTACGCACCGTGGCGGTCAGCTGGCGGTGCTCGCCCAGCTGCAGCGCGCTGCCGGCGCTGCCGGTGTAGCGGTTGGCGGTGGTGTTGTTGCGGCGGGTGGTGGTGCCGTCGTCGTTGGTCTCGGTCACCTTGGAGCTGGAACGCAGGCCGAACAGGTCCATGCTGTGCACCCAGTCACCGTCGGTGTAGCGCAGGCGCAGGCGGCCGTTGAAGCTCTCGGTGCTGCTGTTGCCGCGTGCCGAGGCGAAGCCGAGCTCGCCGCCGCTGCCGCTCCAGGGCGAGGACATCGCCGCCAGTTCGGATGCATCCTGCGCGTACGCCAGCGGGGCGCAGAGCAGCAGGGGAATCAGCAGGGACACGCGCAGGGACATCGAGGCTTCTCCGAAGCGGTTAACAACCCGTGATGATACTGGAAGCGTGATGGCCGTCCGCCCCATGGCGCTGGCCGCTTCAGCAGGCGTTGTCACCGCTCCCCATTCAGGGCAGCTCGATGCGGAGGGAGGGGTCGTTGAAGCGCGAATAGCGCAGGCGCAGCTGGAACACCTGGCCGTTGCTGCTGCCGCTGCGCACGATCTGGCGTGGCAGGCCCTTCCCGTCCACCCAGTACTCCAGGCGCTCGCCGGGGCCGGCGCCACGCAGCCGGTAGCGGCGGGTCTGGACCCCGTCCAGCGTCTGGCTGCCCAGATCCTCGGCCTGCAGCGCCGCGGGCGCGACGTCGGCCGGCAGCGGCGTCCGCCATTGCTCGAGCAGACCGGGCAGCGTCGGCACCTGGCGGATGGCCCCGTCGGCCTGCAGGAACATCGTGTCACCGATGATGGTCTGTGCACCGGCCGCCGTCTGTACCCGGAATCGGTCCGGGGCCACGAAGTCCATCGCACTGCGGACCGGCTGTGGCGTACCCAGCACTTCCAGTTCCGCGTGGAAGCTGCGCAGGGCGGCGAACCGTTGGCTGGCGGCCAGTACCGCCTGCGCCGGGTCGGCCTGCGGAACGACCGCGTCGCCGCCGGACGGCGCTGGGGGGCGACCACAGGCAGCCAGCAGCAGGCAGGCCAGCAGGGGCAGGGCGGGCAACCGGCGCATGGGAGGGCTTTCGCAGAGGGCGGGGCGCCCACGATAGCCCAAACCCCCCACACAAGACCCGCGACTCGGACATAATCGGGGGCATGGACCGATACGAACGCATCACCGCCCTGCATCGTCTGCTCAAGTCCGCGCGCTATCCGGTGACGGTGGCGACCCTGCAGGACAAGCTCGGTTGTTCCCGTGCCACCGTCTACCGCGACCTGGCGTTCCTGCGCGACGCGCTGATGGCGCCGATCGAGGGCGATGGCGAGGCCGGTTTCCGCTATCACGCCGACGAAAGCGACCGCTTCGAACTGCCCGGCCTCTGGCTCAGCTCGGAGGAGCTGCATGCCCTGCTGGCATCGCAGCACCTGCTGGCCCGTACCGGCGGGGGCGTGCTGTCTTCGGTGCTGGCACCGCTGCAGCAGCGCATCGAAAGCCTGCTGGCCGCGCAGGCGGGGGTCTCCAGCTGGCCGGTGGACCGGGTGCGGGTCATTCCGCATCGCGGCCGCAAATTCGACGAAGGCAGCTTCCGCAGCGTGGCTTCGGCCGTGCTCGAGCGGCGCCAGCTGGGTTTCGAGTACCGCGCCCGTTCCACCGACGAACCGACCAAGCGCACCGTTTCGCCGCAGCGCCTGACCCACTACCGCGACAACTGGTACCTCGATGCGTGGGACCACGACCGCGAGGCCCTCCGCAGCTTCGCGGTGGACCGGATCCACAAGGCGCGGGTGATCGACCACACGGCCCGTGACGTGGCCGACAGCGAACTGGACGAGCAGCTGGGTGCCAGCTACGGCATTTTCTCCGGTGCGCCGAAGGGCTGGGCCACCATCCTGTTCAGCGCCAAGGCTGCGCGCTGGGTCGCCGATGAGCACTGGCATTCCAAGCAGCAGGGCCGTTTCCTGGCCGACGGCCGCTATGAACTGAAAGTGCCTTACAGCGTGTCACGCGAACTGCTGATGGATGTGCTGCATTACGGCTCGGATGCCGAGATCGTCGAACCGACGATGCTGCGCGAGCAGGCCAAGGCGCTGCTCGAGCTGGCCCTGAGCAACTACGATAGATCCTGACCTCCCCCCCGAGAATCATTCCGCCCATGAAGAAGACCCTGTTGCTGCCCCTGCTCGCCGCTGCGCTGGCCCTGACCGCCTGCGGCAAGTCCGGCGAGCCTTCGCAGAAGCTGGTGGTGGCCGCCACGGCCGTGCCGCACGCCGAAATCCTCGAGGTGGTCAAGCCGATCCTCAAACAGGAAGGCGTGGAACTGGACGTGCGCGTGTTCAACGACTACGTGCAGCCCAACGACCAGCTGGTGCAGAAGCAGGTGGACGTGAACTACTTCCAGACCGAGCCGTACCTGGACGCCTACAACCGCGACCGCAAGACCGATCTGGTGACGGTGATCGGCGTGCACATCGAGCCGTTCGGCGCATACTCGCGCAAGATCAAGTCGCTGGCCGAACTGCGCGAAGGCGCGGATGTGGTCATCCCGAACGATCCGAGCAACAACAGCCGGGCGCTGATCCTGCTGCACAAGGCCGGTGTGATCGAGCTGAAGGATCCGACCAATGCGCTGGCAACCCAGCGCGACATCGTCTCCAATCCGAAGCAGCTGAAGTTCCGCGAGCTGGATTCGGCGATGCTGCCCCGCGTACTGGATCAGGTGGACCTGGCCCTGATCAACACCAACTATGCATTGGATGCGGGTCTGAACCCGACCCGGGATGCGCTGGCGATCGAGAGCAAGGACTCGCCGTACGTGAACTTCCTGGTGGCCCGGCCCGACAACAAGGATGATGCGCGCGTGCAGAAGCTGGCCAAGGCGCTCACCAGCGCACAGGTGAAGGCGTTCATCGAGACCAAGTACAAGGGTGCCGTGCTGCCGGCGTTCTGATGTTGGGGTAGCGCCGGTCCATGCCCGGCGGATTGGGGATTGATTTGCCGGGCATGGCCCGGTGCTGCCGCCCTCAATCGACGTGGAAGGCCAGGGTGGCGGCGACCGCCTGCTGCCACCCGGCATACAGCGTCTCGCGCCGTGATGCCGGCATCTGCGGCTCGAAACGGCGGTCCAGTCCCCATTGCGCGGCGATCTGTTCGCGGCTTTCCCAGAATCCCACCGCCAGCCCGGCCAGGTAGGCCGCGCCCAGCGCCGTGGTCTCGGTCAGCCGTGGCCGCAGCAGCGGAACGCCCAGAATGTCGGCCTGGAAGCTGGCAAGGAAGTCGTTGCCGATCGCGCCGCCGTCGGCACGCAGCTCGCTCAGGCCGATACCTGCATCGGACTGCATGGCATCGAGTACATCGCGGGTCTGGTAAGCCATTGCTTCCAATGCTGCACGCACGAAGTGCGACCTGCTGGTGCCCCGGGTCAGGCCGAACATCGCTCCACGCACGTCGCTGCGCCAGTAAGGCGCACCCAGGCCCACGAACGCCGGCACCAGATAGACGCCAGCGCTGTCGCCGACCTTCGCGGCCAGCGCCTGGCTGTCGCTGGCCCGATCGATCATGCGCAGGCCGTCGCGCAGCCACTGCACCACCGAGCCGGCGATGAAGATCGACCCCTCCAGTGCGTACTCCACGCGCCCGTCCAGGCCCCAGGCGATGGTGGTCAGCAGGCCATTGTGCGAACGCACGGCCTGCGTTCCGGTGTGCATCAGCATGAAGCAGCCGGTGCCGTAGGTGTTCTTCACCATGCCCGGCTGGAAGCAGGCCTGGCCGAACAGCGCGGCCTGCTGGTCGCCAGCGATACCGGCGATCGGAATCGGGTGGTCGAAGAAGAACTGCGGCCGGGTGTGCGCGTACACCGCGCTGGAGTCACGCACCTGCGGCAGCATGGCGCGCGGAATGTCCAGCAGCGCGAGCAGCTCGTGGTCCCAGTCCAGGGTGTGGATGTTGAACAGCAGCGTGCGTGCGGCGTTGCTGTAGTCCGTCACGTGTGCCTGGCCGCCACTGAGATTCCAGACCAGCCAGCTGTCGATGGTGCCGAACAGCAGTTCGCCACGCTCCGCGCGCTGTTGTGCGCCTTCCACGTGATCGAGGATCCAGCGCACCTTGGTGGCCGAGAAGTAGGCATCGATCAGCAGG
Organism: Stenotrophomonas sp. TWI169; assembly: GCF_039674705.1. Classification (NCBI taxonomy): domain Bacteria; kingdom Pseudomonadati; phylum Pseudomonadota; class Gammaproteobacteria; order Lysobacterales; family Lysobacteraceae; genus Stenotrophomonas; species Stenotrophomonas sp. TWI169. The sequence continues at coordinate 102,253 of NZ_JBDJOB010000015.1, read as the reverse complement.
CCGGTGCGTTCACGGATCAGCGCTTCGTGCCCCTGCGAGCGCAACCGCTCGCAGATGGCCTGGCTTTGCCGGGACTGCCAGACGATGGCGTTGTGGATCGGCTGGCCCGTGGCGCGTTCCCAGACCACGGTGGTCTCGCGCTGGTTGGTGATGCCCAGTGCGGCGATGTGGCGCGGGTCGATCTGTTCGCGGCTGAGCAGCTCGGTCAGCGTGGCGTAGACGCTGGTGAGGATCTCGCGCGGGTCATGTTCCACCCAACCGGGCTGCGGGAAAATCTGGGCGAACTCACGTTGCGCGCTGCCGACGATGTCGCCGGCGTGATCGAACAGGATCGCGCGCGAACTGGTGGTGCCCTGATCGATGGCCAGCACGTAGCGGGGCGTCATGCGGCGTCTCCGGTAGAGATGGGGAAATCCTACTGCATCGGCAGCGACGGGCCATGCCGGGTGTCACCGCGATCGGCCGGGCATGGCCTGGTGCTGCTGTTCCTCCAACCAGTCCTGCAGGCGTGCCACCTGTGCGGTGTCCAGCCGCAGTCCCAGCTTGCTCCGCCGCCACAGTATGTCCTCGGCGGTATGCGCCCATTCGTGATCGCGCAGGAACACGACCTCATGGGCGTGCAGCCCACCGCCGAAGTGTTCGCCGAGATCGTCCATGCCCTGCACCCCGTGCAGCAGCTCGGTGCTGCGGCTGCCATAGGCCTCGGCCCAGCGCCGCGTAGTGTCCTCAGGCAACCACGGTGCGAGTCTCCGCAGGTGAGAGCGTGCCTGCACGGCATCGCCCCAGTCGCTGCCCGGCAGCGGCGTCCCGGCTGCCGTCCATGCCGGCCCCATCTGCGGCAGGTGGGGCCGCAGCAGATCCAGCGCTTCTTCGGCCGGAACGCGGTAGGTGGTCAGCTTCCCCCCCAGCACGTGCACGGCGGGCGCGCCCTGCACCTGCAACTGCAGGCGATAGTCGCGGCTGAGTCGTGCCGCGCGCGGATCCGGGTCGGCCAGCAGCGGGCGCACGCCGGCAAACTGCCAGACCACCTCCGTCGCCGTGATCGGCTGGCGCAGATAGCGGTTGGCTGCCTCGCACAGGTATGTCACTTCCGAAGGCAGCACGTGGCAGCGCGCCGGATCGCCCTGATAGTCGGTGTCGGTGGTACCCACCAGCAGGTGGTCGTGGGTGAAGGGCAGCAGGAATACGACCCGTCCGTCGGGCTGCTGCAGCAGGCAGGCGCTGTCATCGGGCCAGGGCCGGCGCAGCACGATGTGGCTGCCCTGCACCAGGCGCAGGGCCGGTGTGCCGCTGCGCGCCTGCATGCGTTGCAGCAGGCCTCCGGCCCAGGGACCGGCCGCGTTGGCCACGGCATGTGCATGCACCGTCTGCTGCTGTCCCGCTGCATCGACCAGTACCGCCCGCCAGTGGCCCTGCTCGCCGTGCAGTTCGACGCAGCGGGTGCGAACCTGTACACGGGCACCGCGTTGCGCGGCATCCAGCGCGTTGAGCAGGACCAGGCGTGCATCGTCCACCTGCGCGTCGGCATAGCTGAAGGCCTGGTGCAACGATGGCGACAGCCACGTGCCCAACGGGTCGTGTGGCAGGTGCAGTGCGCGCGAAGCCGGAAACGCTGCGCCGCGATGGCCGAGGTGGTCATACAGCCACAGGCCGAGCCGCAGCATCCAGCGTGGCCGCAGGTGGGGTTCCCAGGGCAGCACGAAGCGCAGCGGCCGGACCAGGCAGGGCGCCTGCCTGCGGAGCACATCGCGTTCGCCCAGCGCCTTGCGCACCAGGCCGAACTCGCCCTGTTCCAGGTAGCGCAGCCCGCCATGGACCAGCTTGCTGCTGGCGCTGGAGGTATGTGACGCAAGATCGTGCTGCTCGCAGAGCAGCACGCGCAGGCCGCGGCCTGCGGCATCGCGCGCGATGCCGGCGCCGTTGATGCCACCTCCGATCACCAGCAGGTCGACGTTGTCCATCACGATCACCGGCCTTCCGTCCTTTGCAGAGTCAAGCCCTGCTCGACGTCCGGAGAAAAGCAGTCGAGCACGGCCCGACTCTACACAGAACGCGGGTGACGGAAACGACGACGGGCCCCGAAGGGCCCGTCGCGTACAGACAGTGAAGCAGGCGGTGCTTAGAAGCGGGCGCCGATACCCACGCCGACAGTCCACGGATCCAGCTTGGCTTCGCCGATCTTCTCGCCACCCACCTTCACGTCCGGGCGGGCGCGCATGTAGCGGGCATCAGCACGGGCGAACCAGGTGGAGTTGATGTTCATGTCGACGCCGACGGTGCCGATCACGCCCTTGGCATCCTTCAGGCGGATGTCGGAGCTGCTGCCGTCAGCCAGCGATTCGTTGCTGAAGGCCGACTGGAAGTAGCCCACGCCCACGAACGGACGGAACACGTTGTCGGCCTGGCCGAAGTGGTACTGGCCGCTCAGTGCGACCGGCTGCTGCTCGACGCTGCCCAGGCGGGTGTTGCCCGGACCCTTGACGCGGTGATCGAACTTGTCGGCAGCGCCCCACAGCTCAACGGCCCAGTTGTCGTTGACGTAGTAGCTGAAGCTGACGGTCGGCGCCGGGCCGCCATCGAGCTTCTTGACGCCGGTGATCGGGTCATTCTTCGGCTGCAGCAGCGTGACGCCGCCAACCACGGCAAAATGCTTGCCCGAGGCGGTGTCGGTGGTGCTGCTGTCCTGGGCGAAAGCGGCCGGCGCGAAGGCGGCCGAGGTCAGCAGGGCGAGACTCAGGATACGGATGGAGCGCATGGGGGTATCTCCTAATGTTTCTTGTTTTTGGGCCCCCGGTTGCGGGGCGAGCACACCGTAGTCGCCTCAACATGAATCGAATCCGACGCGCGTTAAAAAATAGTTCGCTCTGTTCAGCGATGAGTTCGAAAAGCCTGTTTTCATGGGGTTTTTGCTCTGGAGGAATGTTCATGCAGTTGCACAAACCGTGAGCGCGCCAACGCTCTGCACCGGCCTGCCCGCGCAGGTGAACACGCGATCGCGCGTGTTGCTGCTTGGTTCGATGCCGGGTGCTGCGTCGCTGCACGCTGGCCAGTACTACGCGCATCCACGCAATCGTTTCTGGCCGCTCATGTCCGATATCTGCGGCTTTGACGCCGGTTTGCCCTATCCGCAACGCATGCGCGCGCTGAACGCCGCCGGTGTCGGGGTGTGGGATGTGATCGGCCGATGCGAGCGCCGGGGCAGCCTGGATGCGGACATCGTGCGTGGCACGGAAGTGGCCAACGCGCTGCCGGAACTGATCGCCCTGCTGCCTGAGCTGCAGCTGATCGGCTGCAATGGTGCTGCGTCGATGCAGGCATTCCAGCGCTGGGTGCTGCCTGTCCTGGGGGCGCCACCGCGTGTGCTGGCGCTGCCCTCGACCAGCCCGGCCAATGCGGCCTGGTCGCTGCAGCGCCTGCGTCAGGCCTGGCAGCCGGTGGCCGATGCACTGGCGACATGAAGCGGACATCGTGCGGACAATACGCTACCCACTGGAGGTGCCTGCGCCCCATGGGCAACAGCGTGTCCCGGCTGCGTGCGTACTGAAAACACCTGTAACGGTTGGCGCTGGCCCCCGCTGGCCGCACAATAGACGTTTCCCTACACCAGATTGCCGGAGTTATCCCCATGGCCGAAATCAAGGAAGCACTTGTCCCCGATATCGGTGACTACAGCGATATCCCGGTAATCGAGGTGCTTGTCGCCGTTGGCGATACGGTCAGGAAGGACCAGGGCCTGGTGACGCTGGAAAGCGACAAGGCGACCATGGAAGTGCCGTCTTCGGTGGCCGGTGTGGTCAAGGAGATCAAGGTCAAGGTGGGTGACACCCTGTCCGAGGGCAAGGTCGTGGCGCTGATCGAAGTGGCGGCAGACGAGGCCGCAGCGCCGGCCGCTCCGGCCCCGGCCCTGGCCAAGGCCGCTGCCCCGGCGGCTGCCACCCAGAGCGCCCCGGCCCCGGCGGCTGCCGCGCCGGCCGCCCCGGCTGCCGGTGGCGGTGCGGTTGAAGCCCGGGTGCCGGACATCGGCGATTACACCGACATCCCGGTCATCGAAGTGCTGGTCGCCGTGGGCGACACCGTCAAGAAGGATCAGGGCCTGGTCACGCTGGAAAGCGACAAGGCGACCATGGAAGTGCCGTCCTCGGTGGCCGGTGTGGTCAAGGAACTGAAGGTCAAGGTGGGGGACACCCTGTCGCAGGGCAATGTGGTGGCCATCATCGAAGCCGAGGGTGCTGCTGCGCCGGCGCCGACCCGCGAAGCGGCTGCGGCGGCCCCGGCCGCTGCCGAGACCGCCACCCAGGTCGAGCCGGTCGCTGTGCCCGCCCAGCCGGACAAGCTGGCGGCTCGTGAGATCGCGTCGGCCGGCGCTCCGTCCAGCCCGCCCGTACAGTTCAACGCCGATGGCGTGCTGCCGGCCAAGGTGCCGTATGCCACCCCGGCGGTGCGCGTGTTCGCCCGCGAGCTGGGCGTGGACCTGCTGCAGATCAGCGGTACCGAGAAGGGCGGGCGCATCACCAAGGGTGACGTGCAGAAATTCGTCAAGGCCGCGCTCAGTGGTGGCGTTCCGGCCGCGGGCGGCACCGCTGCCGCCGCAGGCGGTGGGCTGAACCTGCTGCCGTGGCCGAAGGTCGATTTCAGCAAGTTCGGCGAGACCGAAGTGCAGCCGCTGTCGCGCATCAAGAAGATCTCCGGCGCGAACCTGGCCCGCAACTGGGCGATGATTCCGCACGTCACCCAGTTCGACCAGGCCGACATCACCGACCTGGAAGCACTGCGCGTGGCACTGAACAAGGAGAACGAGAAGGCCGGCATCAAGCTGACCATGCTCGCCTTCCTGATCAAGGCCAGCGCCGCGGCGCTGAAGAAGTTCCCGGAGTTCAACGCCTCGCTGGACGCCAGCGGCGAGAACCTGACCCTGAAGAAGTACTTCAACATCGGGTTCGCCGCCGATACGCCGAACGGCCTGGTCGTGCCGGTGATCCGCGACGTCGACAAGAAGGGCGTGGTGCAGATCGCGCAGGAAACCGGCGAGCTGGCCAAGAAGGCGCGCGACGGCAAGCTGGGCCCGGCCGACATGAGTGGCGGCTGCTTCTCGATCAGCTCGCTGGGCGGGATCGGTGGCACCGCGTTCACCCCGATCGTCAATGCCCCGGAAGTGGCCATCCTGGGCGTGTCCAAGTCCTCCATCCAGCCGGTCTGGAATGGCAAGGAATTCGCACCGAAGCTGCTGCTGCCGCTGTCGCTGAGCTACGACCACCGCGTCATCGATGGCGCCCTGGCCGCACGCTTCACCACGTACCTGTCGCAGGTACTGGCCGACATGCGTCGCGTGCTGCTGTAAGGCACCCGCTTCGCCCCCACCGTGTGGCCGTCGCCCTTGGCGCGGCCGCCTGACGAAACGCAGTGACAGCCCGCCGGCCACCCCGGCCGGGCATGAGGAAAACCACCATGGCCACGATTGAAGTCAAGGTTCCCGACATCGGCGATTACAGCGATGTGCCGGTGATCGAAGTATTGGTCGCCGTCGGCGACACGGTGAAGAAAGACCAGGGCCTGGTGACCCTGGAATCGGACAAGGCCACGCTGGAAGTGCCGTCCTCGGCCGCCGGTGTGGTCAAGGAACTGAAGGTCAAGCTCGGCGATACGCTGTCCGAGGGGGCCGTGGTGGTCCTGCTGGACACCGAAGGAGCCGCCGAGGCCCCGGCCAAGGCAGCCGCACCTGCGCCGGCGGCCGCCGCCCCGGCCAGCAAGCCGCCGGTGACCCCGTCGCATCGTGCCCCGGCCGAACCGGCCGCACCGAAGCCGGCGCTGGCCAGCGGCAAGCCGGCCGACATCGAATGCGAGATGGTCGTGCTGGGCTCCGGCCCGGGCGGCTACACCGCCGCGTTCCGCGCAGCCGATGTCGGCCTGGATACGGTACTGGTCGAGCGCTACGCCAGCCTCGGCGGCGTCTGCCTCAACGTCGGCTGCATTCCGTCCAAGGCACTGCTGCATGCGGCGGCGGTCATCGATGAAGTCGCCCATGCCGGCGATTTCGGCGTGGAGTTCGGCAAGCCGACGATCACGCTGGACAAGCTGCGCCAGTACAAGGAAAAGGTCGTCAACCAGCTGACCAAGGGTCTGGCTGGCATGGCCAAGCAGCGCAAGGTGCGCAACGTGCAGGGTGTCGGTCGGTTCCTGTCGGCCAACGAGCTGGAGATCACCGCCGCTGACGGCAGCACGCAGCTGCTGCGCTTCCAGAAGTGCATCATCGCCGCCGGTTCGCAGGCGGTGAAGCTGCCGAACTTCCCGTGGGACGACAAGCGCGTGATGGATTCCACCGACGCGCTGGAGCTGGCCGAAGTGCCGGGTTCGCTGCTGGTTGTCGGTGGCGGCATCATCGGCCTGGAAATGGCGACCGTGTACGGTGCGCTGGGCAGCAAGGTCACCGTGGTCGAATTCATGGACCAGCTGATGCCGGGCGCCGACAAGGACCTGGTCAAGCCGCTGGCCGACCGCCTGAAGAAGCAGGGCATCGACGTTCACCTGAAGACCAAGGCGTCGGGCGTCACCGCCGATGCCAAGGGCATCACCGTGACCTTCGAGGCGGCCGAGGAAGGGCAGTCGCCGGCGCTGGCGCAGGGGACCTTCGACCGCGTGCTGGTCGCCGTGGGTCGTTCGCCGAATGGCAAGAAGATCGATGCCGAGAAGGCTGGCGTGCAGGTCACCGAGCGTGGCTTCATCCCGGTTGACCGGCAGATGCGTACCAATGTGCCGCACATCTTCGCCATCGGTGACATCGTCGGCAACCCGATGCTGGCCCACAAGGCCACGCACGAGGGCAAGCTGGCGGCTGAAGTGGCGGCCGGCCACAAGAAGGAGTGGGTGGCCCGCGTGATTCCGTCGGTGGCCTACACCAACCCGGAGATCGCCTGGGTGGGCGTGACCGAGACCGAGGCCAAGGCCAAGGGCCTGAAGGTCGGCGTGGCCAAGTTCCCGTGGGCGGCCAGTGGCCGCGCGATCGGCATCGGTCGCACCGAGGGCTTCACCAAGCTGATCTTCGATGAAGAGACCCACCGCATCATCGGTGGCGCGATCGTCGGTGTGCATGCCGGTGACCTGCTGGCCGAGATCGGTCTGGCCATCGAGATGGGCGCGGAAGCCGAAGACATCGGCCACACCATCCATGCCCATCCGACGCTGAGTGAATCGGTGGCGATGGCTTCGGAAATCTACGACGGCACGATCACCGATCTGTACATGCCGAAGAAGAAGTAAGGCGCTTGCGCCGGGCCATGCCCGGTGAAACGGAAAGCCCGGCGAAAGCCGGGTTTTTTGTTGGTGGCTTCTGTGGTTTCGGTGACTCTGGTCGCGAGCTTCAGGGCCTCTGCGCGAGTGGCAGACGCTTGGACAAATGTCCCCCGTCGTCCGCCTGCGGCGGTCGCCTCCCCCTTTACTGTGTCGAAATGCCTGCCACCCGTGCAGCGGCTCGGCTTTCGGAGGGTCCAGCCGCAAGAGGCACTTCGACAGGCGCGTGGAGGCCTGACACGCGGAGGGAGAGGGGGCTGCGTGCGAAGTAAAGGAGGAGGTGACGGCCGCAGGCCGGCGCCGGGGGACATTCGCACGCAGCCCCCTCTCCCTCCAGCGCTCGACCATGCCGCTTTACCCCGGCAGGACAAAGCAGCACAAAAAAACGCGGCCCCCGATGTTTCGGAGGCCGCGCCAGGAGAGAGTGCGATGGAAGGGGCAGGAATCAGAACACGAAGCTGACGCCGGCCACCGGGCCCTTGAATTCCTGCTTCAGACCGATGGTGCCGTCGCTGCCCTTCTTGTCCGCATCCAGCTTGAACCAGTCGTAGCCGGCGAACAGGCCGAAGTTCTTGGTCAGGCGGTAATCGACGATGGCATTGGCGCGGCTCAGGTCACCCTTGTAGTCATCGAAGCTGCCCCAGCGGGTGTTGAGGTACTGACCCTGCAGGGTGATCATCCACTTCTCGGACGGGGTGAAGCTCAGGCGTGCACCGACCACCGGTGCCACACCGTCGGTCTTCTCGTCCAGGAACTGGCCTTCATACACGGTGCCCAGGTCCGCATAGCCCTTGGTGCTGACCTTGGCGTACTCCGCACCCAGCTGCAGGCCCAGATCGAAGGTGTCAGTGTCGACGACGGAGTAGTCGTAGACCAGGCTGGCCACCTGGTACTTCAGCTCGGCCTTGACGAAGCTGTCAGCCGGCACGTTGACGCCGCCGAAGGAGATGTCCTGGCCCAGCGTCTCGCGCCGGTCCTTGTCGTACTTGAAGTAGTTGAACAGGAAGCGCTGGCGGTCGCTGAGGCGGAACATGCCGTCTACCCGCGGTTCCCATTCCTTGCCGCCCAGCTTGAAATCTTCCGAGAAACCGACGTCCTGGCCGGCGACAGTGGTGTTGCCGCGCAGCGTGTTGTCCGAATCGATGTTCATCGCACCCAGGCGCAGGGCGAAACGGTCATCGCCTTCGGCGGCATGGGCGGCGCTGGCGAACGATGCGCCGGCGGCAAGCAGGGAGAGGGCGAGCAGGGTGGGGACGGAGCGCATCGAAGAGTCCTTGCAGTGGTTCATCAGAATGAAGCCCACTGTGCAGGACGCACTCGTCCACCATGCGTGAACGTATGGTCGATGGCGTGTGCACGGTTCAGCGCTGTCACGACCATGAAAAAGGATGGCCCCGGAGCCGGGCTTCGGGGCCATCGTGGACCTGCGGGGCGAAGCGTCGACGAGGTTGCTGCAGGCAGGTCGGAAGGTCGGACCGGCAAGGTCGCGGAAAGTTCCCAGGCGTGCGACCAAAGTTCAATACGCTGCACCGCAGCATCATGTGGACGTCATTGTCCCTTGGGCGGCACGCAAAAATGTAACCGTTACCGCAACTTGCGCCCTTCCGGGATGAACAGGCAGCGGTTGTCTCGCAAATTGTCCCATTGCTATAATTTGGCGGCTCGATGAGGCCCCCCTGCTGTAGCCGCCTCAGCCCTCCACTTGCAACCACGCGGGACGTCCTGTGCTGAACTCCGTTGAAGCGGGTCGGCGACTGATGCTGCGCGCCGCGGTCTACCCGCTGGCCGCAGTGGCTGTCCTGGCCCTGGCCTTCCTGCTGGTAGGGCCGAAGTACGCGCTCGGTGCCCTGGCATCCGGCGTGGCGATCTCGGCCGGTGGCTGGGTCGCGGCACGGATGGCGCTGGGCGGGGGTGCCCTGGCTGCGGGGTCGGCAATGGCACGGCTGATCATTGCGATCGTGGCGAAGTGGGTAGTCGTTTTCGGCGTCCTGCTGGTGGGGTTCCTGGTCTTCAAGCTGCCTGCATTGGCGCTGTTGGCCGGTATCGCCGTCGGCTTGATGTTCCAGGTCCTGGCGATGGCCAGGCGTTGACAGAATTCAATTAACTAAGGTTCCGGACACATGGCGGGCGAGGCTCTAACCCCTACCAGCTACATCCAGCATCACCTGCAGAACCTGACCGCACCGGTCGGCAACGGCGACGGGATGTTCTGGCATATTCACGTCGATACCTTCCTCACCGCGGTCCTGATGGGCCTGGTGATCGTGGTCGCCTTCTGGCTGGGCACCCGCAAGGCCACGGCTGGCGTGCCGGGCAAGTGGCAGGCCTTCGTGGAGATCTGCCTGGAGTTCGTCGACCGCCAGGCCAAGGACACCTACCACGGCAAGAGCAAGTTGGTCACGCCGATCGCCATCACGATCTTCTTCTGGATCCTGATGATGAACCTCATCAAGATGATCCCGGCCGACTTCATCGCCAAGCCGCTGGAGCTGGCGGGCATCCATTACTGGAAGCCAGTGCCGACCGCCGACGTCAATGCCACCCTGGGCATGGCCATCAGCGTGTTCTTTCTGATGCTGTTCTTCGCGCTGAAGTCCAAGGGACTGGGCGGCTTCATCAAGGAGTTCCTGACGGCTCCGTTCGGCAAGTGGATGATGCCGTTCAACCTGATCCTCAACATCGTCGAGTGGCTGAGCAAGCCGATCTCCCTGGCGATGCGACTGTTCGGCAACATGTTCGGCGGCGAAATCGTGTTCCTGCTGATCTGGGTGCTGGGTGGTGCCGGTTTCTTCGGCGCCATTGCCGGTGGTGCGTTCGGCCTCGGCTGGATGCTGTTCCACCTGCTGGTGATCCCGCTGCAGGCCTTCATCTTCATGATGCTGTCGATCGTGTACCTGAGCCTGTCGGAAGACGCTCACTGAGTTTCAAGCTTCAACGCGTTTCAACCTTCATCCGTTTCATCACCCTTAGCAACTTAAGTTCCTGGAGATAACCATGTACTTCGCCGTCCTGACCAACTTCGCGCAGATTCAGAGCTCCACCGCCCTCGCCGTCGGCATCATGATCGGCCTGGCCGCGCTGGGCGCCGGTCTGGGTCTGGCCATCATGGCTGGTAAGTTCCTGGAGTCGGCCGCCCGCCAGCCGGAACTGATCCCGGTCCTGCAGGTCCGCATGTTCATCACCGCCGGCCTGATCGACGCCGCGTTCATCATCTCGGTCGCCGTCGGCCTGCTGCTGGCCTTCGCCAACCCGCTGTCGGCCGCCTTCGCCGGTGCCGTCACCAAGGCTCTGGCCGGCTGATACAGCGGTTTGAGACGACCGGGTGCTGATGCACCCGGTTTCGGATGAAGGCCGGATGCGCCGCCCCGGCGGCGCGTCCACCCCGAAACCAGCGATCGAGCTAACCATGAATATCAATTTCACCCTTCTTGCGCAGGCGCTCGCCTTCGCTGGTCTGATCTGGATCATCGCGACCAAGATCTGGCCGCCGCTGATGAACGCGATCGAAGAGCGCCAGCAGAAGATTGCTGAAGGCCTCGCTGCTGCCGACCGCAGCCAGAAAGATCTGGCCCAGGCGCAGGAGAAGGTCAACGAAGCGCTGAAGGAAGCCCGCACCAAGGCCAACGAGATCATCGACCAGGCCCACGCGCGCGCCAACCAGATCGTCGACGCAGCCCGTACCGAAGCGATCACCGAAGCCACCCGTCAGAAGGAACTGGCCCAGGCTGAGATCGACGCCGCCGCCAACCGTGCCCGTGAAGATCTGCGCAAGCAGGTGTCCGCGCTGGCCGTGACCGGTGCCGAAAAGCTGCTCAAGCGCGAAATCGACGCCAACGCCCACAAGGCGCTGCTCGACGAGCTGGCCTCGGAGATCTAAGGATGAGCCAGGCCCTCACGCTTGCCCGCCCGTACGCCCGCGCCGCGTTCGCGACCGCGCGCGACGAAGGCGCGTTCGCGCCGTGGTCGGACGCCCTGGCGTTCTCCGCCCACGTCGCCGCCGACCCGCGCGTGGCGGCCCTGCTCGCCAACCCGGAGCTCGGTCGTGACGACGCTGTCGCCCTGCTGGCGCCGGCGACCCACGGCGAAAGCTTCTCGCGCTTCCTGGCCATCCTGGCCGAATCGCATCGTCTGCCGCTGCTGCCGGAGATCTCCGGCATGTTCGACGCCCTGCGCGCCGAAGCCGAGCACGTGGTCAAGGCCACCGTGACCTCGGCCGCCGAACTGTCGGCCGGCGAGCTGGACGCGATCAAGGTCGCGCTGCGCAAGCGCTTCAACCGCGAGGTCGATGTGACCACTGCGGTCGATGCCTCGCTGATCGGCGGCGCCGTGATCGACGCCGGCGACGTGGTCATCGATGGTTCGCTGAAGGGCAAGCTGGCCCGCCTGCAGACCGCGCTCGCTAACTGAATTCATTTAACGTCCGGCCCCGCTGCCGGCACTAGGACTTGACGATGGCAACCACGCTCAACCCCTCCGAAATCAGCGAACTGATCAAGAACCGCATCGAGAAGGTCAAGCTGGCCGCGGAATCGCGCAACGAAGGCACCGTGACCAGCGTGTCCGACGGCATCGTGCGCATCTTCGGTCTGGCCGACGTGATGCAGGGCGAAATGATCGAACTGCCGAACAACACCTTCGCCCTGGCCCTGAACCTGGAGCGCGACTCGGTCGGCGCCGTGGTCCTGGGTGACTACGAGCACCTGCGCGAAGGCGACGTCGCCAAGACCACCGGCCGCATCCTGGAAGTGCCGGTCGGTCCGGAACTGCTGGGCCGCGTCGTCAACGCGCTCGGCGAGCCGATCGACGGCAAGGGCCCGCTGGGCACCGACGTGACCGCTCCGGTGGAGCGTGTTGCTCCGGGCGTGATCTGGCGCAAGTCGGTCGACCAGCCGGTGCAGACCGGTTACAAGTCGGTCGACTCGATGATCCCGATCGGCCGTGGCCAGCGCGAGCTGATCATCGGTGACCGCCAGACCGGCAAGACCGCCATGGCGATCGACGCGGTGATCAACCAGAAGGGCACCGGCATCAAGTGCGTGTACGTTGCGATCGGCCAGAAGGCATCGACCATCGCCAACATCGTGCGCAAGCTGGAAGAAAACGGCGCCCTGGCCCACACCATCGTCGTGGCCGCCACCGCGTCCGAATCGGCTGCGATGCAGTACATCAGCGCCTACTCGGGCTGCACCATGGGTGAGTACTTCATGGACCGCGGCGAAGACGCGCTGATCGTGTACGACGATCTGTCCAAGCAGGCCGTTGCCTACCGCCAGATCTCGCTGCTGCTGAAGCGCCCGCCGGGCCGTGAAGCCTACCCGGGCGACGTGTTCTACCTGCACTCGCGCCTGCTGGAACGCGCTGCCCGCGTGTCCGAGGAGTACGTCGAGAAGTTCACCGAAGGCAAGGTCACCGGCAAGACCGGTTCGCTGACCGCGCTGCCGATCATCGAAACCCAGGCCGGCGACGTGTCCGCCTTCGTTCCGACCAACGTGATCTCGATCACCGACGGCCAGATCTTCCTGGAAACCGACCTGTTCAACGCCGGCATCCGCCCGGCCGTGAACGCCGGTATCTCGGTGTCGCGCGTCGGTGGTTCGGCGCAGACCAAGATCATCAAGAAGCTGTCGGGCGGCATCCGCATCTCGCTTGCCCAGTACCGTGAGCTGGCTGCGTTCGCGCAGTTCGCTTCGGATCTGGACGAAGCCACCCGCAAGCAGCTGGAACGTGGCCAGCGCGTCACCGAGCTGATGAAGCAGAAGCAGTACGCGCCGATGTCGATCGCCAACCAGGCGCTGTCGATCTACGCCGTCAACGAGGGTTACCTCGACGACGTGCCGGTCAACAAGCTGCTGGCGTTCGAAGAGGGCCTGCACGCCCACTTCGCCAACACCCAGGGCGAGCTGATCAACAAGGTCAACGCCACCGGTGGCTGGGACAACGATATCGAAGGTGCCTTCAAGAAGGGCATCGCCGACTTCAAGACCACCGGCAGCTGGTAACAGCGCATGGGGAACGGGGCCTGGCCCCGTTCCACCGTTGAACAACGCGGGGCATCAGCCCCGCGCCACGGGAAACAAGAGATGGCAAGCGGACGCGAAATCAAAACCAAGATCAAGAGCGTGCAGAACACCCGCAAGGTGACGCGCGCCCTGGAGATGGTCTCGGCCTCCAAGATCCGCAAGGCGCAGGATCGGATGAAGACCTCGCGTCCGTACGCGCAGGCGATGAAGCAGGTGATCGGCCACCTGGCGCAGGCCAGCACCGATTACCAGCATCCGTTCCTGGTCGAGCGCGAGCAGGTCAAGCGGGTCGGTTTCATCGTGATCTCCTCCGATCGCGGCCTGGCCGGCGGCCTGAACAACAACCTGTTCCGCAAGATGCTGGGCGAAGCCAAGGCATGGCAGGACAAGGGTGCGGAAGTGGATCTGGTGACCATCGGCCAGAAGGCATCGACCTTCTTCCGCCGCGTCAAGGTCAACATGGTCGGCAGCGTGACCCACATCGGCGACGTGCCGAAGCTGGAATCGCTGATCGGTGTGATCAAGGTCATGCTCGACGCCTTCACTGAAGGCAAGGTCGACCGCGTGTACCTGGTCTACAACCGCTTCGTGAACACCATGACGCAGAAGGCCAGCTTCGATCAGCTGCTGCCGCTGCCGGCGGCCGAGAAGCAGGTCGCGCACCACGACTGGGATTACCTGTACGAACCCGATGCCGCGACCGTGCTTGAGCACGTGATGACGCGTTACATCGAGTCGCTGGTGTACCAGGCATTGCTGGAAAACGTCGCCTCCGAACATGCCGCACGCATGGTCGCGATGAAGGCGGCGAGCGACAACGCCAACAAGCTGATCGGTACGCTGCAGCTCGTCTACAACAAGGCGCGCCAGGCAGCGATCACCCAGGAAATCTCCGAAATCGTCGGCGGCGCGGCAGCAGTCTGACCGCGTTCGTTCAAAGCACACATTTAGAGGATGCAGCAATGAGTCAGGGCAAGATCGTTCAGATCATCGGCGCGGTCGTCGACGTCGAATTCCCGCGTGAGTCGGTGCCGAAGGTGTACGACGCACTGAAGGTCGACAACACCGAAATCACCCTTGAAGTCCAGCAGCAGCTGGGCGACGGCGTGGTGCGTACCATCGCCCTCGGTTCCACCGATGGCCTGAAGCGCAACCTGGTCGCCACCAACACCGGTCGTGGCATCTCGGTGCCGGTCGGCGCCGGCACCCTGGGCCGCATCATGGACGTGCTGGGCCGTCCGATCGACGAAGCCGGCCCGGTCGCTGCCAGCGACAACTGGGAAATCCACCGTGCGGCACCGTCGTACGAAGACCAGTCCCCGGCCACCGAGCTGCTGGAAACCGGCATCAAGGTCATCGACCTGATGTGCCCGTTCGCCAAGGGCGGCAAGGTCGGCCTGTTCGGCGGCGCCGGCGTCGGCAAGACCGTCAACATGATGGAACTGATCAACAACATCGCCAAGGCACACAGCGGTCTGTCCGTGTTCGCCGGCGTGGGTGAGCGTACCCGTGAGGGCAACGACTTCTACCACGAAATGAAGGACTCCAACGTCCTCGACAAGGTGGCGATGGTGTACGGCCAGATGAACGAGCCGCCGGGCAACCGCCTGCGCGTCGCGCTGACCGGCCTGACCATGGCCGAGTACTTCCGCGACGAGAAGGACGAGAACGGCAAGGGCAAGGACGTGCTGCTGTTCGTCGACAACATCTACCGCTATACCCTGGCCGGTACCGAAGTGTCGGCACTGCTGGGTCGTATGCCGTCCGCCGTGGGTTACCAGCCGACCCTGGCCGAGGAAATGGGCGTCCTGCAGGAGCGCATCACCTCGACCAAGAACGGTTCGATCACCTCGATCCAGGCCGTCTACGTTCCCGCGGACGACCTGACCGATCCGTCGCCGGCGACCACCTTCGCCCACCTGGACTCGACCGTGACCCTGTCGCGTTCGATCGCCTCGCTGGGTATCTACCCGGCCGTCGATCCGCTGGACTCCACCAGCCGCCAGATGGACCCGCTGGTCATCGGCCACGAGCACTACGACACCGCCCAGCGCGTCCAGCAGACCCTGCAGAAGTACAAGGAACTGAAGGACATCATCGCCATCCTGGGCATGGACGAACTGTCCGAAGAAGACAAGCAGGCCGTGTCGCGCGCCCGCAAGATCGAGCGCTTCTTCAGCCAGCCGTTCCACGTGGCCGAAGTGTTCACCGGTTCGCCGGGCAAGTACGTGCCGCTGAAGGACACCATCCGTGGCTTCAAGGCCATCGTCGATGGCGAGTACGACCACCTGCCGGAGCAGGCGTTCTACATGGTCGGCGGCATCGAAGAAGCGGTCGAGAAGGCCAAGAAGATGGCCGAGAAGGCCTGATCCGGGAGGGGCGGGAGCGATCCTGCCCGACCTGACGCCGGCGCCGGGCAGCCGCCCGGGCCGGTGGACCTCCACGGTGGCATCGCGCCACCGCGAACAGCGAAGAGATTTGCATGAGCACGATCCGTTGCGACATCGTCAGCGCCGAGCAGGAAATCTTCCGTGGCGAAGCGACCTTGGTCGTGGCCACCGGTGAGCTGGGCGAACTGGGCATCGCGCCCAAGCACGCACCGCTGATCACCCGCCTGAAGCCGGGCAAGGTGGTGGTGACCACGCCGAACGGCGAGCAGCTGGATTTCGCCATTTCCGGCGGCATCCTGGAGGTTCAGCCGCAGGTGGTGACCGTGCTGGCCGACACCGCGATCCGCGCGCAGGACATCGACGAAGCCTCGGTCCGCAAGGCCAAGGAAGAAGCCGAGCGCATCCTGGCCAACCGTGGTGAAGCCATGGAAGTGGCCGAAGCCCAGCAGAAGCTGGCCGAAGCCGTGGTCCAGTTGCAGGCGCTGGAGCGCCTGCGCAAGAACCTCAAGCACTGAGGCTCGCCACACCCACAGGAACGCCGGCCTCGTGCCGGCGTTTTTGTTTGTGCGCCATCACCGCCGGTCAGCGGTAGACCACGTGGCGCATCAGCAGGAACGACACCGCCGCCAGTCCGCCCTCGACCAGCGGCTTGGCCAGCCACGCGTAGCGCAGGCCCAGAGCCTGGTCGACCAGGCTGACCAGCAGCGTGCTGGCCGCCGTCAGCAGCAGCCACAGCGCGCAGAAGCGCGCAAAGCGCTTCCAGCCCAGCTTGTGCGTGCCCGGCTCGGCGAACGTGTAGCGACCGTTGAGCCAGAAGCCCAGCAGCATCCCCGCCAGCCGGCCCGTGACGTTGGCCGGTGCAACCGGCAACCCCAGTGCGGTGGCCGCCACGAAGACCACCCAGTCGACCAGCAGCTGCACGAGCCCGATGACGAGGTAGGTGCTTCCCTGGCGGATGAGGCTCATCGGCATGCTGAAGAAGGAGGGGCATCCATGTTAACGGGCCACGCTCTAGAATCGGTGTCATCGAACCACGGATTCCCCCCCATGACCCAACCCCTGCACGTGATCATCCTGGCCGCAGGTGCCGGCAAGCGCATGAAGTCGGTGCTGCCGAAGGTGCTGCAGCCGATCGCCGGGCAGCCGATGCTCGCGCATGTCATCGCTGCCGCCCGCGAGCTCGACCCCGCTGCGATCCACGTGGTGTATGGCCATGGTGGCGAGGCAGTGCGGCGCCACTTCGCCGACCAGACCGACCTGCAATGGGCCGAGCAGGCACAGCAGCTGGGGACCGGCCACGCGGTCGCGCAGGCGATGCCGCAGGTGCCCGACGCCGCGCAGGTGCTGGTGCTGTACGGCGATGTGCCGTTGATCCGCGCGCAGACGCTGCGCGACCTGCTGGCGCAGCCGGGCCGGCTGGCCGTGCTTGTGGCCGATGTCGATGACCCGACCGGTTATGGCCGCGTGCTGCGCGACGCCGAGGGCCGGGTCGGTGCCATCGTCGAACAGAAGGACGCCAGCGATGACCAACTGCGAGTGCGCACGATCAATACCGGCATCATCACCGCCGAATCGACCGCGCTGCGCCGGTGGCTCTCGCAGCTGTCCAACAGCAACGCGCAGGGCGAGTACTACCTGACCGACGTATTTGCCTTTGCAGCCCGTGAGTTCACCCCGGCCGAGATGGCACTGGTGGCCGATGTGCAGGAAGCAGAAGGGGCGAACGATCCCTGGCAGCTGGCGCAGCTCGAGCGCGCGTGGCAGCGCCGCGCAGTACGTGCGCTGTGCGCGCAGGGCGCGCGCGTGCTGGACCCGTCACGGCTGGATATCCGCGGCAGCGTGACGGTCGGCAGCGATGTGCTCATCGATGTCGATGTCATTCTCGAGGGCAAGGTGGTGCTGGGAGATGGCGTGACCATCGGCCCGTTCAATCGACTCAAGGACGTGACGCTCGGGCCGGGCACCGAAGTGCGCGCGCACTGCGACCTGGAAGGGGTGGTCACCGAAGGTGCCGCATCCGTCGGTCCGTTCGCCCGGCTGCGCCCGGGCACGGTGCTCGCCGATGGCGTCCACGTAGGCAACTTCGTGGAGACCAAGAAAGTGACCCTCGGCGTGGGCAGCAAGGCCAACCACCTGACCTATCTGGGCGATGCGGTGATCGGCAGCAAGGTGAACATCGGCGCCGGCACCATCACCTGCAACTACGACGGCGTGAACAAGTCGACCACGACCATCGGCGACAATGCCTTCATCGGTTCCAACAGCTCGCTGGTGGCGCCGGTGCTGATCGGCGAGGGCGCCACCATCGCCGCCGGTTCGGTCATCACCCGCACCGCGCCGGACGGCAAGCTGACGCTGGCACGCGCACGGCAGGAAACCATCGATGGCTGGAAGCGGCCGGTCAAGAAATCCTGAGCCACGGATTCCGCATGCCGACGAGCTCGGCGTGCTGCCGGCGATCGAACAGCGTGCCGGCGAACTGCTGAAGGGCCACGAAGCCTATCCGGTGTTCGCCGGCCACGGCCTGGATCTGCAGGCGCTGCGGGACGGCCTCCGGCGTGGGCAGCTGTGGGTGGTGGATGACGCCGACGGCGGCGGCATCGCCGGTTACCTGCTGGCAGGCGGGCTGTGCGGCGAATTCCATGTGCTGCAGATGGATGTGGACCCGGCGCATGCGCGTCGTGGCCATGGTCGTGCTTTGCTGCGGCACGCGTTGGCAATGGCCAGGACCCAGGGCTATCGCTCTGCGGTGCTGACGACGCTGGCAGACGTGCCGTGGAATGCGCCGTTCTATGCCGGCGAGGGATTCGTGGGGCTTGCGCAGGAGGAATGGGGTGACGGGCTGCAGGCCGTGATGGCGGAGGAAGCCGCATTGGGGTTTCCGATGCATCTACGGGTGGCGATGCGGCGTGTCCTGTCTTCGATGGATGGCTGAAGGTCGTTCCGGGGTGCCTTCGCCAATGATGTCGGGCAGCGCCGGGTCATGCCCGGCGAGCGGAGCGGCCGCTTCCGCTTCCCGGAGCGTCACCTCACCCCGCCGGCAGCAGGATCGAAACACACAACCCACCCTCACTGCGGTTCTGCAGCGACACCCGTCCACCGTGCGCCTCCACGATCTCCCGGGTCAGCGCCAGTCCCAGCCCGGTGCCGTTGCGCTTGGTCGAATAGAACGGCATCAACGCATTCTGCAGTACCTGCTCGTTCATGCCTTTGCCGCGATCAAGCACATCCAGACGCAGCCACTGGGGCAGGCGGGTCAACTGCACCTGCACGTCATCGTTGGGCGGATCGGCTTCCGCGCAGGCTTCGTGCGCGTTCTTCAGCAGGTTCAGCAGTGCCTGCCCGAACTGCGCGATATCGATGCGGCTGCTCATCTCCTCGTCCGGCTCCTGCTCCATGCCGAACGGAATCTGCTGGCGCAGGCTGGACAGGAACGGGGCCCAGTGCACGGTCTGCAGCTGGGGCTGTGGCAGCTTGGCGAAGCGTGCGTATCCGCGGATGAATCCCTCCAGGTGGCGGGCGCGATCTTCGATGGTGGTGAAGATCTCCGGCAGGCGGTCGAACCGCTCACGCTTGACCAGTTCCCCTCCGGAATGCGCCAGCGAGGCAATCGGTGCCAGCGAATTGTTCAGCTCGTGGCTGATCACCCGGATCACCTTCTTCCAGGTCTGGACTTCCTGCCTGCGCAGCTCGGCGGTGAGCAGACGCACCAGCAGCAGATCATGGGGCCGTCCATTGAGATGGAACGCGCGCCGCGACAGGTGGTAGACCTGCTCGTCATCCTCGTCGCCGTCCTCGCCTTCGGCCTGCACCGCGAACAGGCTGTCGCCGCCGCGGGCGATGGCGTCGCGCAGTTCCACCGGCACCTGCTCCAGCACCTCCTCCAGGCGCTGGCCCTCCAGCTTCCAGCCACCATGCAGCAGCTTGCGCGCAGCCAGGTTGGAGAACACCACACGGGCGATGCCATCACCGCCTGATGCGATCAGCAGCATCGCCACGGGCGTGTTCTGCACCATCGTGTCCAGCAGCAGTTCGCGTTGCACCAGACCCTGGCGCTGCTCGCGCAGCACGTCGCCCAGCTCGCGATGTGCCTTCACCAGGTCACCCAGTTCGTCGTTGCCTTCCCAGTGAACGCCGAAGTTGTACTCGCCATCGCGGTAGCTGCTGGTCGTGCCGGACAACGCACGCATCAGCGAGCGGACCGGTGCGGTGGCGCGGCGCAGCGCCCACCACATCAGGGCAAGCAGGATCACCGTGGATACGATGGCCACCGCCCAGCCGTGGTCGAGCCAGTAGGCCAGCAGCCAGGGCAGCGCGGCAGCCAGCGCCAGCACCGGCAGCAGGCGCAGGAACAGGCGGAAGGTGAACGAGCGTCGCTTCATTCGCGCGGAATGCCGTGGCGGTCCATGCGCCGGTACAGTGCCTGGCGGCTGAGACCGAGTTCGGCGGCCGCCTGCGCGATGACCCCATGATTGCGCGCCAGTACCTCCTCGATGCGCGTGCGGTCCGGATCGTTGCCGGCGCTCGGCGCCGGGCGTGGCGCAGCCGGAGCGCGTGGCAGGTTGAGATCGGTCACTTCGATGCGGTTGCCGGTGGCCAGCAGCTCGGCGCGCTGGATCACGTTGCGCAGTTCGCGCACGTTGCCCGGCCATGGGTGCCGTTGCAGCGCGGCCGCGGCGGCGCTGGACAACGGCTTGCCGTCCGCCAGGAAGCGCTCGGCCAGCGGCAGGATGTCGCCGGGCCGCTCGGCCAGCGGCGGCAGCACCAGCTCCACGGTGTTGAGGCGGTAGTACAGGTCCTCGCGGAACGTGCCGTCGCGGATCATCGCCGGCAGGTCGGCATTGGTGGCGCTGACCACGCGTACCTTGACCTGGCGTTCGCGGTTGGAGCCCAGGCGCTCGAAGCGACCGGTCTCCAGCACGCGCAGCAGCTTCATCTGCCCGCCCAGCGACAGGTTGCCGATCTCATCCAGGAACAGGGTGCCTCCATCGGCCGCCTCGAACTTGCCTTCGCGCGCCTTGTTGGCACCGGTGTAGGCACCTGCCTCGGCGCCGAACAGCTCGGCTTCGATCAGCTCGGACGGCAGCGCACCACAGTTGACCGTGACGAACGGTCCCTTTGCCACCAGCGAATTGGCCTGGATGATCTGCGCGATCTTCTCCTTGCCGGCGCCATTGGGTCCGGTGATCAGTACCGGCAGTTCGGAGCGTGCGACCTGGCAGGCCAGGGTGATCACGCGTTCACTGGCAGGATCGGCGAAGACGGCACCACTGAGGTCGTACTTCTGTTCCAGCGCGGTGCGCTGGCGCTGCTCGCGTTCGCGCCGACGGTCCAGTTCGCGACGTGCTTCGGACAGTTCCAGCAGGTTGTTGACCGTGGTCAGCAGCTTGCGGTCGTCCCAGGGCTTGGCCAGGTAATCGGCCGCGCCGGCCTTGACCAGGTCCACCGCGCTGCTCAGATGGGTCCAGGCGGTCAGCAGGATCACCGGCAGGTCGGGGTGGCGTGCGCGGATCTGTGCGAACAGAGCCTCACCTTCCTCGCCGGAGGTGGTGTCCTCGCTGAAGTTCATGTCCTGGATCACCAGGTCCACCGGCTGCGATTCGAGCAGGGCCAGGCCTTCGGCCGGGCTCTGTGCCTGCAGCGTGTCGATGTCGTGCAGGGAGAACAGCACGTCCAGCGCGGTGCCCACGCTGGCGTTGTCGTCGATGATGAGGATCGCGGGCATGGACCGGTTCTGGAAAAAGGGATGGGCAGCGCCGGAGAGAGCTGTAGGTTCCAGGGCGCCGGTAGGAGCAGGCGCCACCCATCAAGCATAGCTAAAAGCTGCCGCCCTGCAGCCGGTGCCGGATCACCGTCGTGGCGGCGGCGGAGCCGGCGGCGGTGGTGGTGCGGTGGGCGGTGACAGCAGGGGCCGCCAGCCAGCCAGGGACACCGGCACGGTCAGCGTCTTTCCATCGCGCTGCAGCAGCAGCCGTACGCTGGATGCGTCGGTGGCCTGCATCGCGGCTGTCAGCTGGTCGACCTGCTGCACGGCGGTATCGTCCACGCGCAGGATGCGGTCGCCACGGCGCACGCCGAAGCGCGCCTCCGGATGCGCCGCATCGACCCGCACGTGGCCACCCGAGGAAGCCAGCGCCACATGGGCGCCGTCGTCCTGCCAGCTCATGGTCTGCTGGTTGCTGCTGCCGGCAAGGGCCGGCAGCGGCAGCATCAGCATCATCGCCAGGAAAGGTGCGCGCATGTCAGGCCCCCCGCGTGGCGACGGCCGGAGGCACGGCGGCCGCCCGGCGCGCAGGGCCGAACACGGCGATCTGGCCCAGTGCCCACAGCAGCACCGCACCCAGCGGCAGGTACAGCAGCGGCATGCGAGGCAGCTCGTACATGTTCATCAACCACAGATTGATGGCGTAGGCCGCCAGCATGCCCAGCACGATGCCCAGCGAGGCCAGCAGGAAGTTCTCGGTCTGGAAGTAGCGCAGCACCTGGCCGCGGGTGGCACCGAGGGCACGGCGGATGCCGATCTGCTTGCTGCGCTGCTGCACCCAGAAGCTGGCCAGGCCGACGATGCCCAGCGCGGTCACCACCAGCAGGGCGATGCATACGGTGACCAGCAGCCCGACCATCGCCCGGTCGTTCTTGAAGTAGTCGTTGCGCTGGTCCTCATAGCTGAGCTTCTCGCGCACCAGGCGGTTGGGATCGTTGCGTTCCAGGGCCGCCAGGGCACCCTTCAGCACTTCATCGCGGCGTTCAGGCGTGGTGCGCAGCATGTACGGGCCGCCGCTGGCGAAGTCGGTGCGCACCGGCAGGATCATCGACAGGGTGGTGTTGTTGTTCCAGTCCGTCGGCGGCGCGAGGTGGGCAACCACGCCCACCACGTGCAGCGCCTGCCGACCCATGTAGAAGGTCTTGCCCAGCGGGTTCTGGCCCGGGAACATCTTCTCGGCCACGGCCTGGTTGAGGATCACCGCCGAAGCCTTGTCCGGTGTGGTGCTGGCCGACTTGCGTGCGTCCTCGAAGTCGATGTACTCGCCGGGCAGGAAGTCACGGCCGGCCACCAGCTGCAGGCCCAGGGTGGACAAGGCACCTTCGTTGAACATGTACAGCGTCGCCGAGGTCGTCGGCCGTTCCTGGTCGCGCTCGCGCGAGATGCTGGTATTGGACGAGCTGGGGCGGAACGGCAGCTGGTTGACCTTGGTCACGCTGGTCGCACCGGGAACGGCGCGCAGCGCGGCCAGGTCTTCCTGGGTACGCGCCATGGCATTGGTCTGGGTACCGATGCCACTGGTACGGACGATCACCAGTTCGTTCTCGGCCAGGCCGCTGGGCTGGGTGATCTTCTCCACGCGCTGGCTGACCAGGAACAACGCGTTGCAGACGATGGCGCAGGTCAGCGCGATTTCCAGCACGATCAGGGCAGCGGCGGTCTTGTGCCGGCGCAGCGTGCTGAGGATGGGGCGGATATCCATGGCAGTGTCCTTGTGCTTACTGCGACTTGAGCTGGATGGCGGGGGTGACCTGCATGGCACGCCAGGCCGGAAGGAATCCGGCGGCCAGGCTGGCCAGCAGGGTCAGGCCGAGGGCGAGCAGCAGCATGCTGCCGTCCAGATGGGCCAGCTGGGCGTACTCCACCGGCTGCCTGCGCACTGCGGCCAGACCGATCAGGGCCAGGCCGATGCCGAGCACACCGCCGACCACACCGATGGCACCGGCTTCGACCAGGCACTGCAGGAAGATCTGCCCACGGCTGGCACCCAGCGCACGCCGCACGCCGATCTCACCGCTGCGGCGCAGGAACTTGGCCAGCAGCAGACCGACCGTATTGACCAGGCACACGCCCAGGAAGCCCAGCGCCAGCCACATCTGCAGGCGCACGTCGCTGGGCACCGCACCGTTGAAGTCCAGCCACTCCATGACGCTGCGCACACGCACGTTGGCGGGACGCTCGAAGCGGCCTGCAGCGCGCTGCTGGTCGGAGTAGTTCACCAGATAGCGGCGGTAGTCATCGACCTTGCCCGGCTCCAGCTCGACCCAGTACTGGATCCAGGTGCAGGCCGCACTGAGCGAGTGGCTGTCGCCGCCCGGGCCGCCGTCGCGGAAGCAGTTCATGTTGCCGTTGTTGCCGAAATCCAGATCCATGGCAGTGGAGAACGGCACCAGCAGGTCCTCGTCCTTGCCGTAGGAACCGGTGGTCAGGTCGAAGAACTGCGGTTCGGGATTCCATTCCTTCATCACGCCGATCACGCGCAGCGACTGGCTGTTCACGCGTATCTCCCGGCCCACGCTGTTGGCGCCCTGGAACAGCTTTTCATTGATGGCTTTGGACAGCACCACCACGCGGCTGTGTGCATCGTCGTCGCTGGCAGACCAGGCGCGGCCGTACTGCATCGGCACGTTGAACATCGGGAAGAAGTCCGCCGAGGTCCAGCGCGTATCCACCGAGAACGGCTTGAGGGTGCTGCCCTCCGGCTCGACGATGGCACTGCCGCCACTCATCATCGCCTGGTGCACGGCGCGCTTCTCGCGCAGCAGGGCTTCGGCGTCGAACCGCGTCATCTGGCCTTCCGGCTCCTCGTCCGTCAGGTAGCCGGAGCGCGGCCGCGGATCGAGCTGCGCGTAGAACAGGCGGTCGCTCTTCTCCGGAATCGGATCGCCGGACAGGACATGGAACACGGTCAGGGTGGTCATCGAGGCACCGATGCCCAGTGCGATGGCCACCACCATCAGCGCGGTCAGTACCTTGTTGCGGCGGAAGCTGCGTACCGCCAGTCGAGCGTAGTAGGCGAACATGGGCATGCCCTCACTCGTTGACGGCGACGATGCGGCGCGGGGTGGCCAGCACCGGCTCGCGCACCAGGTCGGTGACCTGGCCATCGACGATGTGCACGTTGCGCTGCGCACGCGCGGCCAGTTCCGGATCATGGGTGACCATGACGATGGTGGTGCCGGCCGCGTTGATTTCCTCCAGCAGCTCCATCACGCCACGTGCCATCTGCGTATCCAGGTTGCCGGTCGGTTCGTCGGCCAGCAGCAGGCGCGGGCTGCCGGCGAGGGCACGGGCAATCGCCGCGCGCTGCTGCTGGCCGCCGGACAGTTCGTTCGGGTAGTGCTTCATGCGTGAGCCCAGGCCGACCTGGGTCAGCGCCTTCTCGATGCGCTCACGGCGCTCGCCGGCACTCATCTTGCGGTAGCGAAGCGGCACGTCGACGTTGTCGAACAGGTTCAGGTCCGGAATCAGGTTGAAGCCCTGGAAGATGAAGCCGATCTTCTGGTTGCGCAGGCGGCTGCGCGCATCATCACCGAGCTGGCTGACATCCTCGCCATCAAGCAGGTAGGTGCCGCTGGTGAAGGTCTCCAGCAGGCCGGCGATGTTGAGGAAGGTGGTCTTGCCGGAGCCGGAGGGACCGGTGACGGCGACGAACTCGCCCTCCTTGACCTGCAGTTCCAGCGAGCGCAGTGCATGGGTTTCCACCTGTTCAGTGCGGAAGACCTTGGCGACCGAACGCATTTCGAGCATGTACATGGGGTGTCCTCTCTCCAGGATGTATCAGTTGACGGAGACGCGTTCGGCGTCCTTGAACAGGTCGCTGCCGGAGACCACGATACGGTCGCCCGGCTGCACACCCGACTTGATTTCCACTTCGCCCAGGCTGCTGACGCCCAGTTCCACCGGACGGCGCACCGCCGTGCGGCCATCCATCACGTAGGCCACGCCGTTGCCCTGTTCGACGAACGGGCCGCGCTCGACCTTCAGCACGTTCTTGCGGGTATCCAGCAGCACCCGGACCGACATGCGCTGGCTCTGGCGCAGGCCTTCGGGCTGCTTGTCGGCGAAGCGCACGCGGGCATTGACCTCGCCGTTCACCACTTCCGGCGACACCGCGCTGATCTCGCCCGGGAACGGCTGGCCGTTGCCGCCGGTGAGCTGTGCGGGCATGCCGATGGCCAGATCACGAGCGAAGCTTTCCGGAACCTTGATCTCGACTTCGAACTTGGACAGGTCCACCACGCCCAGCACCGGCGCATTGGCCGCCAGGTTGGTGGACTGGGTGGCCTGTACCTGGCCCACCTGGCCATCGAACGGCGCGCGCAGGGTCAGCGCATCGACCTGGCGCTGCACTTCGGCCACCACCGCCTTCTGGCGATCGGCCAGCAACCGCTTGTTGCGTGCATCCAGGTCGGCGCCCTGGCTCTGCAGGCGGGCATCGGTGGTGGCGTTGGCAAGGCTGATGTCGGCCTTCTTCAGGCTGTCCTGGGCCTTGGCCAGGTCGATCTGCGGCACCGCACCGCCGTCGAAGCCGCGCTGGTAGCGTTGCAGGTCGCGATCGGCAGCCTGGCGCTCGATGGTGGCCTGATCGGTTTCCTTGCGCGATTTGGCGCGGGCCAGCGTTGCGTCCAGCGCGGCGCGGCTGGCCTCGGCTTCCAGGCCAGCCAGGGTGGCCTGTTCCTGGGCCAGCTTGCTGCGCAGTTCCGGGCTGTCGATGATGGCCAGCTCCTGTCCCTTCTTGACCACGTCGCCGGCCACGACCTTCAGGTCCACGGTACCGGCGGAGATCGCATACAGCACCGGGCTGTTGGCGGCGATCACACGGCCGTCGGCAGCGATGTCACGCACCAGGTCGCCACGTTGCACTTCGGCGATGCGCACCCGGCTGCTGTCGAACGAGCGGCTGGCGTTTGCCCAGGCGTACACGGCCCAGCCGATGCCGGCGAGCAGGGCGATGCTGCCCAGTGCCGGCCAACGGTAGCGATGCCAGGCGGCGGCGGTCGGGCGGGCCGGGGTGGAGGAAACGATCTGGTCCTGGGCGGAAGTGTCGCGGATCATCGGGTTCGTGCCTGACGGTGGTGATCCATACCAAGCACGTTGCGTGCCAACTTTATTTCCTTTCCTATCAATAAGTTGCAATTCGAGTGGCGGTGTCCGGGTGTCCGCGGACACCTGTGCGGACACATTCATTAAGCGGACAGGAGGGGGAAACCGGACACGCACGCTAGAATGCCGCGACCGTCTTCAAGGAAATGCGTGACATGTGTGGAATCGTGGGAGCGATCGCTGATCGCGACGTGGTGCCGGTGCTGATCGAAGGTCTGAAGCGACTGGAGTACCGCGGCTACGATTCTTCAGGCATCGCGGTGATCGACGCGACCGATCGCCCTGACGTGCACCGCGTCCGCCGCACCGGCCGGGTCGCCGAGATGGCCGCTGCCGCCGCCGCCGAGGGGTTCGATGCGCAGCTGGGTATCGGCCATACGCGTTGGGCCACCCATGGCGGCGTCACCGAGGCCAATGCGCATCCGCACATCAGCCAGGGCGTGGCCCTGGTCCACAACGGCATCATCGAGAACCATGAAGAACAGCGCGAGCGGCTGCGCGCGCTGGGCTACACCTTCGAGTCGCAGACCGACACCGAAGTGATCGCCCACCTGATCCATCATCATCTGCAGAGCGGTGACGATCTGCTGGTGGCGCTGCAGCGCACCGTGAAGGAACTGACCGGCGCCTATGCGCTGGCCGTGGTCAGCCGCGCCGAGCCGGAACGCTTCGTCTGCGCACGCATGGGCTGCCCGCTGCTGGTCGGCCTGGGCGAAGGCGAGAACTTCGTTGCCTCCGATGTCTCGGCGGTGATCTCGGCCACCCGCAAGGTGATCTTCCTGGAGGAAGGCGACACCGCCGAGGTGCGCCGCGAGGGCGTGCGTATCTTCGACGAGCACGATCAGCCGGTACAGCGTGAGGTGCACCTGTCCGACGTGTCGCTGGCCTCGCTGGAACTCGGCCCTTACCGCCATTTCATGCAGAAGGAAATCCACGAGCAGCCGCGCGCGCTGGGTGACACCATCGAGGCGGCGATCGACGCCGGTGGCTTCCCGGCCGAGCTGTTCGGCAGGAATGCCGAGGCGGTGCTGGCGGGCATCGAAGGCGTGCAGATCCTGGCGTGCGGCACCAGCTACTACGCCGGCCTGACCGCGCGCTACTGGATCGAGTCCATCGCCGGCCTGCCGTGCAGCGTGGAGATCGCCAGCGAGTACCGCTACCGCGCGGCGTATGCGAACCCGAAGCACCTGGTGGTGACGATCTCCCAGTCCGGCGAAACGCTGGACACGATGGAGGCGCTGAAGTACGCCAAGTCGCTCGGCCACCAGCACACGCTGTCTATCTGCAACGTGCCGGAAAGCGCGATTCCACGCGCCAGTGAACTGGTCTGCTATACCCGTGCCGGGGCCGAGATCGGCGTGGCTTCGACCAAGGCGTTCACTACCCAGCTGGCCGCGCTGTTCCAGCTGACCGTGGTGCTGGGCAAGCTGCATGGGCGCGTCGATGCCGCACAGGAAGCCGACTATCTGGAGCAGCTGCGCTTCCTGCCGGGCAGCGTGCAGCACGCGTTGAACCTGGAGCCGCAGATCGCGGCCTGGGCAGAGCGCTTCGCGCGCAAATCCAACGCGCTGTTCCTGGGTCGTGGCCTGCACTATCCGATCGCACTGGAAGGTTCGCTCAAGCTCAAGGAGATCTCCTATATCCACGCCGAGGCGTATCCGGCGGGCGAGCTCAAGCACGGTCCGCTGGCGCTGGTGGACGAGGACATGCCGGTGGTGGTGATCGCCCCCAACGACAGCCTGCTGGAGAAGGTGAAGTCGAACATGCAGGAAGTCCGCGCGCGGGGAGGCGAGCTGTTCGTGTTCGCCGACCAGGACAGCAACTTCTCCGAAAGCGAAGGTGTGCATGTGATCCGTACTCCGCGCCACGCGGGCGTGCTCAGTCCGGTGGTGCATACCATTCCGGTGCAGCTGCTGGCCTACCACACCGCACTGGCGCGTGGCACCGACGTGGACAAGCCGCGCAACCTGGCCAAGAGCGTGACGGTGGAGTAACCGCCATCGGCTGCATGGGATGCTTCAGGTGAAGGGGGCCACGTGGCCCCCTTTCGTTTGCGCCGCTCACAGCGCCAAGTGGGACACCCGCAGGGTGTTCTGTCCGCGCTCGGCAGCAGGCAATCAATCTTTAACGTGCAGCACCGCGTGTGTTCAGCGGCGGTTTCAGCCGCAGTGCCATTCTCTGGATCGTCGGCAGGTTCCCACGACGTACTGTCCTATCGATGCCGGTAGTGACCGAGGATCGCAGTCGTAGAATCGAGCCGATCGAGATACGGGTTGCGTTGCCGGACCCGCCTCGTTCGCGTTGCAGCACCTCGCCTTGCCGATGCATTCCCCATGGGCAGACCGGTGCGCCAGACGTGCGCTGAAAGGTCTGTTCCCGGGGAGGGGGCGAATCGGAAGAGCACACTTTTTTGACTTCAGTGACCTGCAACAGGAAACAAGAATGAACGTCCGCGAACTCCTGCAATCCAAGAAAGAAGCTGTCATCACCATCGATGCGGAAGACACCATCGGTGCCGCCGCCCACAAGATGAGCGCGAACAGGATCGCTGCCCTGGTGGTGATGAAGGATGATGCGCCGGTCGGCATCATCTCCGAGAAAGACATCGTGCGTACCCTGGCTGACGATGGCCCGCAGGCCGGCCGCCGGGTGATTTCCACCCTGCCGTCCACGGGACTGGAAGGCATCGCACCGGAGGCCACACTGAAGCAGGCCATGTCGTTGATGACGTACTCGCGGCGCCGTCATCTGATGGTCACCGATGGCACGCGCCTGGTCGGCATCCTCAGCCTGGGCGACATCGTGAAGAATCTGCTGGGCGAGCTGGAGCTGGAAAAGGCCGTGCTGCAGGACATCTACATGGCCGCGCATTGACGCCGGCGCAGTAGAAAAAAAGAAGCCGGGCACTGCCCGGCTTCTTCGTTCACGGCATCGGTGGAATCAGAACGTCACCTTCACCGAATCGGCGCTGTAGCGCGCCGGGCCGTGATAGACCACCTCGATGTTGTTGCCATCCGGGTCAAGCACGAACGCGCCGTAGTAGCCCGGATGATAGGGGCGCTCGCCCGGTGCGCCGTTGTCGGTGCCGCCAGCGGCGATGGCGGCAGCATGAAACGCATCGACGGTCGCCGCATCGCGCGCCTGGAATGCCAGGTGGTGGCGTCCGGTCAGCTGGCCGGCAGCGGCTTCGCTGCTGGCGGTGGAAATGAACAGCTCGTCAGCCCAGAAATAGTCCGGCCCTTCGCCGGCAACCGGAATGCCGATCGTGTCGAACACCGCCTGGTAGAAGCGGCGGCTGGCCGGCAGGTCGCGCACCACCAGCTGCAGGTGATCGATCAATCGACCGCGGTGCAGTTCCATAGTTTCCATGCGTACCTCTACAGAAAAGGGGACAGTGTGGATAGCGCCGGGCCGCGCCCGGCGAGCGCGCAGCGCGGCCTGCTTCCCGTGCGATGAATATCGGAGCAAGGCCGCCGGGCATGGCCTGGCGCCAGCGCAATTGTGCCCCTTTCCGGATCAGGCGTTGGCGATGATTTCCACCCAGTAGCCGTCAGGGTCCTTGATGAAGGCGATGTTCTTCATGCGACCGTCGGTCAGGCGCTTCTGGAACGGCACGCCCAGATCCTCGAAGCGCTGGCAGGCAGCTTCCAGCTCGGGCACCGAGACGCAGATGTGGCCGAAGCCGCGCGGATCGCTGTTGCCGTCGTGGTAGACCGGGCCATCCTGGGCTTCGGTGCCGTGGTTGTGGGTCAGCTCCAGCACGCCCGGCAGGCCGGCCATCCACAGGCGGCGCTCGGCATCGTCTTCCGGCACCACGGCGCCGGACGGCACGTAGGCCAGGAAATACAGGCTGAACTGCGCTTCGGCGAAGTCACGCTTGTCGATCAGCCGGTAGCCCAGCACGCGGGTGTAGAAGTCCAGCGAGGCGGTGATGTCCTTCACCCGCAGCATGGTGTGGTTGAACACGAAGCCGGTGGTTTCGGCCGGGGCCTGGGCGGCGACGCCGGGGACCTGTTGGAGGGAAGAAAGGCTCATGATTCGCGTCCTGTCAGCAATGGAGGGAAATGACCCGCGGAGAGTGGCTGGAAGTTGCATCTGAAACCGGCAGTTGCCGGAACCCGCACTTCGCTTGCATCCTCGTTGTCGATCTGGGATCGTCGGGTCATGTTGCAGCGCAGGATAATCGGTGTGCGTCCGCAATGGGATGAGCGCTTCCGCAACGCCGGGTGAAATGCCTGCAACCAGAGCAGTACGGCGCGGCAGTGGGACGCAGGGGAATCCGGCAGGGATGGCGAGACGCCCGCGCATCGTCGCGGGCGGTTGACAGCCCGTTGCCTGCCGCGCTAATGATTGTATGTATATACAAATAACCGAGGGTCTTCAGGGGTCCCATGCCTTACCGCCGATGGCTGCCGCTGCTGCTGATGGCCGTGCTCCTCTTCGAAGGTGTCTTCGGAGCGTGGGCGGGGACGCGCATGGCGCTGCCTGGCGGGGACGCTGCAGGCTCCGCGGGCCGGGCGATTGCGGGCTGCCAGGCAACACCGCGCAGCGCGGCACCGGCGTCGGGCCACACCCGCCATGATCAGGCGCCGGTGGCCGCCGGCGACGTGCACAAGGATCACTGCAGCTGTGTCGATGCGGCCGGCTGCGACTGCCGCTGCCTGTTGAGTCTCTACCCTCCGATGCCATCGCTGCTGCTGCCCAGCGCCCATCCGCGCATCGCGCTGGACATTGCGCTGCCGGCACTGATCCTGCCTGCCAGCAAACTTTCCCGCGTATTCCGACCTCCCATCGCCTGAGCGGCTGTCCCCGCGTCGACATGACGCCGTCGTGTCCCTTTGCCCGAATCGTGGCGGGGGCACCCAGAGACAGTATTCCTGCGGGAGAGAGAACATGTATCTGAAGTCCAATGCCATGGCTGCGGCCATCGGCAGTCTGCTGTGCGTCTCCGTTGTCCACTCCGTCGCCGCGCAGGATGCGCAGTCGCCCGATGCGAAGGCACGCACGCTGGATACCGTGCAGGTGACCGGCAGCCACATCAAGCGCGCGCAGCTGTCAGGCGTCGGCCCGGTGAGCGTGGTCGATGCCGAGGCCATCGAACGTTCCGGCGCCACCTCGGTGGAAACCCTGCTGCAGCGCCTGCCGGCCTCGGCAGGGTTCGCGGGCAGCCAGAGCAATGCGTACTGGGCCGAGAACGGCTACGGCACCACCCAGGTCAATCTGCGCGGTCTCGGCATCAACCGGACCCTGGTCCTGCTCAACGGCCGGCGCATCGTCAATGGCGGCACTGGCGCCAACAGTTCGGTCGACCTCAATGTCATTCCGGTCTCGCTGATCGAGCGCGTGGAGGTGCTCAAGGACGGTGCCTCGGCAATCTATGGCGCTGATGCGGTGGCTGGCGTGGTCAACATCATCACCAAGCAGGGATTCGAGGGTGCCGAAGCGGTGGTGCGCTATGGCCAGACCAGCCAGGGCGACGGCGAGGAAACCTCCGTCGATGTCAGCTGGGGTGTCAGCAGCGAACGCGGCTCGCTGATGGCTGCGGTCAGCTACTTCGACAGCGGCGCGGTCAACATGGCCTCGCGCGCGCCCTGCGGCCTGATCGAATCCGATGGCCGGCTGGTCTGCTCCGGCAGTTCGTCCACCATCGGTGGTCGTGCACTGCTGGCAGATGGCCGACGGGTCAACTTCAACCAGGTGCCCGGGGGCGATGGCGATTTCTACGAGCCCTATTCGGCGGCCAAGCACAACTACAACGGCAATCCCACGCTCAACGCGGTCAACCCGATCGAGCGGCTCAGCCTGAGCGTATTCGGCGACAGCCAGTTGAATGACAGCACGCGTGCGTTCATCGAAGCGATGTACACCAACCGCCAGTCCAGGCAGCTGGCGACCTCGGGTGGACTGGGCGTCTACCGGCCGATCAACATCGCCGCTGATCACCCGACCAATCCCACCGGGCAGGATCTGCTGCTGCAGCGCCGGCGCCTGGAAGAGGCCGGTCCCCGCCACTTCTTCCAGGAGACCGACACCTACCGGGTGGTAGCGGGCCTGAAAGGCCAGTTCGGCACCACCTGGGACTGGTCGGTGGCCTTCAACTGGGGGCGCAACACCGGCGTGGATGGTTCGGACAATGTCGCCAACCTCGATCGCGTCGACCAGACGCTGGACCGGTCCCTGTGCAGTACCGCGCCCGGCGCAGCGATTCCCTGCGGCGACTATCTCGGCTACGGGGACCTGAGCCGTGACGTGCTGGATTACATCCTGTACACCTCGCGCGATACCGGCGGAAACGAGCAGAAGAGCTTCACCGCCAATCTCAGCGGGCAGATCTTCGAGCTGCCGGCAGGCTGGGTGGGATTCGCCGCGGGCGTGGAGGTGCGCAGGGAGCGCGGTTGGCGTGATCCGGATCCGTTGACCGTGCTCGGCATCGGCAACACCAACCAGCAGGATCCGATCGCCGGGCGATACACGGCCAAGGAAGCGTACATGGAGCTGGCGGTGCCGCTGCTGCAGGACGCGGTCATCGCAGATTCGCTGTACCTCAACCTGGCCGGCCGCGTGTCCGACTACGACCTGTTCGGGCGCGACTTCAACTACAAGGCCGGGCTGGACTGGCAGGTCAGCCCTTCGCTGAAGCTGCGCAGCACCTATGCTACGGCATTCCGCATTCCCAACATCCCCGAACTGTTCGGTGGCGTGTCCGAGGGCAACCTCACCACCACCGACCCCTGCAGTGGCTGGAGCGGACTGCCGGCCAGCTCGATCGTGCGTGCGAACTGCCAGGCCGATGGCGTGCCGGCTGGTTACGTGCAGCCGGGCAATACCATCCTGACCACGTCCGGCGGCAATGCGGATCTCGAGCCGGAAGATGCGACCTCCTTCACCGCCGGGGTGGTGTGGACACCCACGTTCGCACCCGGGCTGACGCTCACCCTGGACTACTACCGCATCCGCATCGAGAACGCGATCCAGCGTATCGCCGGCTCCACCAAGCTGGCCATCTGCTACAACACTCCGTCGCTGGCGCATCCGTTCTGCGACGCCAGCAACTTCACCCGCGACCCGCGCACCGGCGAAGTGAACTACCTCTCATCGCAGCCGGTGAACACGGCCGATGAGCAGGTCAGTGGCTACGACCTGGGCGCACTCTACGAGTTCAAGCCGTGGGGCATGGACGCCAGCATCAGTGCCGACATCTCCTACCTTCAGCGTTATGACGTGCGCCCGTATGCCGGAGCAGAGGTGATCACGTATGCCGGCAGGATCACCGGCGGCCGTGGCAGCTATGCCAAGTGGCGTGGACTGATGTCGATGAACGCGTCCCGTGGGCAATGGTCCGGTACCTGGACCACCCAGTACATCGGCCGGGCCGACGACATCAATGCCGCGCGTGGCGACATCGGTGATCATGCGCCATCGGTGTTCTATCACAATCTCCAGCTCAGGTACGCGGTCAGCAAGGCGCTGGATGTGGCGCTGGGCGTGGACAACGTCTTTGATCGCTCGGCGCCGTTCATCCAGAGCTATACCGACGCCAACACAGACACCATGACCTACGACCTGCTCGGTCGTCGCTGGTATGCACGCATCGGCTACCGCTGGTGATCGCACGCGCCCCCGTCGCCTGCGGCGGGGGTGCTCCGCAAGGGAGAGAAGGTAGATGAAACCCGCATTCTGGGCGCGCCGCGCCCACAAATGGATCGGACTGGTGATCGGTGTGCAGGCGCTGTTGTGGATGCTCAGCGGGGTCTACATGACCGTGGTGCCGCTGCAGGTGATCCATGGCGACCACCTGGCCCATGTCCGTGGCGAACCGCTGGCGCCGGTGCATGATCGGGTCGGTGTCGATGTGCTGGCCGCGCGTTATCCCGGCCTGCAGTCGTTCCGCCTCAAGCGGCTGCTGGAGCGTGAGGTCTACGACGTCCAGCGCGGACCGGAACGCTTCCTGGTCGATGCCCGCAGTGGAGAGCGCCTGCCGCGGCTGGACCGGGATGGCGCCATCGCGCTGGCCACAGCGCTGTACCAGGGCGCAGGCGAGGTCGCGCGGGTGGAATGGGTGACCCGTGCGCCGTCGGAAGTGAAGACGCGACCGGTGCCGATGTGGGCCGTCCATTTCGCTGACCGCGGAAGCACCACGCTGTACCTGTCACCGGACAGCGGTGAACTGCTGGCGCGCCGGCACAGCCTGTGGCGCTGGTTCGATTTCCTGTGGATGTTCCACATCATGGACTACGAGCAGCGCACCGACGTCAACAATGGCCTGCTGCGCGTCGCATCGGTGATCGGGCTGGCATTCGGCCTCAGTGGCGTGTGGCTGCTGTTCTACAGCTTCGGCCAGAGGAGGCGCGCATGACGCCGTGGCTGCGCCGGCTGCACAGGTGGATCGGGGTGCTGGTGGGACTGCAGTTCCTGGTCTGGCTCGGCAGTGGACTGGGCATGAGCCTGCTTGACCCGGACCGGATCGCCGGCACTTCGCAGCGGGCTGCGCCCGCGGCGCCCCCGGCATGGCCGGCAGATACCGTCTCACCGGCCGATGCGCTGCGTGCTGCGCGGTGGCCGGCCGCGACCCTGGACAGCGGCTGGCTGCTGCAGGCGCCGGTGTATCGACTGCAGTCAGCGGAAGGCACCGAGGTGATCGATGCGCGTGATGGCAGGCGCATCACCATCGATCCGGTGATCGCGCTGCGCGTCGCGCAGGCCGCCTACCGTGGCCAGGGCGTGCCCGCAGCGCCGGTGCATCTGGCGCACAGTCTGGAGACGCGCGGCCATCCCGACGCGGTGTGGCGGGTGGACTTCGGCGATGCGCAGGACACCACCGTCTACGTCTCCGCCGACAGCGGACAGGTGCTCGAGCATCGCACCGCAACGTGGCGGCTGTTCGATGTGTTCTGGATGCTGCACATCATGGACTACGCGGCGCGGGCCAACTTCAACAATCCGCTGGTGGTGGGGATGGGGCTGGGGGGGCTGTGGATGGCCTTGACCGGCGCGTGGCTGCTGCTGGCAAGCGTCCGCCTGCATGAGTTCGTTCCACATCGATGGCGCAGCCGCCGGCAGTTGGCAGTGTTCGCCCCGGGAGGCACGCACCTGCGCACCGTGGCCGCGGCGCAGGGGGACAGTGTCTACCTGGCGCTGGCCCGCGAAGGCGTGAACCTGCCTTCCAACTGCGGCGGCGGGCAGAGCTGTGGACTGTGCGAAGTCCGGGTCCGTGGACAGGCTGGAACCCCTTCCGCCGCAGATCGGGCGCACCTGGCCGGATCGCGCCTGAAGGTCGGCTGCCGGCTCGCCTGCAACCTGCAGGTGGAGGCGGATATGGAGATCGAGGTAGCCGGCGGTGCCAGCCTGTGGACCGAGCATGAGGCAACGGTCGAGCGGATCGAAGCGGTGACCCCGTTCCTGCGCGAGATCCACCTGCGTCCCGACCACGCCGCCGACGCACTCTATCAACCCGGCTGCTACCTGCAGCTGCATGTGCCCGAATACGAGCTGCCCCGTTCCGCGCTCTGGCATCCGGACGAACACCGGCAGGACTGGGCACCGTTGGCCCTGCCGGAAACCCTGCACAACAAGGCGGCGGTGCGTCGTTCGTACTCGCTGGCGATGCCGGTTGCCGCCGAAGCGGGGCGCCTGGTGCTGCTGGCCCGGTTCAGCCCCGGCTGGCAGCAGGGCAAGCGGCATCCGCCGGGCAAAGGGTCCAGCTATCTGTACGCGTTGCGCCCCGGCGATCGCGTCCGCTACAGCGGACCGTTCGGTGATTTCGCGCTCAGCGGCGTGTCCCGGGAAAAGATCTTCATCGGAGCCGGCGCCGGCATGGCGCCGCTGCGGGCGATGATCGAACATCGGCTTTCCGAGGGAGGGCAGGAGCGCATCCACTACTGGTACGGTGCCCGCAGCGACCGCGATTGCCCCTACATGGCGCAGATGCAGGCCCTGCAGGCAGCGCACGCGAACTTCAGCTGGCATCCCGTCTGGTCCGGGCAGGGAACTGGCCGGCGCGTGCATGACGCCATCCATGAGGATCTGCTGCAACGGCATCCGGATCTTTCCGGCTGCGAGTTCTACCTGTGCGGGCCACCACCGATGCTGGCCGCGACCCGGCAGCTGCTGCAGCGGCTGGGGGTGACGGAAGAGCGGATCGCATACGACGATTTCAAGATCTGAAGTGGAGGCGCCGTGGCCGTGCAGGGCGGCCGCGGCGCCCGTTGCAGCGGTGCGGGCGGAGTAGAATGCGCAGCTGTACTCACCGAAGTGGCGTTCCATGTCCCAGCGCGCCTGGGTGGCTGCGGCCATCCGCAAGATCGAAGCCGATTTCAACCGGTCCGCCGATACCCACCTGATCCCGATGGCGCTGCCCGGGTTCGAAGGCATCGATGTCTACCTGAAGGATGAATCCAGCCACCCCACCGGCAGCCTCAAGCACCGCTTGGCGCGTTCGCTGTTCCTGTACGCGCTGGCCAACGGCTGGCTGCGCGAAGGGCGGCCGGTGATCGAGGCGTCGAGCGGCTCGACCGCGGTGTCCGAAGCGTATTTCGCACGCCTGCTGGGGCTGCCCTTCATCGCGGTGATTCCGGCCACGACCTCGCCGGAAAAGATCGCTGCCATCGAATTCCATGGTGGCCGCTGCCACCTGGTCGAGCGCGCCTGTGATCTCAACTGCGAATCGGAACGGCTGGCGCGCGAAACCGGCGGTCACTTCATGGACCAGTTCACCTACGCCGAACGGGCCACTGACTGGCGCGCCAACAACAACATCGCCGAGTCCATCTTCAAGCAGATGGCCGAAGAGCCCAGCCCGGTACCCGAGTGGATCGTGTGCAGCCCAGGCACCGGCGGCACTGCGGCCACGCTGGGCCGCTACGTCAGCTACCGGCGGCACGACACCCGCATCCTCTGCGCGGATCCGGAGATCTCGGTGTTCTTCGAGGGCTACCAGGCGGCGGTGGCGGGCGAGCAGCAGTGGCGTGACCTGACCTGCAGCGGTGGCTCCCGTGTGGAAGGCATCGGCCGACCGCGGGTGGAGCCGAGCTTCATTCCAACCAGCGTCGATGCGATGGTGAAGGTGCCGGATGCATTGAGCCTGGCAGCCATGCGCCACGTCAGCCGGCAGCTCGGTCGGCGCGTGGGAGGCTCCACCGGCACCAACTTCATCGGTGTGCTGCAGGCGGCGCAGTGGATGCGCGAAGCCGGCCGCCACGGCAGCATCGTCAGCATCCTGTGCGACAGTGGCGAGCGCTACGCGCAGAGCTATTACGACCCGGCGTGGTACGCACGACAGGGCATCGATGTGGACGGTGCCGATGCGCAGCTGGCCGCGGCCGTGGCGGGTCAGGGCCTGCCTGCGCTGCCGTGCTGCAGCCTGGAAGCGCTGTAAGCCTGCGGTGCCTCCGCCGGGCATGGCCCGGCGCTACCAGAGCCCGTCGATCGCGGTCGCGCCGGGCCACGCCTGGCGAGCGCAGCGGCGAATCAGAGCCCGTCGATCCCGGTAGCGCCGGGCCACGCCCGGCGAGCGCAGCGGCGTATCAGAGCCCGTCGGTCCCGGTAGCGCCGGGCCACGCCCGGCGAGCGCAGCGGCGTATCAGAGCCCGTCGATCGCGGTAGCGCCGGGCCACGCCCGGCGAGCGCAGCGGCGCATCAGAGCCCGTCGATCCCGGTAGCGCCGGGCCACGCCCGGCGAGCGCAGCGGCGTATCAGAGCCCGTCGATCCCGGTAGCGCCGGGCCACGCCCGGCGAGCGCAGCGGCGTATCCCGATCAGTACCCCGCCGCAGTGAACGCGTCGAGCACCGCATCGCGCAGCGCATCAGGCAGCGCCTCGATGTCCATCGCGCGATCATCCAGGTGCAGCCGTGGGTCCAGGCTGCTGATGCGGTCCTGGGCCAGCGCCTGCAGCCACAGCAGCACGCAGATCACGAACTCACGCTCGTGCCCCGGGTGCAGGTGGCGGGCACCGCGTTCGATCACCTCGAACGGGTACCACTCCTGCTCGTCGTTGAGGATGCCGCCCTGCTGCATGAGCACCTGCAGCTCCTGCAGATGGCGCCGGGCATCATCGCCGGGATCGCACAATGTGGCGATCCAGGACAACTCCTCCGCGCTGGCAGACAGCGCCAGCGACCGGGCCGGCAACGCGGTTGCAACCTGAGCCAGACCTTCCATGTGGGGCCTCTATCGGCATGTTCCGCTGCGGACTCCCCCGCAGCCAGAGCTTCCGCGCGACCCCGTAAGGCCGACGTGAATGATTGGCGCGCCCCCCTTGTCTGCGGCTCCGGCCAGCGCCATATCGACTGGGCTGCCCGCTCCTCGGGCCCGTAACTGGAGATCTGCCGTGACCGCTGCCAACCCCCTGCTCGATTTCTCCGGCCTGCCGCGCTTCGAGGCGATCCGCCCCGAGCACGTGGCGCCGGCGCTGGACGTGCTGCTGGCCGAGGCCGAGGCCGCCGTCAACGCAGCCGAGCAGGTGCAGCCGGTCCGCTGGGACACCTTCGTGGTCCCGCTGGACGATGCCACCGAGCGGCTGTGGCGCGCCTGGGGCCTGGTCGGCCACCTGCAGGGCGTGTTCA
Source organism: Stenotrophomonas sp. TWI169 (assembly GCF_039674705.1). Lineage (NCBI taxonomy): Bacteria > Pseudomonadati > Pseudomonadota > Gammaproteobacteria > Lysobacterales > Lysobacteraceae > Stenotrophomonas > Stenotrophomonas sp. TWI169. The sequence goes on along the minus strand of NZ_JBDJOB010000015.1, from coordinate 63,128 downwards.
ACACGCCGGAACTGCGCGAGGCCTACAACAGCAATCTGCCGCGGGTGACCCGCTTCGCCAGTGCGCTGGGCCAGAACCTGGCGCTGTACCGCCAGTACCAGGCATTGGCCACCGGCCCGGAGGCGGGGTCGTTCGATGAGGCCCGGCGCAAGGTGCTGGACAATACGCTGCGCGACTTCCGCCTGGGGGGCGCGGAGCTGGCGCCGGACGCCCAGCAGCGGTTCGCCGCGATCAAGGAAGAACTGTCGGCGCTGTCCGCGAAGTTCTCGCAGAATGTGCTGGACGCCACCGATGCGTGGTCGTTGATCGTGGAAGACGAAGCACGCCTGGCCGGCGTGCCGGACGACGTGAAGGCTGCCGCGCGTGCGGCAGCGGCGAACGATGGCAGGGACGGTTGGAAGTTGACGCTGCAGATGCCGTGTTACCTGCCGGTACAGACCTGGGCCGAAGATCGTGACCTGCGCGAGATCCTGTACCGGGCCAGCGCGCAGCGCGCTTCCGAATTCGGCGATGACGCGTTGGACAACAGCGGCAACATCGACCGCATCCTGGCCCTGCGGGCTGAACTGGCCGCACTGCTCGGCTTTGATTCCTACGCCGACTACTCGGTGGCCACCAAGATGGCGCAGGACCCGGCCGAAGTGCTGGGCTTCCTGCGTGACTTGGCGTCGCGCGCCAAGCCGTTCGCGGCCAGGGACCGTGCCGAACTGGAGCAGTTCGCGCGTGACCACCTGGGCATCGACAGCCTGCAGGCCTGGGACCTGGCGTTCGCGGCCGACCGCCTGAAGCAGGCGCGCTACAGCTATTCCGAGCAGGAGGTGAAACAGTACTTCACCGAGCCGAAGGTGCTGGGTGGATTGTTCTCGGTGATCGAGCAGCTGTATGGACTGCGCGTGCAGGAGGACAGCGCACCGGTCTGGCACGAGGACGTACGCTTCTTCCGCCTGGTCGATGCGCAGGACGCGCTGGTAGGCCAGTTCTACCTGGATCTGTACGCCCGTGAGGGCAAGCGCGGCGGTGCGTGGATGGACGATTGCCGCAACCGGCGCGAGCGTGCCGATGGCAGCGTGCAGACGCCGCTGGTGTATCTGGTGTGCAACTTCGGTCGCGGTGCCAGCGGCAGGCCGGCTACGTTCAGCCACAATGAAGTGACCACGCTGTTCCATGAAATGGGCCATGGCCTGCACCAGCTGCTGACCCGGATTGGTGAGCTGGGCGTGGCCGGCATCAATGGCGTGGAATGGGATGCGGTGGAGCTCCCCAGCCAGTTCATGGAGAACTTCTGCTGGGAATGGGACCACCTGCAGCGCATGACTGCGCACGTGGAGACGGGTGAACCGCTGCCACGTGCGCTGTATGAGCGCATGCTGGCCGCGCGCAATTTCCACAGCGGCATGGCGACTGTCCGCCAGCTGGAGTTCGGTCTGTTCGACATGCTGCTGCACAGCCAGTTCGAGCCCACGCAGGACAGTGTGCTGGCACTGCTGGAGCGCGTGCGCGGCGAAGTGGCGGTGAATCATCCGCCAGCCTGGAACCGCTTCCCGCATCAGTTCAGCCACATCTTCGCCGGTGGCTATGCGGCCGGCTACTACAGTTACAAATGGGCCGAGGTGCTCAGTGCCGATGCCTATGCGGCGTTCGAGGAAGCACCGCAGGCATTGGCCGCGACCGGTGCACGTTTCCGCGACGAGATCCTCTCGCGCGGGGGCAGCCGTCCAGCGGCCGAGAACTTCAAGGCCTTCCGTGGCCGTGCGCCGCAGATCGATGCGCTGCTGCGCCATTCGGGCATGGCCTGATCCCACGTCGGCTGTGAGGGGTGCCCCCCATGGCGGGCACCCCTCGACGGGCATCGGTCACTCGGCGTAGATCATCCTGCGGGTCATGCCGCCGTCGACGATGAAATCCTGGCCGGTGGTGAATCCGGACAGCGGCGACAACAGGTACACCGCCAGCGCGCCGATGTCTTCCGGGCGGCCGACGCGGCCGACCGGATGCTGTGCGTGGTCGATGGCCGAATACTCGGGCGCATGGCGCCGGGAGGGCGCCTGCCACTCGCTGGTGCCGATCCAGCCCGGACTGATGCTGTTCACCCGTACCGCCGGTCCGGCGCTGATTGCCAGCGCGTGGGTGAATGCCACCAGTCCGCCCTTGGCCGCGGCATAGGCTTCGCTATGGGCTTCGGACTGCCGGGCGCGGGTCGAGGCGATGTTGATGATGGCGCCGGCGCCACCGGATGACAGTGCCGGCAGGGCATGCCGGCTGCACAGGAAAGCACCATGCAGCGATGACAGGCGGCGCTGCCATTCGTCCCACGCCATGTCCTGCAGTGGCGTACCGTGCGCACCGGCGATGCCGGCATTGTTGACCAGGCCATCGATGCCGCCAAACCGCTGCACCGCCGTGGCGATGAACGCGCGCACGCTGGCTTCGTCGGTGATGTCCAGGGGCTGGAACGCCGCATCGTCATCGCGCTGCCATTCGGCCAGGCAGGCGTGGCCGGCTTCCGTATCCAGATCACCGATCAGCACGCGGCCGCCGGCACCGAGCACGGCCTGGGCGATGCCGCGGCCGATGCCATTGGCGCCACCGGTGACCAGCACCACCTTGCCCGCCAGCGGCGCGGCAGGCCAGGCAGCGATCGGCGGAGCCGCGCTCATGACAGGTCTTCGCCACGCAGGCGGCGATGCCAGCCGTCCACGCCGATGCGGTCCAGCGTCTGGATGTTGCGCTCGACGATCACGTCCGGATCGGGGAAGGCGTCCACCGCGCGTGCCACGCTGTCCTCGCGCAGCAGGTGCAGCGTGGGATAGGGCGCGCGGTTGGTGTAATTGCTGGCGTCGTTGGCGGCCACGCCTTCGAACTGGTAGTCCGGATGGAAGCTGGCCACCTGCAGGATGCCCTGCAGATCGAGCGCCTCGATCGCCGCGTCGGCGTTGTCGAGGAAGTCGTTGTAGTCCAGGAAATCCGTCAGCACCTGCGGGTGCACGATCAGGGTGGTGTCGATCTGCTCGGCCGGCGTGTCCCGCAGCAGCACCAGTTCCTCGGCCAGCTGTTCGACCAGTGCTTCGGGGGTGGTGGCATCACTGAGCACGAAGCGGACCTGGTCCTTCACATATACGGCCTTGGCGAAGGGACACAGGTTCAGGCCGATGACGATGCGCTCCAGCCACAGGCGGGTGGCGGCGATCGGGTCGTCGGTGGGCAGGGCGATATCGGTCATGGCGGGCACATCGGCGGGCGAGGTCGCCATTGTAGGCAGTGTGCCGCCGCTGCGCTGTTCACTGTGCAGGAACTGGACAGTCGCCATGCTGCAAATCCCCGCCGATTCAAGCCTTTGCAGGCCACCGGCAGATGGCCGATTGCCTGCTGCGGGCGGTAGGCGTGGAATGGACGCACGACACAGGAGGACACCCATGACTGCATCTTCTCCGTGGCTGCCGGACGCCCTTTGGGCCGGCGCCCTCTTCGATGGCCGGTGGCAGGCGGCCGCGCAACGGCAGCCGGTGATCGAGCCGGCCACCGGTAACACGCTCGGCCAGATCGGCCTGGCCGACCCGGCGCAGGTGGAGCGCTCGGCGGCGGCCGCTGCGCAGGCGCAGCAGGCGTGGGCGGCGGCTCCGTACGAACAGCGCGCTGAAGTGCTGCGCAAAGCGGCACGCCTGGCCGAAGAACACATCGACACCCTGGTCGAATGGCTGGTACGCGAAAGCGGCTCCACCCGCCTGAAGGCAGGTTTTGAGGCCAAGGTGACCATCAAGGCACTGCACGAGGCTGCGGCGCTGCCGTCGCGCAGCACCGGCGAGATTCTGCCTTCCGAGCCGGGCCGGCTGAATCTGGCGCGGCGCCGACCGCTGGGTGTGGTAGGGGTCATCTCGCCTTTCAACTTTCCGCTGTATCTGGCCATGCGCGCGGTGGCGCCGGCCATCGCGCTGGGCAACGCGGTGGTACTCAAACCTGACCCGCGCACAGCGGTGTGCGGCGGGGCGGTGATCGCACGCCTGTTCGAGCAGGCCGGCCTGCCGGCAGGCGTTCTGCACATGCTGCCCGGTGATGGCGCGGCCGGCGCTGCGCTGACCAGCGATCCGCACGTGGCGATGATCCAGTTCACCGGCTCCACCGCCGCCGGGCGCAAGGTCGGAGAAGCGGCGGGCAAGCATCTGAAGAAGGTCTCGTTGGAGCTGGGCGGCAAGAACTCGTTGATCATCCTCGATGATGCCGACCTCGACCTGGCGGTGGCCAACACCGCGTGGGGGGTCTACCTGCATCAGGGCCAGATCTGCATGGCGACCGGCCGCGTGCTGGTGCAGCGGAAGATCCACTCCGCGTTCCTGCAGAAGCTGGTGGCCAAGGCCAATTCATTGAAGGTGGGCGATCCGGCGCGCGAAGACGTGGCGATCGGTCCGCTGATCAATGCCGGCCAGCGCGACCACGCCACGCGCGTGGTCGAGCAGGCAGTGCAGGCCGGTGCCTCGCTGGAGGCCGGAGGTACCCATCGCGATCTGTTCTTCGCGCCGACCGTGCTTGGCAACGTCTCTGCTGACAATCCGGCGTTCAACGAAGAAATCTTCGCGCCGGTGGCGGTGGTGGTGCCGTTCGACGATGACGACGATGCCGTGCGCCTGGCCAACGACAGCGAGTACGGCCTGTCGATGGCCATCGTTTCCAGCAATGTCGGCCGCGCACTGAAGCTCGGCGAGCGCCTGCGCACCGGGCTGCTGCACATAAACGATCAGACCGTGAACGACGAGGTGATCAATCCCTTTGGCGGCGTCGGAGCATCCGGCAATGGCACCAGTATCGGCGGCCCCGCCAACTGGGAGGAGTTCACGCAGTGGCAGTGGTTGACCGTCAAGGGCGAGGCGCCCGCTTACCCGATCTGATCGAAGGAGCCATCACGATGAACGACAATACGGCAACACGCGAGATCACCGCCGCAGTGGTCCGCGGCAAGGAACAACCCTTCGTCATCGAGCAGGCCCGGCTGCGCGGCCCGCAGGAGGATGAGGTCCTGGTGAAGGTGGTAGCCACCGGCCTGTGCCACACCGACCTGATCGTGCGCGATCAGTACTACCCGGTGCCGTTGCCCGCGGTGCTGGGTCACGAAGGCGCCGGCGTCGTGGAGGCGGTCGGCCCCAACGTAAAGGAACTGAAAGCAGGGGATCACGTGGTGCTGACCTATGGCGCCTGCGGCCACTGCAATCCGTGCCGGGGCGGTCATGGCGCCTACTGCAGGGATTTCTTCGCGCTGAACTTTGGTGGCGATGATGGCCACGGCCATACCGCCATCACCGATGCGCAGGGTCAGCCGTTGCACGACCATTTCTTCGCGCAGTCTTCGTTTGCCACCTATGCGCTGGCGCGCGAGATCAATGCGATCAAGGTGCCCGACGATGCACCGCTGGAGCTGCTGGGCCCGCTGGGTTGCGGCATCCAGACCGGTGCCGGCGCGGTACTCAATTCGCTGAAGGTACGCTCGGGCAGCAGTTTTGCCAGCTACGGTGCCGGCGCAGTGGGTCTGAGTGCGGTGATGGCGGCCAAGGTGGCCGGTGCCACGACCATCATCGCCATCGATGTGGTGCCGTCGCGGCTGGCACTCGCGCTGGAGCTGGGCGCCACCCACGTGGTCAACAGCCGCGAGACCGATGTGGTCGAGGCCGTGCGCGCCATCACCGGCGGTGGCGCTGATTTCGCGCTGGAATCGACCGGTCGCCCGGAGGTGCTCTCTGCGGGTATCGAGGTCTTGGGGGGCTTGGGCATGATGGGCGTGGTCGGTGCACCGAAGTTGGGCACGACCGCCAGTTTCGACGTGAACAACCTGCTGCTGGGTGGCCGCAGCATCCGTGGCATCGTGGAAGGCGACAGTGTGCCGCAGGTGTTCATTCCGCAGCTGGTCACGCTGTTCCAGCAGGGCCGCTTCCCGTTCGACAGGCTGGTGAAGTTCTACCCGCTGGAGCAGATCAACCAGGCGGCCGAGGACAGCACCCGGGGCATCACCCTGAAGCCGATCCTGCGCATCGCGGCGTGATCTGAGGGCAGGGCTGCAGGGCTTCGCCCTGCACCTGCCGGATGGGCGGCAACCGCAGGCAAACACCTCATCGGAGCGTAACGTGGCGTTGCCGCTGGCCGGTGTACGCTGCGCCCATGATCGCAACCTCCGTCGGGCAACAGCAGCTGGTAGCGGTACGCGCGGCCTTTGCCGAGGGCGATGCGCGCTCATTGAACGTGTTGCCGCAGCCGTTGCAGCAGTCGTGGATGCGCTCGCGCGCGGCTGGCCTGCAGCCCGGGCAGGAACCGGTCTACCTGCCGCTGCAGAGCGATGGCCGGCATCTGCCACAGCGCGACGACCGTCGCCTGGCACGCTGCGTGCAACCGGAGCTGGAACAGCTGTGGGCCGCTTTCGGCGGACGTGGCTGGACGATGTTCTGCGCCAACCGCGAGGGCATGGTGATCGCGCAGCAGGCGCATGGCCTGGAAGACTCGCCCCTGCTGCGGCCGATCCAGGTCGGGCGGCGGCTGGGCGAAAGCGAGATCGGCACCACCGCGCCGGCGGTCAGCCTGGCCGACGACCTGCCAGCGCTGGTGCGCGGCAATGAACATTACCTGCAGCGTTTCGCTCCGGTGTTCTGCCTCAGTGAACCCCTGCACGATCTCGACGGGCGGGTATGCGGAGTGATCGATATCACCGGGCTGGGTGAGCGCGATCCTTCGCTGCTGCAGGGCTATTTCCGGCAGGCCGCACTGGCCAGCGAGAATCGCCTGTTCCACACGCTTGCCGATGTGCACCTGCTGGCGCTGCAGCATGATCCGCGCTGGCTGGCGTCACCCTTGCAGGGGCTGCTGGCGGTGCAGGAGGATGGCCAGCTGCGCGCCGCCAACCGTGTGGCCCGGCGTCTGTTGGGCCTGCCGCGGCGCGGGCCACTGCCGTTGCTGGATATTGCAGCGGTGTTTGCCGGCGCCAGTGCCGCACAGCGGCGGCGCCTGCTGCAGCCGGGGGCGCCGCATCGGGTCCGGTTGGGCGAGGGCAGTGCGGTCTACCTGCAGCATCTGCAGGCGCCGCGCAAGGTCGCTGGCAACAGCGTGCGACGGTCTTCACCGGCGACGATGGCGGCGCCGGCGCTGCGCGATCAGCAGCGTGAAGCGGCGCGCCGGGCGGCGCAGGCGGCGGACGGCAATCTCAGTCTGGCCGCACGCCAGCTGGGCATCTCGCGCACCACGCTGTACAAGCTGCTGCGTGATTGATCGAGCGCGGTGCCGGGCCACGCCCGGCGGAGCAGTCAGTCGCGGAAATTGTTGAACTGCAGCGGCAGCTCGAACTTGCCGGCCTTCAGTACTGCGATCGCGTCCTGCAGATCGTCGCGCTTCTTGCCCTGCACGCGCAGCTTGTCGCCATTGATCTGGCTTTCCACCTTCAGCTTGGCGTCCTTCAGTGCGGCGGCGATCTTCTTGGCCACCTTCTGCTCGATGCCCTGCTTGACGGTAATCTTCTGCCGCGCCTGCGCCAGATTGGTCTCGATGTCGCCGAACTCCAGGCTCAGCACGTCGATGCCGCGCGCTGCCAGACGCGCACGCAGGATGTCGTTCATCTGCTTGAGCTGGAACTCGGTCGGCGCGAACTGGTTGATGACATCGCCATCACGCTCGAACTTGGCGTCCACGCCCTTGAAATCGAAGCGGGTGCTCAGTTCGCGGTTGGCCTGGTCGATGGCGTTGGTCAGCTCGTGGGTGTCGACTTCGGAGACGACGTCGAAGGAAGGCATGGGCGATGCTCCACAGAATTCAGTGCGGACATTCTATCGCGCCGGCCAGCCTGCCCGCTTTCCGTGGCGCTGGGCATCGCTGCAACGGCATCCCGCCGCCGGCTCGGCGATAATGGGCCATGAACGTGCAACGCTCCCCCTCGCGCGCGGTGGCCTGGATGGTCGCCGCGGTCGCCTGCTTCTCCCTGATGGACGCCGGCATGAAGCAGCTGGCGGCCAGCTATCCCACCCTGCAGGTGACCTTCCTGCGCGGCGCGGCGTCGTTGCCGTTCGTGCTGGTCTGGGTGCTGGTCAGCGCGGGCCCGCGTTCGCTGGTGCCACGTCGCTGGGGCCTGCATCTGCTGCGTGGCGCGCTGGGCATGGCGATGATCGGCTGCTTCGTGTTCGCGTTGCGCGATCTGCCACTGTCCACCGCCTACACCATCTACTTCGTCGCGCCGCTGCTGATCGCGGCCCTGTCGGTGCCGCTGCTGGGCGAACGGGTCGGACCGCGTCGCTGGGTGGCCATCGGCATCGGCCTGGTCGGCGTGCTGGTGGTGCTGCGGCCCGGCGTGGATGGGTTCATCTCGGTGCCGGGCCTGATGGTGCTGGCCGCGGCCACCGCCTACGCCGTTGCCGCGATCACGGTCAGCCTGCTGACCCGTACCGACACCTCGCAGTCGATGGTGGTCTGGTTCCTGGTCATCATGGCGATCGGCGCGGGCCTGCTGGCGATTCCCGGCTGGAGGCCGCTGCTGCTGGCGCACGCGCCGCTGATCGCGGGCATGGGGCTGGCCGGTGCGCTGGGTCAGATCGCCCTGACCAAGGCCTTCCAGCTGGGCGAGGCATCCATGATCGCGCCCCTGGAGTACAGCGGCCTGGTCTGGGTGATCGGATGGGATCTGGCTTTCTGGGGGCAGTTGCCGGATGGCTACACCTGGGTGGGGGCGGCGATCATCGTGGCGTCGGGCCTGTACCTGCTGCACCGCGAGCGGGTGAACCGCCAGCAGCCGCCGAAGCCGCTGGATCATCCCTGAACCGGTTTGGCCGGGGAGCGGGGTCAGAGCCCCTGCGGGGATCCGACCCCGGGGTCAGATCCCACAGGGGCTCTGACCCCGGAACCCGGCCGGAGCAGGCGCCTTAGAACCAAAAGGAATAACATTCTGGCCCATGGCGCGGGCGCGCGACCGCCGGCGCTGGTAGGCTGCACGCCCCCTTCTGTCGCCTGCCGGTGAGCCGCTCCCGTGATCGAGTTCCAGCGCCTGCACAAATCCTATGCCGTTGCCGGCCGCGCGGTCAGCGCGCTGCAACCGCTGGACCTGACCATCGAGGCCGGCGAGGTCTTCGGCATCATCGGTCATTCCGGTGCCGGCAAATCGACGCTGATCCGCATGATCAACCGCCTGGAAGAGCATTCCGGTGGCCGATTGCTGATCGGCGGCGAGGACATCACCGCGCTGGATGCCGACGGCCTGCGCTCGCTGCGCCGGCGAATCGGCATGATCTTCCAGCACTTCAACCTGCTGTCCTCGCGCACGGTGGCGGGCAACGTCGCCTTCCCGCTGGAGCTGGCCGGTACACCGAAGGCGGAGATCGACAGCCGGGTGGCCGAACTGCTGCAGACCGTCGGCCTGCAGGCACACGCACAGAAGTACCCGGCCCAGCTGTCCGGAGGCCAGAAGCAGCGCGTGGGCATCGCCCGTGCCTTGGCCACCCGCCCGCAGATCCTGCTGTGCGACGAGGCCACCAGTGCTCTCGACCCGCAGACCACCGCGTCGGTGCTGGCGCTGCTGTCGAAGATCAACCGCGAGCTGGGCCTGACCATCGTGCTGATCACCCACGAAATGGATGTGATCCGCCGCGTCTGCGACCGGGTGGCGGTGCTCGATGCCGGCCAGCTGGTGGAGACCGGTCCGGTCACCCAGGTGTTCCTGCATCCGCAGCATCCCACCACCCGCCGTTTCGTCAGCGAATCGGAGCATGTGGACGAAGGAACGCTGCACCGTGATTTCGACGCCGTGAGTGGGCGCATCGTGCGCTTGACCTTCCTCGGTGGCGATACCTACGAACCCCTGCTGGGCAGCATCGCGCGCCAGACCGGGGTCGATTACAACATCCTGTCCGGGCGTATCGACCGGATCAAGGACACACCGTATGGCCAACTGGTCGTGGCCCTGGTCGGTGGCGATCACGCCGCCGCGCAGGCCGCGTTCGTGGCCGCTGGCGTGCATGTCGAGGAACTGCGTCGATGATCATTGCTGCTGCAGACGGATTCTTCCGCCACCTGGACGCCGGCAAGTGGGCCGATATCGGCCAGGCTACCATCGACACCCTGCTGATGCTGGCCGGTTCGCTACCCTTGACCCTGGCCATCGGGCTGCCGCTGGGCGTGCTGCTGTACCTGTTCGGTGCGCCGCAGATGAAGCGTCGTCCGTTCGCCTATGGCGTGCTGGCGCTGGTGGTCAACCTGCTGCGCTCGGTGCCCTTCATCATCCTGATGATCGTGCTGATTCCGGTGACGCTGTTCATGATGGGGACGTCGCTGGGTGTTCGCGGTGCGATCGTGCCCCTGGTGATCGGCGCCGCACCGTTCTATGCGCGGCTTGTGGAAACCGCGCTGCGCGAAGTGGACCGTGGGGTGATCGAGGCGACCCAGGCGATGGGCGCAACCACCTGGCAGCTGGTCACCCGTGTGCTGCTGCCGGAAGCGCGGCCGGGCCTGATCGCAGGTGCCACGGTCACGACCGTTGCGCTGATCGGCTTCACCGCCATGGGCGGTGCGATCGGCTCGGGCGGCCTGGGCGATCTGGCGTTCCGTGATGGCTACCAGCGTTCGCACACCGACGTCGCCCTGGTGACCGTGGTGCTGCTGCTGGTGCTGGTGCAGCTGCTGCAGATGCTAGGCGACCGGCTGGTCGCACATTACACCCGCAGGTAACCGGCACGTCCGCCGGGCATGGCCCGGCGCTACCCTGCCACGCGGACGTTCCAGTAGCGCCGGGCCATGCCCGGCGGCGTCGTCTCACCGCGCGTTGGGCACTTCATAGCCCAGTTTGCCGACCTGGTCCGGGCGCTGCGGCACCCGCTTGAGCTTGTCGGTATTCACTCCGTACTCGTCGCGCAGGCGCTCGGCCAGCTCCTTGTACAGCGTCTTGTCCATGTCAGGCCGACGGGCAAAGATCCACGCCATCTCGCGGCCCGGATAGCCGATCAGTGCCCAGGAGTAATCCGGCGCCACTTCCAGAACGCGCGAATGGGTCGGCACCACGCGGTAGAACCAGGTCCGCCAGCCATGGTTGCCGCTGTCCGGGTCGACGCTGGCACGGGCGCGGATCTCCTGTTGCGGTTCGCTGAAGCCGTTGCGGTAGCGGTAGGTGATGGCAACCTTGTGATCGTCGCGCAGCGCGTACTCGTTGACGCTGGCAACGTGACCGCGCTCGACGAAGTTCGGCACGCGGCCGATCACGTACCAGGTGCCCATGAAACGTTGCAGGTCGATCGGCGCGTTCGGATCGGGGGCGCGGGCCGCCGCGGCACGCGGCGACGGCGGATCGCTGGCAGCCAGCGCCGGGCCCGCCAGGGACAGGGCCAGCAGCACGGCGCAGAGCGGGCGGATCGAAGTCATGCGGGAGCGGGCTCCAGTGGGCTTGCACGCGCATGGTCGACTGTGTGCACGCGGTCCGTCAATGGTGTCGCAGCGTATGAGAAGGCCCTTGCCCAAGCTGTGTTGCATTGTCCACCGGAGAAACCCGCATGAGCGCACGCCTCACACGCCGCCCCTCGACTGAACGCGTCAGCGAACGCGCCGATCCGCGCCTGCTGCGGGGTGTACAGCATCTGGCACTGGCCGGCGTCGCACTGGTCCTGGTGTGGCCGGCCGCCCGTGGCAGCAGTGCCTGGCTGGGTTGGCTGCCCCTGTGGCTGATCGGCATGCCGCTGGTGGCCTGGTGGGCGTTGCTGCGCTGCCCATTGCCGTCGCTGCGGCGGCGGTCGTCGCGTCGTACCGGTGGACAGGCGCGCCGCCGCAGGGCAGCCGGCGCGCGCGGCCGACGCGGCGCGACGGCGGCGGCCTGACCTTCGACACGGGGGCGGTGTCCGGATCCGTGCTAGCGTTCCACGGCTTATGACTGCCTGGAGCTGCAATGTCACGACTCGCTTCCGCCTGCCTGCTGGCTGGCATGATGACCGCTGCCTCGGTGGGGACCGCAGTGGCTGCTGAAGATACCGACCGTTATGCCTGGCTGGAGGACGTCACCGGCGACAAGCCGCTGTCCTGGGTCAAGGAACAGAACGCCAAGGCCGAGGCGCGCCTGGCGCAGACTCCGGCCTTCAGGCAGATGGAGGCCAGCATCCGTGAGGTGCTCGATTCGGATGCCAAGATTCCCGGCGTGCAGAAGATCGGCGACTACTACTACAACTTCTGGAAGGACAAGCAGCACGAACGTGGCCTGTGGCGGCGCACCACCCTGGCCGAGTACCGCAAGGCCTCGCCGCAGTGGGAAACCGTGCTTGACCTGGACGCACTGAACAAGGCCGAGGGCGAGAACTGGGTCTGGCACGGCGCCGACTGCCTGCGCCCGGACTACAGCCGCTGCCTGATCGCGCTGTCACGCGGCGGCGCGGATGCCGATGTCACCCGCGAGTTCGATCTGTCGACGAAGCGCTGGATCGAGGATGGCTTCTTCCGTCCCGAGTCGAAGGGCGGCCTGAACTGGATCGATCGCGATACCGTGTTCGTCTACACCGATTTCGGTGCCGGCACCATGACCACCTCCGGCTACCCGCGCGTGGCCAAGCTGTGGAAGCGTGGGACGCCGATGTCGTCGGCCAGCGTGGTGTACGAAGGCAAGCCGGAGGACATGTACATCGCGGCGATGCACGATGACACCCCGGGCTTCGAGCGCAACCTGGTCAGCCGCACGCTGGCGTTCTACAACAATGAGGTCTACCTGCGCGGCGACGATGGCACGCTGACCAAGATCGATGCGCCGAACTCCGCCGAGAAGGGCCTGCACAAGCAGTGGCTGACCCTGGAGCTGCGCGACGCCTGGACCGTGGGCGGCAGGACCTACGCGTCCGGCTCGCTGCTGGCGACCCGGCTCGATGACTTCCTGGCCGGCAAGCGTGACTTCGAGGTCCTGTTCACCCCGACCGCGACCACCTCGCTGGCCGGTGCGACCTGGACCAAGAACCACCTCGTCCTGAACGTGCTGGACGATGTGAAGAATCGCCTGTCCGTGCTGACCCCGGGCGCCAATGGCTGGCAGAAGAGCGCGTTTGTCGGCGCGCCGGCATTCGGCACTCTGGCCGTGGGCGCAGTGGACAGCGACGACAGCGATGCGGTCTGGCTGACCGCCACCGACTATCTGACGCCGACCACCCTGGCTTTGGCCGAGATCGGCAAGGCACCGGAAACGCTGAAGACCATGCCGGCCTTCTTCAATGCCGAGGGCAAGGTGATCGAGCAGCACTTCGCCACCAGCAAGGATGGCACCCGTGTGCCGTACTTCGTGGTGCATGCCAAGGACATGAAGCTGGACGGCTCCAATCCGACCCTGCTGTACGGCTACGGCGGTTTCGAGATTTCGCTGACACCCAGCTATTCCGGTGGCATGGGCCGCGCCTGGCTGGAGAAGGGCGGTGTGTACGTGGTCGCCAACATCCGTGGTGGCGGTGAGTACGGCCCACGCTGGCACCAGGCGGCGCTGAAGCAGAATCGTCACAAGGCCTACGAGGACATGGCCGCGGTGGCACAGGATCTGGTCAAGCGCAGGATCACCAGTGCCAGGCACCTGGGCGTGCAGGGCGGCAGCAACGGCGGCCTGCTGACCGGCAACATGCTGACGCAGTACCCGGAACTGTTCGGTGCGGTGGTGGTGCAGGTTCCGCTGCTGGACATGAAGCGCTACAGCCACCTGCTGGCCGGCGCGTCGTGGATGGCCGAGTACGGCAACCCCGATACCAGCGACTGGGAGTTCATCAAGACCTTCTCGCCGTACCACCTGTTCGACGCGAAGAAGAACTACCCGCCGGTGCTGTTCACCACCTCCACCCGCGATGACCGCGTGCACCCGGCCCATGCCCGCAAGATGGCGGCGAAGATGATCGATGCCGGCAAGGATGTGACCTACTACGAGAACATCGAAGGTGGTCATGGCGGCGCAGCCAACAACGCGCAGGCCGCGCACATGGCGGCCCTGGCCTACAGCTTCCTGTGGGAGCGCCTGGGCGGTAAATGACGAAATGAAAAACGCCGCCCCCGGGCGGCGTTTTTCATGGGCGGCGCTGCGCGCTCGCCGGGCATGGCCCGGCGCTAGCGGAAATGTTGCAGCCCGCGCGCGATGCGCTCCACCGCTTCCTGCAGCCGCGGGATTTCCTGGGTATAGGCCAGGCGCACATGCTGGTTGGCGCGGTGGAAGCCGAAATCCAGGCCCGGGGTGAAGGCCACATGCTCGGTTTCGAGGAAGTGCGCGCAGAACGCCTGGGCATCGTCGGTGAACGCACTGACATCGGCATACAGATAAAACGCGCCCTGCGGCTCCACCTCGATGCGGAAGCCCAGCTCGCGCAGCGCCGGCAACAGGAAATCGCGACGCTGGCGGAAGGCCTCCCGTCGCTGTTCGAAGATCGCCATCGATTCATCGGTGAAACAGGCCAGGGCTGCATGCTGGGCGATGCTCGACGCACTGATGTACAGGTTCTGCGCCAGCTTCTCCAGTTCGGGCACCGCTGCGGGCGGCGCCACCAGCCAGCCCAGGCGCCAGCCGGTCATGCCGAAGTACTTCGAGAAACTGTTCAGCACGAACGCGCTGTCATCGACCTGCAATACGCTGGCCGCGTCCACGCCGTAGGTCAGGCCGTGATAGATCTCGTCCACCACCAGGTGCCCGCCGCGTGCGTGCAGTGTGCGTGACAGCGCCGCAAGTTCATCGGCCGACAGCACCGTGCCGGTGGGGTTGGCCGGCGAGGCGACGAGTGCGCCGACGCTGTCCGTGTTCCAGTGCTGTTGCACCAGCGAGGGTGTGAGCTGGTAGGCGGTCTGTGGACCGACCGGGACCAGCTGTGCGGCACCTTCCACCAGGCGCAGGAAATGCCGGTTGCAGGGATAGCCGGGATCGGCCAGCAGCCAGTGCCGGCCCGGGTCGACCAGCAGGCTGCTGGCCAGCAGCAGCGCGCCGGAGCCGCCAGGAGTGACCAGGATGCGTTCCGGATCCACATCCAGCCGGTAACGGCTGCGATAGAAACCGCTGATCGCCTGGCGCAGCGCAGGCAGGCCGCGTGCGGCGGTGTAGCGCGTGTGCCCGGCGGCCAGGGCCGCCTGGCCGGCACGCACCACCGGCCCGGCCGTGGTGAAGTCCGGTTCGCCGATCTCCAGGTGGATGACATCGTGGCCGGCCTGTTCCAGCGCCTGCGCGTGGGCCAGCAGGGACATCACGTGGAACGGAGCGATTTCATGGCTGCGCCGGCTGTAGACCGGCGGGTGGGGCAGGGTACTCATGCGCCCATGGTACGCCGACCGCTGCCAGCGGACCCGCACCGTGACGACCTGCAGGGTTGTGGTGCCGACGGGATTGGGGTCAGATCGCTGTTCGGGGAAAGGGAACCGATCCCGTCGAAGACCATTGCATTGAAGCGCCTGGAGCCTTATCTCATGAAGTCCACCCTCTGCCTGTTGCTCGCCAGCCTGATGACCAGCACCGCTACCGCCGCCCCCCTGCCTGTTCCGCCGGACGCCGCCCGGCATCCGCACGAGGTCAAGGCCCCGTTCGGCGCGACCCGCAACGACGACTATTACTGGCTGCGTGACGACAAGCGCGCGAACAAGGACATGCTGGCCTACCTGCAGGCCGAGAACGCCTATGCCGACCAGGTGCTGGCGCCGTTGAAGCCGCTGGAAGACGCGCTGTACAAGGAAATCGTCGGCCGCATCAAGCAGGATGATTCCAGCGTGCCGGCGCGCGAGCGCGGCTATTGGTACTACAGCCGCTTCGAGACCGGGCAGGACTACCCGATCCACGCACGCCGCAAGGGCAGCATGGATGCCGCCGAAGAAGTGCTGCTGGACGTCAACGCAATGGCCGCCGGCAAGGGCTACTTCAATGTCGGCTCGATGGAAGTCAGCCAGGACAACCAGCTGCTGGCCTGGGCCGACGATGACGTGGGCCGTCGCCAGTACACGATCCGCTTCAAGGACCTGCGGACCGGGCAGGTGCTGCCCGACGTGATCACCGGCAGTTCCGGCGACCTGGTCTGGGCCGACGACAACCGCACCGTGCTGTACGTCGAGAACGATCCGGAAACGCTGCTGACCGTGCGCGTGAAGAAGCACGTGCTGGGCACCCCGGCCAGCGCCGACACCGTCGTCTACGAAGAGAAGGACGACAGCTTCTACATGGGCATCGGCCGCACCCGCGACGACCGCTTCATCACCATCGGCGTGCACAGTACCGTGTCGTCGGAAGAGCGCTACGCGCCGGCCAGCGACCCGACCACGTTCACCGTGCTGGCGCCACGCCAGCGCGACGTCGAGTACGACGCCGACCACTACGATGGCCGCTGGGTGATACGTACCAACGACAGTGCAAAGAACTTCAAACTGGTCACCGCACCGACCGATGCCACCTCGCGTGCGCAGTGGAAGGACTGGATCGCGCATGACGATGCGGTGTTCATCGAAGGATTCGAGCTGTTTGATGGCTTCACCGCCATTGCCGAGCGTTCCGAAGGCCTGGAGCGCATCCGCCTGCTGTTCAAGGATGGCCGCAGCGACTACGTGAAGGCCGATGAGCCGGCGTACTCGATGGGCCTGGGCGACAACACCGAGGCCGATACGCCATGGCTGCGCTACGTCTACACCTCGATGACCACCCCGACCACCGTGTTCGAGCTGAACACCGCCACCGGCGAGCGCCGCCAGCTGAAGGTGCAGCCGGTGATCGGCTATGACGCATCGAAGTACGAAACCGAACGCGTCTGGATCACCGCGCGCGATGGCGTGAAGGTGCCGGTGTCGCTGGTCTACCGCAAGGGCTACCAGAAGGACGGCAAGGGCGCGCTGTTCCAGTACGCCTACGGCAGCTACGGCATGTCGATGGACCCGTACTTCAACCAGACGGCAGTGAGCCTGCTCGATCGCGGCGTGGTGTATGCCATCGCCCACATCCGCGGTGGCCAGGAGATGGGCCGCGACTGGTACGAGAACGGCAAGCTGCTGCACAAGCAGAACACCTTCAACGACTTCATCGACGTTACCCGTGGACTGGTGGCGCAGGGCTGGGCGGCGAAGGATCGCGTGGCCGCGTCCGGTGGCAGTGCCGGTGGCCTGCTGATGGGGGCGGTGGCCAACCAGGCGCCGCAGGACTACCGGGTGATGGTGGCGCAGGTGCCGTTCGTGGACGTGGTCACCACCATGCTGGATCCGACCATCCCGCTGACCACCAACGAGTACGACGAGTGGGGCAACCCGGAGCAGAAGCAGTACTACGACTACATGCTCTCGTACTCGCCCTACGACAATGTCAGGAAGCAGGATTATCCGGCGCTGTTCGTCGGTACCGGCCTGTGGGATTCGCAGGTGCAGTACTGGGAACCGGCCAAGTGGGTGGCCAGGCTGCGCGACGACAACACTGGCCATTACCCGATCCTGTTCCGCACCAACATGGAGGCCGGCCATGGCGGCAAGTCGGGTCGCTTCCAGCGTTACCGCGAGCTGTCCGAATCGTATGCCTTCGTGCTGCAGCAACTGGGTATCGCAGCACCGTGATTGCGGCGGGGTGCCGGGCGTTGCCGGGCACCCCGAACCGTTATCCTTGCGAGCATGAGCCTGCCTGAACCGCCTGCCGCCCAGGACGCAGCCCCGACCCGCCGGCCGGTGCGTTTCCGCTGGGCATGGTGGCTGCTCGCCTATGTCAGTCTCGGCACCGGCATTGTCGGCATCTTCGTGCCGGGGCTGCCGACAACCGTATTCATCCTGATCTCGGCATGGGCCGCCTCGCGCGGCTCCGAGCGGCTGCACGCCTGGCTGCTGCAGCATCCGCGCTTCGGGCCGGCCATCAGCAACTGGCAGGCGCATGGCGCGGTCAGCCGCTACGGCAAATGGATGGCCACGATCACCATGGCGGTCTGCGCCGGGATCATGCTGTGGTGCGTGCCGATCGCCTGGGTGAAGTGGTTCTCCATCGGCAGCATGACCGTGGTGGCGATCTGGCTGTGGACGCGGCCGCTGCCGCCGCAGGACTGACCCTTCCGCCGGGCATGGCTCGGCGCTGCCATGGGGGCCGTACCCTCCACCAACCGCTCAGCCGGCAGTGGCTATACTCGGGCCATGAAGATTCCCCATCGAAACGCCATCCTGATTCCGCTGGCAGCGGCCTCGCTGCTGTTCCTGTCCGCCTGCGGCAACAAGGGCCCGCTGGTGCTGCCGCAGAAGCCGGTGCCGGTGGAAGAGACCGTCGAGCCGGCCACCGATGCCGACGGCGAAGCCACCCCGCCTGCCACCCAGGACACGGGTGACGGCAGTCCGTCGGTGACCCCGGACCCGGTGAAGAAGGTGGACGACGGGAATGAGTAAGACCGGTTCCACCGCGCTGCGTTTCAGCAAGATGCACGGCGCGGGTAACGATTTCGTAGTGATCGACCTGCGCGACGGCACCGCGCCGCCCACGCCACAGCTGGCCGCGCGCCTGGCCGACCGCCACACCGGCGTGGGCTGCGACCAGATCCTGACCATCGAGGCCCCGCGCGTCGAAGGCTCGGTCGCCTCGTACCGGATCTGGAACGCCGATGGCTCCAATTCCGAGCAGTGCGGCAACGGCGCGCGCTGCATCGCGGCCTGGCTGGTGCGCGAGGGCAGTGCCCAGGGCGATGCATTCGTCATCGACAGCCCACTGGCCAGCCATGCGGTGCAGGTGCTGGGCCAGGGCCAGTATGCGGTGACCATGGGCGTACCCGCATTCGAACCTGCCAGCGTGCCGCTGGTCGGCTTTGCCCACCCGCGCGAGGAGTATCTGCTGCCGCTGCAGGGCGAGAGCGTGCGGTTTGCTGCGGTGTCGATGGGCAATCCGCATGCCGTGATCGAGGTGGGCCTGATCGATGCGGCGCCGGTCGAGCGCGTCGGCGCGCTGCTGCAGCAGCATGCCTCGTTCCCGAAGTCGGTGAACGTGGGGTTCACCCAGGTCATCGCGCCGGACCACGCGCGGTTGCGCGTGTTCGAGCGGGGCGTCGGCGAGACCCTCGCCTGCGGCAGCGGCGCCTGTGCAGCCGCAGTCACCCTCATGCAGCGCGGTCGCCTGCAGCGCGATGCACGCATCAGCCTGCCCGGCGGCGAACTGCGCATCCAGTGGCCGGGCGAGGGGCAGCCCGTGGTGATGGCCGGCCCCACCGCATTCGTCTTCGAAGGGGAGTGGATCGCATGACTGAGACCGTCGACAAGCTCGGGGCCCATGAAGTCGCTGCCTGGTTGCGGCGCCATCCGGCCTTCCTCAAGCAGTTTCCGGACCTGGCGCTGACCCTGGTGGTGCCGCGCGATGACGGCCCGACCGCATCGCTGGCCAGCTACCAGCTGGAGCTGCTGCGGGAAAAGAACCGCGAGCTGGCGCGACGGTTGGCCGATCTGGGCGCGACCGCCCAGGTCAACGAACGGCTGGCGGTGCGCACCCACCAGCTGACGCTGGCACTGATGAAGCAGGGCAGTGCCGCCGATACCCTGCGTGCGATGGCCGCCTCGCTGCAGGAGGATTTTGCGGGTGATCTGGTGCGGCTGGTCGTGCACGTGCCGGTGGCCGGGCTGGAACAGGCCGAATGGCTGCAGGTCATCGCGGCCGACGATCCACGACTGGGCCCCTTCCGTGATTGCCTGAAGGACGGTGAGCCGATCTGCGGCCGCCTGCAGCCGGAAAAGAACGCGGTGCTGTATGGCGCGCGCAGTGAGGAGGTGCAGACCACCGCCCTGCTGCCGCTGCCGGGTGTCGGCCTGATCGCGGTCGGCAGCCATGACCCGAACCGCTTCTACCCGGGCATGGGCACGCTGTTCCTGCGCATGATGGGCGAGGCCCTGGCCACCGGCCTCAAGCGCTTCCAGGACTGAGCGGAGCGCGGCGGCGATGAGCGCGGTCATGGCGTTCCTGCAGCACCTGCAGGTGGAACGGCGGATGTCGGCGCATACGCTGGACGCCTACCGTCGCGACCTGGATGCACTGGCGGCATGGGCCGAGCCGCGGGGCGTGCCGGTGGAGGCGCTGGATGCTGACGCCGTGCGACAGTTCGTCGCCGATGAACATCGCCGGGGCCTGTCGGCCAAGAGCCTGCAGCGGCGGCTGTCTGCCTGCCGCAGCTTTTATGCGTGGCTGCTCAGGCATGGCCGCATCGAGGTCAGTCCAGCGGCCACGCTGAAGGCACCGCGAGCGCCGCGCAGGCTGCCGCAGGTGCTCGACGCCGATGAAGCAGTGCAACTGGTCGAACTGGAACCGGAAGGCGAGCTGGGGCGACGCGACCGCGCGCTGCTGGAGCTGTTCTATTCCTCCGGCCTGCGCCTGAGCGAGGTCTGCGCATTGACCTGGCGTGACCTGGATTTTGCCAGCGGACTGGTCAACGTGATGGGCAAAGGCAACCGCCAGCGTCGGGTACCGTTCGGCAAGCCGGCGCGCGAGGCACTGCTTGCGTGGCGAAGCGAAAGCGGCGGCGCCCCGGCCACCCCGGTGTTTCCGGGCCGCAACGGGCCGATCAGCCAGCGCGCGGTGCAGATCCGCATCCGCCAGCTGGCGCAGCGGCAAGGGCTGTTCAAGCACGTGCATCCGCACATGCTGCGGCACAGCTTCGCCAGCCACATCCTCGAGTCGTCCGGCGACCTGCGCGGCGTGCAGGAACTGCTGGGGCACGCCGACATCGCCACCACGCAGATCTACACCCATCTGGATTTCCAGCACCTGGCCAAGGTCTACGACGCTGCGCATCCGCGCGCCAAGCGCCGCCGGTAGCGCCAATCCACGCCCGGCGGCAGTGGTAGCGCCGGGCCGTGCCCGGCGGATACGGCGGCCGCTGGCGCCCGAGCCCTGAACGGCAGCCATCCGCGCAGGCTTGATCGGCCCCGGCGCTGTCCCCATGTCCCGGGAACAGCTATCGGAGGCCGCATGGACCCCAGTCAGAACCCCAACGTTTTCCACGCCACCACCATCGTCTGCGTGCGTCGCGGCGAGCATGTGGCCATTGCCGGCGACGGCCAGGTCACGCTCGGCCACACCGTGATGAAGGGCAATGCGCGCAAGGTGCGCCGGCTGGGTCGCGATGGCCAGGTGCTGGCCGGTTTCGCCGGCGCGGCCGCCGATGCCTTCACCCTGTTCGAGCTGTTCGAGGCCAAGCTGGAAAAGCACGGCCAGCTGCAGCGTGCCGCCGTCGAGCTGGCCAAGGACTGGCGCACCGAGCGTCGCCTGGGCAAGCTGGAAGCACTGTTGGCCGTGGCCGACAAGGAAACCTCGCTGATCATCAGCGGTACCGGCGACGTGATCGAGCCGGAAGACGGCATCATCGCCATCGGTTCCGGCGGTTCCTACGCGCTGTCGGCGGCCCGCGCGCTGATGGCGCACACGGCGCTGGATGCGCGCACCATCGCCAGTGAAGCGATCAACATCGCGGGCGACATCTGCATCTACACCAACCGCAACGTGGTGGTCGAGGAGCTGTGACGCTCCCTGATCCGCCGGGCATGGCCCGGCGCTACCGGCCGGGCCGTCTGGTTCCGGTGTCATCGACAACGCATTCGTGAGCCCATCCATGTCGAAGATCGAAGTTTCCTCCGCCACCATGACGCCGCGCGAGATCGTGCAGGAGCTGGACCGGCACATCGTTGGCCAGCATGACGCCAAGCGCGCCGTGGCCATCGCCCTGCGCAACCGCTGGCGCCGCATGCAGCTGCCGGCCGAGCTGCGCAACGAGGTCATGCCGAAGAACATCCTGATGATCGGCCCGACCGGCGTCGGCAAGACCGAGATCGCGCGTCGCCTGGCCACGCTGGCCAATGCGCCGTTCGTGAAGGTCGAAGCGACCCGTTTCACCGAGGTCGGCTACGTCGGCAAGGACGTCGAACAGATCATCCGCGATCTGGCCGATACCGCGGTCAAGCTGTACCGCGAGCAGGCCAAGGTGCGCGTGCGCACCCAGGCCGAAGAACGTGCCGAAGACCGCATTCTCGATGCGCTGCTGCCACGCCGCAGCGGCGGCATCGGTTTCGACCCGGAAGTGGCGCGCAACGAGCCGTCGGCACAGGACAACGAAACCCGCATCAAGTTCCGCAAGATGCTGCGCAATGGTGAGCTGGACGAGCGCGAGATTGAACTGGATCTGGCCGCCAACGTCAGCATGGACATCATGACGCCGCCGGGCATGGAGGAGATGGGCCAGCAGCTGAAGTCCATGTTCGCCAATCTCGGCGGTGGTGCCAAGGCGCACAAGCGCACCTTGACCATCAAGGCGGCACGCCCGCTGCTGCTGGAGGAAGAAGCCGGCAAGCTGGTCAACGAGGACGATATCCGCACTGCGGCGATCGAAGCCTGCGAGCAGCATGGCATCGTCTTCATCGACGAGATCGACAAGGTTGCCAAGCGCGGTGAAAACGTGGGTGGTGGCGACGTCTCGCGTGAAGGCGTGCAGCGCGATCTGCTGCCGCTGGTGGAAGGCTCGAACGTGTCGACCAAGTACGGCACGATCAAGACCGACCATATCCTGTTCATCGCTTCCGGTGCCTTCCATCTGGCCAAGCCGAGCGATCTGATTCCGGAGCTGCAGGGTCGTTTCCCGATCCGCGTGGAACTGGGCGCGCTGAGCAAGGGTGATTTCGTGCGCATCCTGACCGAGCCGAAGGCGGCGCTGACCAAGCAGTACGAAGCGCTGCTGGCCACCGAAGGCGTCAAGGTCAGCTTCACTGCCGACGCCATCGACCGCCTGGCCGAGATCGCCTTCCAGGTGAACGAGCGCCAGGAGAACATCGGTGCCCGCCGCCTGCATACGGTACTGGAGCGCCTGCTGGATTCGCTCAGCTACGAAGCGCCTGACCGCGATGGCGAGACCCTGGCCATCGACAGCGCTTACGTCGATGCGCATCTGGGTGAACTGGTGCAGGATCCCGACCTGAGCCGCTACATCCTGTAACGCAGAAGGCCGCCGAAAGGCGGCCTTCTTGTTTGAGCGATCCGACCCCTGTGCGCTCAGGCCTCCGGCAACGGCGCAGGTACGGTGCCCGGCTCGAACACGCCTTCCTTCACGTAGGCGGCCAGGGTCATGTCCAGCGCGAGCATGCCGTCGCGCTGGAGATCCATCAGATCCGGCTCGACCATCGCGCCGTGCAGCACCCCCAGCACGGTCGCGTGCAGCATGCGCGCGGCGATCTTCGGGTCGGCGCCTTCGCGCAGCTGGCCCAGCGCCTGCGCGCGTCGCAGCGCACGCTCCATCCGGTCCAGCGCGTCGCGGAAACCGGCCTGCTGGAGTTCGGTCAGCACCTTGGTATCGGCCGAAGCATCGCTGCGCAGCATGATCTCCATGGTCTTGCGCAGGCGCTCGTCTTCGGACAGCTCGATGAAGGAATGGATCATCACCGCGCGCAGATCATGCACCGGCGTATCGCGCTGCTCGGTGGAGGTGCGCTCCAGTTCCTGCATGAAAGGCAGGTGCACCCGTTCGATGATCGCGGCCAGCACCTCGCCCTTGTTCTTGAAGTGCCAGTACACGGCGCCGCGGGTATAGCCGGCGCGGGCACCGATCATCTCCAGCGTGGTACGGGCCACGCCATGTTCATGGAAGCAGGCTTCGGCGGCGTCAAGGATGCCTTCCCGGGTTGCCTGGGTGTCCTCTTTGGTCTTGCGGGCCATGGGTACGAGTACGGGTGAAACGTGGCTGAATTGTACCTGTTTACAAACAAACAAGCATGTATGTATATTTCACCTCCATCGTTCCCGTCGTGTGCGTGGCTGTCCTGTTCCGGCACCCATGCCTGCCCGGGTGGGCGTTGTACGTGAGGCCTCAACCCTTTCCCGGGAGGTGTCCGCCGTATCAGCGCCTGCTGAGATTCTTCCTTCCAAGAGCCTTCCCCATGTTGCTGAGCCGAATCCGACCCTTTGCGCTGTCGCTGGCCATCGCCACGACCGTGGCCGCCTGTGGCGGCGAACCCCAGGCCCCCGAACAGGGGCCCGGCCAGGTCAGCGTGGTCACGCTGAAGTCCGAGACCGTGGGCCTGACCCGCGAGTTGCCGGGCCGGACCAATGCCTTCCTGGTGGCCGAAGTCCGTCCGCAGGTCAGCGGCATCGTGGCCAAGCGCCTGTTTACCGAGGGCGGCATGGTCAAGGCCGGCGAGCCGTTGTACCAGTTGGATGACGCCAGCTACCGCGCCCAGGCCAACAGTGCCCGCGCACAGCTGGCCCGCGCCGAAGCCACGGCCAACGCCGCGCGCCTGAGTGCCAAGCGCATCACCGAGCTGGCCAAGGTCGATGCGGTCAGCCAGCAGGATCTGGAAAACGCCGTAGCCGCGCAGAAGCAGGCCGAGGCCGACGTCGGCGCCGCCCGGGCTTCGCTGGATTCGGCCAACGTCACGCTGGGCTACGCCCGCATCACCGCGCCCATCAGCGGCCGCATCGGCAAGTCCAGCGTCACCCAGGGTGCGCTGGTGAACGCCGGCCAGGCCGACGCCCTGGCCACAGTGCAGCAGCTGGATCCGATCTATGTCGACCTCACCCAGTCCTCGGCCGAGCTGCTGCAGCTGCGCCGCGAGCTGGCCGCCGGCCGCCTGCAGGACAACCAGCAGACGCCGGTCAGCATCCTGCTGGAAGACGGCAGCGCTTTCGAGCACAAGGGCACGCTGGAGTTCTCCGAAGTCAGCGTCGATCCAGCCACCGGCAGCTTCGGCCTGCGGGTCAAGGTGGAAAACCCCGATGGCCTGCTGATGCCGGGCATGTACGTGCGCGCAGTGATCGGTGGCGGCGTGCGCAGCGACGCCGTGCTGGTGCCGATGCAGGGCATCGCCCGCGATGCCAAGGGTGACACCACGGCGATGGTGGTCGGCAAGGACAGCAAGGTCGAAGTCCGCCCGGTCAAGGTCAGCCGCACCATCGGCGACAAGTGGCTGGTCGAGGATGGCCTGAAGCCCGGCGACAAGGTCATCGTCGAAGGCCTGCAGAAGATCGGCCCCGGCATGCCGGTCAACGCCACCGAAAAGGGCGCCGCACCGGCCAAGCCGGCCGCTGCCCCGCCTGCGGCTCCGGCCGGCGACGCGAAGTAAGCGGAGAATTCCATGGCACGCTTTTTCATTGATCGACCCATCTTCGCGTGGGTCATCGCCATCATCATCATGCTCGCCGGCGGCCTGGCCCTGTTCAAGCTGCCGGTCTCGATGTATCCCAACGTCGCTCCGCCGGCGGTGGAAATCAGCGCCACCTACCCGGGTGCCTCGGCCAAAGTGGTCGAAGACTCGGTGACGCAGATCATCGAGCAGAACATGAAGGGGCTTGATGGCCTGATCTACTTCTCCTCCAACAGCTCGGCCAACGGCCAGGCGACCATCACCCTGACCTTCGAGAGCGGTACCAATCCGGACATCGCGCAGGTGCAGGTGCAGAACAAGCTGCAGCTGGCCATGCCGCTGCTGCCGCAGGAAGTGCAGCGGCAGGGCATCAACGTGGCCAAGTCCAGCTCGGGCTTCCTGAACGTGATCGCCTTCGTCTCCGAAGACGGCAGCATGGATGCCAACGACATCGCCGATTACGTCGGCTCCAATGTCGTCGATCGCCTGAGCCGAGTCCCGGGCGTGGGCAACATCCAGGTCTTCGGCGGCAAGTACGCCATGCGCATCTGGCTGGACCCGAACAAGCTGCATACCTACGGCCTGTCGGTGCCGGAAGTGACCGCAGCGATCCAGGCACAGAACGCACAGGTGGCGATCGGCCAGCTGGGCGGCGCGCCCTCGGTCAAGGGCCAGCAGCTCAACGCCACGATCAATGCGCAGTCGCGCCTGCAGACGCCGGAGCAGTTCCGCAACATCGTCGTGCGCGGCGCGCAGGACGGTGCCGAACTGCGCCTGGGTGATGTCGCCCGCGTCGAGCTGGGCGCGGAGTCCTACGACTTCGTCACCCGCTACAACGGCCAGCCGGCCAGCGGCCTGGCCGTCACCCTGGCCACCGGCGCCAATGCGCTCGACACTGCCGCCGGCGTGGATGCCGCGCTGGACGACCTGAAGAACTTCTTCCCGGCCGGCCTGAAGGCCGAGATTCCGTACGACACCACGCCGTTCGTACGCGTGTCGATCAAGGGCGTCGTGCAGACCCTGATCGAAGCGATCGTGCTGGTGTTCGTGGTGATGTATCTGTTCCTGCAGAACTTCCGCGCCACCCTGATCCCGACCATCGCCGTGCCGGTGGTGCTGCTGGGCACGTTCGGCGTACTGGCGATGCTCGGCTTCTCGGTGAATATGCTGACCATGTTCGCGATGGTGCTGGCGATCGGCCTGTTGGTGGACGACGCCATCGTGGTGGTGGAGAACGTCGAGCGCATCATGTCCGAGGAGGGCCTGTCGCCGCTGGAGGCCACCCGCAAGTCGATGGGCCAGATCACCGGTGCACTGGTCGGCATCGGCCTGGTGCTGTCGGCCGTCTTCGTGCCGATGGCCTTCATGAGTGGCTCCACCGGCGTGATCTACCGGCAGTTCTCGGCCACGATCGTTTCGGCGATGGCGCTGTCGGTGCTGGTCGCGATCGTACTGACCCCGGCGCTGTGCGCCACGCTGCTCAAGCCGCTGAAGAAGGGCGAGCATCATGTCGCCCACCGCGGCCTGGCCGGTCGCTTCTTCAACGGCTTCAACCGGGGTTTCGACCGCACCAGCGAAAGCTACCAGCGTGGTGTACGCGGCATCCTGAACCGTCCGTGGCGTTTCATGGGCATCGTCGCCGCGCTGTTCGTACTGATGGCGGTTCTGTTCGTGCGCCTGCCCAGCTCGTTCCTGCCCAATGAAGACCAGGGCGTGCTGATGGCGCTGGTGCAGGCCCCGGTCGGCGCCACCCAGGAACGTACCCTGGAATCGATCGCGGCACTGGAGAACCACTTCCTGGAGAACGAGAAGGCGGCGGTCGAGTCGGTGTTCTCGGTGCAGGGCTTCAGCTTCGCCGGCATGGGCCAGAACGCGGGCATGGCCTTCGTCAAGCTGAAGGACTGGAGCGAGCGTGACGCCGACAACGGCGTGATGCCGATCACCGGCCGCGCCATGGCTGCGCTGGGTGGGATCAAGGACGCCTTCATCTTCGCCTTCCCGCCGCCGGCGATCCCGGAGCTGGGCACTGCTTCGGGCTACACCTTCTTCCTGAAGGACAACAGCGGCCAGGGCCACGATGCGCTGGTGGCCGCGCGTGACCAGCTGCTCGGCCTGGCGGCCGGCAGCAAGAAGCTGGCCAACGTCCGCCCGAACGGCCAGGAAGACACGCCGCAGTTCCGCATCGACATCGACGTGGCCAAGGCAACGTCGCTGGGGCTGTCGATCGCCCAGGTCAATACCACCCTGGCCACCGCATGGGGCAGCGCCTACATCGATGATTTCGTCGATCGTGGCCGCGTCAAGCGCGTGTTCGTGCAGGCCGACCAGCCGTTCCGCATGGTACCGGAGGACTTCGATCTCTGGTCGGTGAAGAACGACAAGGGCGAGATGGTTCCGTTCAGCGCCTTCGCCAGCAAGCACTGGGATTACGGCTCGCCGCGCCTGGAGCGCTACAACGGCGTGTCGGCAATGGAAATCCAGGGCGAACCGGCCCCGGGAGTCGCCTCCGGTGACGCCATGGCGGAGATCGAGCAGCTGGCCAAGCAGCTGCCGGCGGGCTTCGGCATCGAGTGGACCGCGATGTCCTATCAGGAACGCCAGGCCGGCTCGCAGACCCCGCTGCTGTACACGCTATCGCTGATGATCGTGTTCCTGTGCCTGGCCGCGATGTACGAAAGCTGGAGTGTTCCGACCGCCGTGCTGCTGGCCGCCCCGCTGGGTATCCTCGGCGCGGTGCTGGCCAACACCTTCAAGGGCCTGGAGCGCGACATCTACTTCCAGGTGGCAATGCTGACCACGGTGGGCCTGACCAGCAAGAACGCGATCCTGATCGTCGAGTTCGCCAAGGAAAACCTGGAGAAGGGGGCCGGCCTGATCGAATCGATCATGCATGCCGTGCGCGATCGCCTGCGTCCCATCGTGATGACCTCGCTTGCATTCGGCATGGGCGTGGTGCCGCTGGCGATCTCCACCGGTGCCGGTTCCGGCGCCAAGCAGGCCATCGGCATCGGCGTGCTGGGCGGCATGATCGTCGGCACCGCGCTGGGCGTGTTCTTCGTGCCGCTGTTCTTCGTGGTGGTGCAGCGCGTGTTCAAACGCAGGACCGCCGAGTGATGGAATCCGGCAGCGCCGGGCCATGCCCGGCGGATGCCTTACCACGTAGCTGCCGGGAACGGCCCGGCGCTACCACCGTGACCCCCAAGGTGTCGCCATGAAATTCTCTTCTCTTGCTGTATCCCTGGCCGCCGTGCTCACGGTCGCCGGCTGCTCCACCCTCGCGCCGAAGGACACGGCCGTTGCCCCGGCGATTCCTGCGCAGTGGCCGGCAGAGGCCACGCAGGGCCAGGTTGCCGATGTGGCCACGCTGGGCTGGCGTGACTTCTTCACCGATCCACGCCTGCAGCAGGTGATCGGCCAGGCGCTGGACAACAACCGCGACCTGCGTGTGGCCGTGCTCAATGTCGAGCGCGCACGCGGCCAGTACCGGGTGCAGCGCGCCGACCGGGTGCCGGGTGTGGCCTTCACCGGGCAGATGGAGCGCACAGGTACGGATGCGGGAGTCACCGAGCAGTTCACTGCCGGCGTCGGTGTGGCCGAATTCGAGCTGGACCTGTTCGGCCGCGTGCGCAACCTCAGCGAAGCAGCCCTGCAGCAGTACTTTGCCATCGCCGCCAACCGCCGTAATGCACAGCTGAGCCTGGTGGCCGAGACGGCAACGGCGTGGCTGACCTACGGCGCCGACAGCCAGCAGCTGAAGATCGCCGAAGCGACGCTGAAGACCTATGAGGATTCGCTGCGCCTGGCAGAAGCACGCCATGAACGTGGCGGCAGTTCAGCACTTGAACTGACCCAGACCCGCACCCTGGTCGAAACCGCGCGCACCGATGCCGCACGCCTGCGCGGCCAGCTCGCGCAGGACCGCAATGCCCTGGCGCTGCTGGCCGGTGGCCAGGTCGACCCGGCTCTGCTGCCGGATGGCATCGAGCCGCAGTTGCTGGCACTGGCCCCACCACCGGCCGGCCTGCCCAGCGACGTGCTGCTGCTGCGCCCGGACATCATGGCGGCCGAACATCAGTTGCTGGCCGCCAACGCCAACATCGGCGCTGCCCGCGCAGCGTTCTTCCCGAGCATTTCGCTGACAGGCAGCATCGGCAGCGGATCGAATGAACTGTCGAACCTCTTCGACAGCGGCACGCGCGTGTGGAGCTTCCTGCCGAAGATCACCCTGCCGATCTTCCAGGGCGGCCGTTTGCGTGCCAATCTCGACATCGCCAATGCAGATCGTGACATTGCACTGGCGCAGTACGAGAAGGCGATCCAGAACGGCTTCCGCGAAGCGGCGGATGCGTTGGCGATGAACGTAAGCCTGGATGAGCAGGTCAGCGCCCAGCAGCGTCTGGTCGACGCGGCCGAGCAGGCCAACCGGCTGTCGCAGGCACGCTATGACGCCGGCCTGGACAGCTTCGTCAGCCTGCTCGACGCGCGTCGTACGGCCTACAGCGCGCAGCAGACGCGGCTGCAGGCGCAACTGGCCCAGCAGGCCAACCGCATCACCCTGTACAAGGTGCTGGGCGGCGGCTGGCACGAACGCAGCTGACGGGACGCGCCGGGCATGGCCCGGCGTGGATTCTGGTAGCGCCGGGTCATACCCGGCGGCGCTTCGATCAGGCGTTCGCAAAGTCTGACGCAGGCCGCGCTGCGCGCTCGCCGGGCATGGCCCGGCGCTACCTGGAGGTGGATTGCGGTAGCGCCGGGTCATACCCGGCGGCGCTTCGATCAGACATTCGCAGGGCCTGACGCAGGCCGCGTTACGCGCTCGCCGGGCATGGCCCGACGTGGATTCCGGTAGCGCCGGGTCATACCCGGCGGCTCTTCGGCCAGACATTCGCAAGGCTCGGTACTACCGCAGGGACCAGCGGCACCAGGCGAATGGATACTCGTCCAGCTGAACCGCCAGCCCCGCACGAACGGGATTGCCAAGGATGTACAGCGCATGGCGCCTGATTGCATCTTCAGTGCGCACCGCATGATCGAAGTAGCTCGGCTGCCATAGCGGCGTCTGCACGCCAAATTGCTGCCCCAACAGCCTGCTGCTGCGTGATTTCAGCGTTCCCATCAGGCGCGCAAGTGTTCCATCACGGAGTTGCACCAGCCAATGCAGATGATCGGGCATGACGACCCATGCGAATGAATGGCTGAGTCCCATGTGTTCGACGTAGCGAAGCGAATCCACAAGGCATGCAGCACAACGGGGATCCGCAAAAACACGCCGACGTTGCCGCACGACGGTCGTGAGCACGTAGTAGCCTTCGATGCGCGAATCGCGGCCGCGCGTTAGGTGACGACTGGACATGCGGCCAGTCTGTGCCGGAGGGATGCATGCGTTTATCAGCGATTGCCAATGAATCACGTGGGGAACCGCCGTGTTGCAGCTTCACCTTGAGGAGCCGCGCTGCGCGCTCGCCGGGCATGGCCCGGCGCTACCTGTAGGTGGATTGCGGTAGCGCTAGGTCATATCCGGCGGCGCTTCGATCAGGCCTTCGCAGGGCCTGACGCAGGCCGCGCTACGCGCTCGCCGGGCATGGTCCGACGTGGATTACGGTAGCGCCGGGTCATACCCGGCGGCGCTTCCATCAGGTGTTCGCAGGTCGTCAGGGCTACACCGCTTCGTCATCACGGCGCACCGTGTGGCAGGCCCGCACACGGGCCAGGGCGTCGCCGGCTTCGCGTGCCATCCGCTCATACTCGGCGCGGATCTCTTCCAGCCGCTGCTCGTCCAGTTCCTCCAGATCCAGCAGCTCGTTGTTGGCCTCCGCGGTGGCGCGGATCAGCTCGTCCAGCTTGATCTGCATCGCCGCGGTATCGGCGTTCTGCGTGTGCTGGATCAGAAAGACCATCAGGAAGGTGATGATGGTGGTGCCGGTGTTGATGACCAGCTGCCAGGTGTCGTTGAAGCCGAACACCGGGCCGGAGATGCCCCACACCACCACGATGGCTACTGCGACCAGAAAGGTCCACGGAGAGCCGGTGGCGGCCGCGGCCTTCTTGGCGATGGTATTGAACAGGTTTCTTGCTTTCATCGTCGTCGTCCCGCTGGGATGACGTGATGATCGGCGCGTGGCCGTGCAGCCTGCGTGCAGCAGGCCTGCTCAGGCGCGCAGCCGCGGTGCGTCCTGCAGGCGCACGCGGCTGGCCTGGTAGACGTGCTGCCAGCAGCGGTCAACGAACTCGCGGGCCTGTGCTTCGCTCAGCCGCGGCATGATCTGAAGCGCATACTGGGTCTGGAACATCTCGTCACGCTGCGCGTTGCTGGCGCGCGGCTGGGTGATCAGCGAATCGCAGGCGAACTTGATCCAGGGCACGTAGGAGCCAAACGAATTATGAGGCAGCGCACCGTCGGCGTGCTGGCGGCGCCAGTGATCGAGTTCCGCATCGACGTCGATGACCGGGGGAATGGCGGGGACTTCAGTGTGCATGTCGATCCAATCGGTTGGGGTGGACGTGGAGTGGGGGGCATCGCAGTGTGCCCCGCCCGCCGGTGGAAGCGGTGTCATCGCAATGTGGAAACTGCGTTGCGATCACCGATCAGTTGGGCGTGCTCGGCCACGCCGAGGTCTTCAGCCATGTCCGCCATCGCGTTGCACAGGCGGACATGGTCGCGTGGATGGCCGCGCACCAGTTCCAGCTGCATGCCCTGGTAAGCGGTCCAGAACAGCGCACCGCGCCGGTGCAGCCGATACTGGTCCCGCAGGCGGGCGCGGATTGCGTCAAGAATCGGATCGGGCGTGGGGCTTGCGGCGTGCGCGCACATGGCTGGCTCCGCCGGGGTAGGGGGCCCCGGTAACCCCACCGTAGGCGTGCCGGAGCGATGGGGTGTTACCGCAGCGTGTGCATGTGTGCCGACGGAGTGCGCAGCGCGTCACATCGAACGCCGCAGACGCTGACTGCACAAGGGCCTGCCGCGGATGAAGCGTTCATTAAACGCGCGCCGCGTTCAGTCCACGGCACTCATTCGCCAATATCTTCGTTCCAGATCT
The DNA here is from genome assembly GCF_039674705.1 of Stenotrophomonas sp. TWI169. NCBI lineage: Bacteria > Pseudomonadati > Pseudomonadota > Gammaproteobacteria > Lysobacterales > Lysobacteraceae > Stenotrophomonas > Stenotrophomonas sp. TWI169. Next base: position 31,074 of record NZ_JBDJOB010000015.1, on the reverse strand, counting down.
CGGGATATTGCGCAATGAAGCCCCCGAGCAGGTCGACGCATTCCCGGCTGTCGAGGTCGATCACATTGACGCCGTTTTCGCGCAGCCAGTCGATGCCGCCCTGGAACGTGCGGGACTCGCCGACCACCACGGTGCCGATGTTGAACTGGCGCACCAGTCCCGAGCAGTACCAGCACGGGGCCAGGGTGGTCACCATGATCGTGTCGCGGTAGCGACGCTGGCGCCCGGCCTTGCGGAAGGCGTCGGTCTCGCCGTGCACGGAGGGATCGCCTTCCTGCACCCGGCGGTTGTGGCCGCAGCCGAGCAGGCGACCGTCGTTGTGGTACAGCGCCGCGCCGATCGGCACGCCGCCCTCGGCCAAGCCCTGGCGGGCTTCGGCGATGGCGGTCTGCAGCAGGGCCTGGTAATCAGGTGTGGTGATCATGCGGGGCTCCGGAAGGTCATGGGCTGCCATGATAAGGCGCCGTTCCCCCGCAGCGGCCCTGGCGGTGCGATAATCGGGACATGAGCGAATCCCCCTACAAATCCGGTACCACCCATTTCGGGTTCCGCGACGTCGCCGCCAAGGACAAGCAGAAGCTGGTCGGGCAGGTGTTCACCTCGGTCGCGCGCAACTACGACCTGATGAACGACCTGATGAGCCTGGGCGTGCACCGGGCGTGGAAGCGTTACTACGTGGCGACCGCGCAGGTGAAGCCCGGTGACCGCGTGCTTGACCTCGCGGGGGGCACTGGCGACATTGCCGCCCTGCTGAAGGAGCGCGTCGGCGCCGAAGGTTCGGTGGTTCTGGGCGACATCAATGCCGGCATGCTGTCGGTGGGCCGTGATCGCCTCACCAACCGCGGCCTGGTGCTGGGCCTGGACTACGTCCAGTGCAATGCCGAGGCCCTGCCGTTCCCGGACAACAGCTTCGACCTGGTCACCATCGCCTTCGGCCTGCGCAACGTGACCGACAAGGATGCCGGCCTGCGCGAGATGTACCGCGTGCTCAAGGTCGGCGGCCAGGCGCGTGTGCTGGAGTTCTCCGAGGTCACCGCCGACTGGTTCAAGCCGATCTACGACTTCCACTCGTTCAAGATCCTGCCGAAGCTGGGCAAGCTGTTCGCCAATGATTCGGACAGCTACCAGTACCTGGCCGAGAGCATCCGCAAGCATCCGCCGCAGGACGAGCTGAGGGCCATGATGGGCGAGGCCGGTTTCGAGCGCTGCCACTACAAGAACCTGACCGGCGGCATCGTGTCGATCCACTCCGGCTACAAGCTGTAAGCCTTGCCCTTGGTGGGTGCCAACCTTGGTTGGCACTCGGCCGCTGCGGTCATCCGCTCTGGTAGGTGCCGACCTTGGTCGGCACGGGCCTGCCACATGCGTTGATGGATCCGTGCCAACCAAGGTTGGCACCTACCCAGGGCGCCGCCGCAGGATCGGCCTTGGCCGCCTTACCCCGCACCGCGCAACGCCTGCGGGGCCGGAGGGAGGTACCATTGGGGTTTGCTCCCCGTAACGGTCCCGATTCATGCGCAATCCGCTGATGCTCCTTCCGTTGGCCGTGGCCCTGGCCGCCGGCTGCTCCCAGGAGGCGGCCGCGCCCGCCGCCGCCCCGACTGCCGAAAAGGCCCCCGCCGCTCCCGTGAACGCCGAGAACCGCAGCCACGACGAAAGCTCGTACGCCGAGCCGGACAAGGTCGTCATCAAGGACATCGCGCTGGATCTGAAGCTGGACTTCGACCAGAAGCAGATCGGCGGTACCGCGACCTACACCCTGGAATGGAAGCAGAAGGACGCCACGCAGCTGGTGCTCGACACCCGCGAGCTGACCGTGTCCAAGGTCGAAGCCGTTGCCGCTGACGGCGCGCGCAGCCCGCTGAAGTTCGAGCTGGCGGCGGCCGACAAGGTGTTCGGCAGCAAGCTGACCATCGAGGCCCCGCAGCAGCCGGCCAAGGTCGAGGTGACCTACCACACCGCGCCGACCGCCTCGGGCCTGCAGTGGCTGGCGCCGTCGATGACCGAAGGCAAGAAGCTGCCCTTCATGTTCAGCCAGTCGCAGGCCATCCATGCCCGTTCCTGGGTGCCGCTGCAGGACACCCCGAGCGTGCGCTTCACCTACAGCGCGCACGTGGTCTCGCGCCCGGACGTCATGGTGCTGATGAGCGCCGACAACGACCCCAAGGCCGCGCGTGATGGTGACTACACCTTCAAGATGCCGCAGCCGATCCCGTCCTACCTGCTGGCGATCGCCGCCGGCGATCTGGTGTTCGAGCCGATCTCCGGCCGCTCCGGCGTCTGGGCCGAACCGACCATGGTCGGCAAGGCGGCCAAGGAATTCGAGGACACCGAGAAGATGATCGGTGCCGCCGAGAAGCTGTACGGCGAGTACCGCTGGGGCCGTTACGACATGCTGGTGCTGCCGCCGTCGTTCCCGTTCGGCGGCATGGAGAACCCGCGCCTGACCTTCGCCACCCCGACCGTGATCGTCGGCGACAAATCGCTGGTTTCGCTGGTCGCCCACGAACTGGCGCACAGCTGGTCGGGCAACCTGGTGACCAACGCCAGCTGGAAGGACATCTGGCTCAACGAGGGCTTCACCACCTACGTCCAGGGCCGCATCACCGAAGCGCTGTACGGCAAGGAGATGGCCGAAATGGAGCGGCAGATCGACCAGACCGATCTGCTGGCGGAAGTGAAGGACATGAGCCCCGCCGACCAGGCGCTGGCGCTGCCGCCGCTGAACGAGCGTGACCCCGATGAAGCCCTGAGCCAGGTGGCCTACGTCAAGGGTTCCTGGTTCCTGGAGTTCCTGGAACAGCGCTTCGGCCGCGAGACCTTCGATCCGTTCCTGCGCGGCTGGTTCGATGACCACGCCTTCCAGAGCGCGAATACCGACCAGTTCGTCGAGTACCTGAAGAAGAACCTGCTGCCGAAGAACCCGTCGGCAGTGACGGAAGCCGAACTGAAGGCATGGCTGGACGAGCCGGGCATCCCGGCGTTCGCGGCCAAGGCGCAGTCGCGCAACTTCAGCAGCGTCGATACCGCGCGCATCGCCTTCACCAGCGCAGGCACCGTGCCCAGCAGCCAGGTCATCGCTGACTGGAGCACCCAGGAGTGGGTGCGCTTCATCGACGGCCTGGGCACGACCCAGCCGCTGGACACGCTGGCCACGCTGGACAAGGCCTTCCACTTCACGGGCACGCCGAATGGCGAGATCGCCATGCGCTGGTATCCGCTGGCCATCCGCAGCGGCTACGAGCCGGCCAATGAGGCCGCGGCGGCATTCATCGAGCGTGTCGGCCGTCGCAAGCTGATCCTGCCGATCTACGCCGAACTGGTGAAAACGCCGAAGGGGCTGGAGCTGGCCAAGCAGGCCTTCGAGAAGGCCAAGCCGGGCTACCATCCGATCACCACTGCCTCGGTCCAGGACATGCTGGCCAAGGCCGAAGCCAAGTAAGAACAAGCGCCGGGCCCTGCCCGGCGCTTTTTTTGTAGAGTCGAGCCATGCGCGACTTTGCAAGCATGCGAAAAACACGAAGGACCTCTGCCATGAAACGACTGATCCTGCTCACCGCCTGCACCCTGGCCCTGGCCGCCTGCAGCAATCCCGAAGAAGAGCGCAAGGCGCAGGAAGCCGCCGCGGCCGCCGTTCAGGCGCAGAAGGAAGCCAAGGCCGAGGACGTGGCCAGGCAGTACGACATGGCCGTCGCCGCGCAGGACTGGGAGCGCGCGCGACTGCATGGCGCCGCGCTGCTGGATGAGTACAAGGACACGGCCGCCGCCGAGCGCATCGCCGCAGGCTTCGAAGAGGTCAAGGCCAAGGGCGATGCCGCGCGCGACCTGCGCCGCATGCAGGCGCTGTGGCAGTACAACCAGATACCGGTCGGCAACAAGGGCAACCAGGTGTCGGCGCAGATCTACAGCAAGGAACGGGTGGACGTGGATGGCAGCGGCGCCAAGCCGGTGCAGCTGGTGTTCCGCGATCACCCGGAGTGGAAGCGGCACGCCTACCTGGTGCTGCAGGCCGGCGATTTCCGCTGCCCGCAGTGTACGGTGAAGGTGACCGTGGACGACGGCAAGCCGGTGTCGATGGCCGCCTGGCGGCCGCAGACCGATGAGGCGATTGCGCTGTTCATCACCGATCAGAAGGCGCTGTGGAAGCTTGCGCGCAAGGGCAAGTCGATCAGCATCGAGTTCCCGGTCAAGGCCGGCGGCACCCGCACGGCGGTGTTCGAGACCGGGGGCGTGGACGCAAGCCGCATGCCGTCGTGGTGGCAGTGATGATCGCGACGGGCAGCGCAGTGCACGCGTTGTCCGCGATCCGGCACTGGGTGTTCGACATGGACGGCACGCTGACTGTGGCCGTGCATGATTTCGCCGCGATCCGCCGCGCACTGGAGATCGCCGCCGAGGAAGACATCCTCGACCATATCGCGGCGCTGCCTGACGCATCGGCGCAGGCCAAGCGTGAGTGGTTGCTGGACCACGAGCGCGGGCTGGCCGAGGAGGCGTTGCCGGCACCGGGCGCGGTGAAGCTGCTGCGCGCGCTGGCGGCGGCTGGCTGCCGGCTGGGCATCCTGACCCGCAACGACCATGCGCTGGCGAAGCTGACGCTGGAGGCGATCGGGGTCGGGGAACTGTTCGACGATGCCGACATCATCGGCCGCGAAGAAGCGGTGCCCAAGCCCTCGCCGGATGGCCTGCAGCAGCACCTGCGGCGCTGGGGCGTTGCCGCCGCGCAGGCGGTGATGGTGGGTGACCACGCCTATGATCTGGACTGCGGCCGTGCCGCCGGCACCCACACCGTGCTGGTCAACCTGCCTGACAACCCGTGGCCGGGCCGCGCGGATTGGCACTTCGCCGATTGCCGCGCCCTGTTGGCAGCGTGGCAGGGCGCATGACCGTGTAGAGCCGAGCCCACGCTCGGCTGCTCTGCGGTCATATCGCGCTGGCGCGCGCAGGCCGAGCATGGGCTCGGCTCTACAGACAGCAGGCAACGTGTCGGTCGGAAGTTCCGGTAGTGCCGGCCGCTGGCCGGCAGTGTCGACCCAGGTCGACACCCACCGAGCAGCTGCGCGGGCAGTTCGGTTTACGCGCCCAGCGCGTAACCGAACTGCTGCTTGAACTGCTCGTTGAACTCATCGAAGGTGAAGCGCTGGTTCTGGGTGCCCGGGTGCTCGACCTTCAGTGCGCCCATCAGGTTGCCCATGCGGCCGATGGTCAGCCAGTCGTAGCCTTTCTGGATGCCGTAGATCAGGCCGGCGCGGAAGGCATCGCCGCAGCCGGTCGGATCGACCACACGGCGCTCGTGCGCCGGCGGGATGTCGTAGCTCTTGTCCGGCGTGTGGATGACCGCGCCCTTCGGGCCGCGGGTGGTGATGTAGGCCTGCACGCGGCTGACGATTTCCTTTTCGTCCCAGCCGGTGCGTTCCTGCAGCAGGTTCGACTCGTAGTCGTTGACCACCACGTAGTCGGCCTGCTCGATGAACTGGCGCAGCTCCGGTCCGTTGAACAGCGGCATGGCCTGGCCCGGGTCGAAGATGAACGGGATGCCGTCCTCGTGGAACTCCAGCGCGTTCTGGATCATGCCTTCGCGGCCGTCCGGGCCGACCAGGCCCAGGGTCACGCCCGGCACGCCACGCACGTGGTTCTCGTAGGAACGCATCATCGCGCCCGGGTGGAAGGCGGTGATCTGGTTGTTGTCGTGGTCGGTGGTGATGAAGGCCTGCGGGGTGAACAGCTCATCGATCACGCGCACGCGCGACAGGTCGATGCCCAGGCCATCGAAGTACTCGCGGTACGGGCCGAAGTCCGAGCCGACCGTGCCCATCGGGATCGGGTGGCCGCCCAGTAGATGCAGGTTGTAGGCGATGTTGCCGGCGCAGCCGCCGAACTCGCGGCGCATCCGCGGGACCAGGAACGACACGTTCAGGATGTGCACCTTGTCCGGCAGGATGTGATTCTTGAACTGGTCCGGAAACACCATGATGGTGTCGAAGGCAAGAGAACCACAGATCAGAGCGGACATCGATGTAAGCCTATGCGGTGAATTTTGGGGTGGGCCTGCCCGCTTCGACGGGCAAGCAAACGGCGCCCTTGGGCGCCCGACGGCGCAAAGGTTACCCGCTGGTGCCGCTCAGGGCCAGAAGCGGGTGATGCCGGATCAGGCCCAAAGCCTGTGAAGACGCGGGTTCAGCTGGATTTTTCCTTGCTCGGCGGCAGGCGGGTTGCTAGGCTTGTCGGCCTCGATTTCTGCCCATTTTTTCGCCATCCCGCGGCGGGCACGACACCCCTCAGGACTCCTTCCTCAGATGTTCAAGAAACTCCGTGGCATGTTCTCCAATGACCTGTCCATCGACCTGGGCACGGCCAACACCCTCATTTACGTGCGCGGGCAGGGGATCGTGCTGAATGAGCCTTCGGTCGTGGCCGTGCGCCAGGACCGTGCCATCGGTGGCACCCGCTCGGTGGCAGCCGTCGGTGCCGAGGCCAAGCAGATGCTGGGCCGTACCCCGGGCCACATCACCACCATCCGCCCGATGAAGGATGGCGTCATCGCCGACTTCACCTATACCGAGGCGATGCTCAAGCACTTCATCAAGAAGGTGCACAAGTCCCGCGTGCTGCGCCCGAGTCCGCGCGTGCTGGTCTGTGTGCCGGCCGGCTCGACCCAGGTCGAGCGTCGTGCGATCAAGGAATCGGCCGAGGAAGCCGGTGCCCGCGACGTGTACCTGATCGAAGAGCCGATGGCCGCTGCGATCGGCGCCGGCATGCCGGTCACCGAAGCCCGTGGCTCGATGGTCATCGATATCGGCGGTGGCACCACCGAAGTGGCGGTCATCTCCCTCAACGGCATCGTCTATTCGGCCTCCGTCCGCATCGGTGGCGACCGCTTCGACGAGTCGATCACCAACTACGTGCGCCGCAACCACGGCATGCTGATCGGTGAAGCCACGGCCGAGCGCATCAAGGTGGAGCTGGGCTGTGCCTACCCGCAGGCAGAGGTGCAGGAGCTGGAGATTTCCGGCCGCAACCTCGCCGAGGGCGTGCCGAAGATGATCAAGATCAGCTCCAACGAAGTGCTCGAAGCCCTGCACGAACCCCTGTCGGGCATCGTCAGCGCGGTCAAGCTGGCCCTGGAGCAGACGCCGCCGGAACTGTGCGCCGACGTCGCCGAGCGCGGCATCGTGCTGACCGGTGGTGGCGCCCTGCTGCGTGACCTGGATCGCCTGATCTCCGAGGAGACCGGCCTGCACGTGCAGGTGGCCGACGATCCGCTGACCTGCGTGGCCCGCGGCGGTGGTCGTGCGCTGGAGCTGGTCGACATGCACGGCAACGAGTTCTTTGCGCCGGAATAAGCTGTCCCGGCCGTTCCTGCCCGCAGCGCCCCTCCGGGGTGCGGCCCGTCGCGTTGGCGGGCCGGCACCGGCGGGGCGTCCGCGTGTTTCCCCTCCGCCTTCTGCCAGTTGAATCGTTGCCGTGCCGCCCTACGCCGGTCCTCCCGTTGCTTCCCGATCCGGTGATGCCGCCAGCCCGCTGCGGCTGCTGGCCTATCTCGCGCTGGCCATCACCCTGATCGTCCTCGACGACCAGGCCGGCTGGCTGGCGCGCCTGCGTGAACAGGCCAACACCCTGGTGCAGCCGGTCTGGGCCCTGGCAGGCCTGCCGGGCAAGCTGGGCAGCCAGGTCAAGGACAACGCGGCCAGCCACAGCCAGCTGGTCAGCGAGAACCGCGAGCTGCGCAACCAGCTGCTGCTGGCCAACGCCCGCCTGACCCGTCTGCAGACCGCTGCGCTGGACAATGCCCAGCTGCGCGAACTGCTGAACGTGGCCGAGCGCAGCGGACTGGACGTGCAGTTGGCGCCGATCCTCGATATCGACCTGGACCCGGTGAAACAGCGTCTGGTACTCGACGCAGGCAGCCGCGAGGGAGTGCATGTCGGCCAGGCGGTGATCGACGCCGGTGGGCTGATGGGCCAGGTGATCAGCGTTACCGGCGGCACCTCTACCGTGCTGCTGCTGACCGACCCCGACCATGCCGTGCCGGTGACCGTGGCCCGCAACGGTGTCCGCCTGATCGTCTACGGTCGCGGCGATACGCTGGAACTGCGCGACATCCCGCTCAGTGCCGGGGTGGAAGTGGGCGATGAGATCGTCACCTCCGGTCTCGGTGGCCGTTTCCCGGCCGGTTTCCCGGTCGGCACCATCACCGCGCTGCGCCCGGATGACACCCATGCCTTCCTGGTCGGTGAGCTGAAGCCGGCCGCACAGCTCGACCGCGGCCGCGATGTGCTGCTGCTGCGCCCGGGCGCAGCGATCCGCATCCCGCCGGAAGTACGCCTGCAGCTGGAGGACACCGCGCCAGGCGGGCCAGCCAATGCGGCAACCGTGCCAGTCCCGGCAACGCCGGCAGCAGCACCGGCAGCAGCACCGGCAGACACCCGCGCAGGGCAGCCGTCGGCGCCGGCCGTCACTCCGGCGTCTTCGACCGCCCCGGATCCGCAGCCGGCAACCGGACCGGCCGCCGCCGCAGGGGTCCAGCGATGAGCCGCCTGCGCGACAATCCCTGGGTGCTGCCGGCCAGTCTGGTGGTGGCCCTGCTGCTGGGCCTGCTGCCGCTGCCGGCCCTGCTGCAGCCGCTGCGCCCGTACTGGCTGGCGCTGGTGCTGGCGTACTGGGTGATCGAAACGCCCGAGCGCGTTGGTCTCGGCATCGCATTCGCCAGTGGCGTTGTCGCCGACCTGCTGTATGGCGGGGTGCTGGGTGAACAAGCGCTGCGCCTGGTGATGCTGGCCTTCATCCTGCAGCGCTTCCGCGCCCGCATCCGCTTCTTCCCGATGTCCCAGCAGATGCTCGCCATTGGTGGCCTGCTGTTCAACGACCGCATCGTCAGCGCGCTGGTGCACATCGTGGTGGATGAGCCGACGCTGCCGTGGTCGTACTGGTGGGCGCCGCTGCTGGGCATGGGCCTGTGGCCGCTGGTATTCGTGCTGCTGGACGCGGTGCGTTTCGGCAAACGCGGGCGTTGAGCCATGATTCCGCGCCGCCAGGTCAAGAACCCGCACGCCGAAGCCGAGCAGTTCCGCCGTCGTGCGGCGCTGGGTTTCCTGGGGGTGCTGGTCTGCCTGCTCGGGCTGGGGGGCTGGTACTTCAAGCTGCAGGTGCTGGACCACGACATCTACGCCACCCGTTCGGAAGCCAACCGCATCAAGCCGCGGCCGGTGGTGCCGGGGCGCGGCATGATCTACGACCGCAACGGCCGCCTGCTGGCCGAGAACGTGCCGGCTTTCCGCCTGGACGTGACCCCGGACAAGGTCAAGGACATGGATGCCACGCTGGAAGGACTGGCAAAGATCATCGAGATCAGTCCGGAAGAGCTGGAGGCGTTCAACAAGTCGCGCAAGGCGCGCCGGAAGTTCCTGCCGGTCACGCTCAAGCTGCGCATGACCGACGATGAGATGGCACGCTTCGCCGTCGATCGCTGGCGCTTCCCGGGTGTCGAGCTGGAGCCCTACCTGACCCGTCGTTATCCGTACGGCGATCTGTTCGCGCATATCATCGGCTACGTCGGTCGTGTCGATGACAAGGATCTGGAGATCCTTGGCGAGGGCAATGCCGCGTTGACCCACATCGGCAAGTCGGGCCTGGAGCGTTATTACGAGCAGCAGCTGCGCGGCAAGGTCGGTTACGAGCAGGTGGAGACCAACGTGCAGGGCCGTGCGATCCGCACCATCGGCCGCGTTGCCGCGCAGTCCGGTGTCGACCTGCGCCTGTCGATCGACGCCGACCTGCAGCGGGCGATGGTTGCCGCCTTCGGCGACCAGGAAGGCTCGGCGGTCGCGATGGACCCGCGCACGGGCGAGGTCCTGGCGATGGTCAGCCTGCCGTCGTACGACCCGAACCTGTTCGTCAACGGCATCTCCCACGCCGATTTCAAAGCGTTGAACGACAATCCGTCGCGCCCGCAGTTCAACCGCCTAGTACTGGGCGGCGTGGCGCCCGGCTCGACGCTCAAGCCGCTGATCGCACTGGCCGGTCTGGACGCCGGTGTGCGCCGCCCGGAAGACAAGATCCTGTCCACCGGCATGTTCTACCTGCCCGGCACCAGCCGCGGCTGGGGCGATGCCAACCGTGGCGGCCATGGCTGGACCGACCTGCGCAAGTCGATCTCAAATTCGGTCAATACCTATTACTACCGGCTGGCGCTGGACCTGGGCATCGAGCGTTTCGACCATTACATGGACTATTACGGTTTCGGCCAGCCGACCGGCATCGACCTGACCGGCGAGATCGGCGGCATCCTGCCGTCACCGGCGTACAAGCGGAAGACCCGCAAGGAAGCGTGGTACCCCGGCGATACGGTCAACATCAGCATCGGCCAGGGCGACTGGAAGGTCACCCCGCTGCAGCTGGCGCGGGGCGTCAGCGGTCTGGCCAGCGGGCAGCTGCGCACGCCGCACCTGGTCATCCAGCAGCGCGAAGGGTTCGACAGCGAGTGGACCGGGGTGCCGGCACGCGACAGCAAGCCGGTCAGCCCCAATCCGAACAACGTGCAGGCCGTGCGCGAAGGCATGATGGCGACCATGCAGCCCGGCGGCAGCGGCTGGCGGGTGGCGGTCGGGGCGCCGTACGTGATGGCCGGCAAGACCGGCACCGCGCAGGTGGTCAGCCGCCGTGGCACGGCAGCGGTGAATCCCAAGAGCCTGCCGATGCACCTGCGCCACCGTGCGCTGTTCGTTGGCTTCGCGCCGGCTGATCAGCCGGTGATCGCATTGGCGATCGCGGTGGAAGGCGGCGGTTACGGCGGCTCGGCAGCTGCGCCGATCGCACGCAAGGTGTTCGATGCCTGGCTGCTGGGCAAGATGCCCGATGGCATCCAGCCGCTGGACAGCGAACGCGGCACCACCGCCATCGGTGCGACCGCTTTCGACAACGAGGACGTGGGCGCCCGCCAGGCGGGGGATGCTGCCGCCGCACAGGTCGGTGAGCATCCGGTGCTGATCGGCGCTGCGGTCCCGCAGCCCCAGCCGCAGCCGGGAACACCCGCTGCGCCGGCACCGGCACTGCCTGCCGCGCCGCGTCCACCGGCGGCTGCGGAGGCGACGCGATGAAGGCCTTCCTGCGATGGGCCGGGGACATGCTGCGGCGCTTCTTCAGCACGCTGGACTGGGTGCTGTGCCTTGCCCTGGGCGCGCTGATGATGATCGGCCTGGCCACGCTGAAGAGTGCAGGCGGCGACAGCCTGGTAATGGCGCAGGGCGCCCGCTTCGCCGTGGGCATGGCCGCGCTGTGGGCCATCTCGCGGGTACCGATCCTGCGCATCCGTTCGGCGACGCCGATGATCTACGCGATCTCGATGATCCCGTTGCTGGCGGTGTTCGTGCTCGGTACCGGCAAATACGGCCGGCAGTGGCTGGACCTGAAGTTCTTCTACCTGCAGCCGGCTGAACTGCTGAAGGTGAGCCTGCCGATGATGGTGGCCTGGTACCTGCACCGGGTGCCCTTGCCACCACGCATCAATACGGTGCTGGTGTCGCTGGTCATCATCGGCGTGCCGACCGGTCTGGTGATGCTACAGCCGGACTTCGGCACGGGCGTGCTGATCGCCGCCAGCGGCGTGTTCGTGCTGCTGCTGGCCGGGTTGCCATGGTGGTGGGTGGGGCTGGGCGTGGGCGGCGTGGCCGCGGTTGCGCCGCTGGCCTGGTTCTGGCTGCTGCGGCCCTACCAGAAGGACCGCATCATGATGTTCCTCGACCCGGAAATGGATGCGCTGGGCGCGGGCTGGAACATCATCCAGTCGAAGATCGCGATCGGTTCCGGCGGGTTCGACGGCAAGGGCTGGGGCGAAGGCTCGCAGTCGCACCTGAACTTCATTCCCGAGCAGACCACCGACTTTGCATTCTCGGTGTTGAGCGAGGAATTCGGCTGGATCGGCGTGGCCGTCGTGCTGGCGCTGTACCTGGTGGTGATCGGGCGCTGCCTGTGGATTGCCAGCCAGTCGCGCGACTCCTATTCGCGGCTGCTGGCCGGTGCCACCGGCCTGGCGTTCTTCGTCTACGTGCTGGTCAATGGCGGAATGATCTCGGGTCTGTTGCCGGTGGTGGGCGTACCGATGCCGTTGATCAGCTATGGCGGTACGTCGGCCGTCTCGCTGCTGGCCGGCTTCGGGCTGGTGATGGCGGTGCGCAGCCACAATCCCGTGCACGGCGGCTACGGCTAGCACCTCCGGGAGCGCGCGGCCGACGCGGGTTGCTGCACCTCTGCGGTTTCGGGCAAGGCCGGGGCCGTCCAACGCTTGCGCAACGCCCTTCATGGAAGCGTTCCCATGAAGACGCGCAACAGCAGGTCCGCTGACCAAAGCCCTAAAAAAACGTTATCTAGTTCACACTTTTACGCTGCGTTGATTTTGATCAATGGACTTGTCGCAATCGGCCTGCACAATGGCGGCCCGTTCGGCACGGCGCGCCGTCTATCGTTGCAGCGCGAGGGGGCGTCGGGCGGGAAGCAGTACTGATCCAACGGATACAGGGCGCGTGGGGTACTGCCACTGGGGAGCGGCAGCCGCGCGCGTATCGACCGGATCCGGTCGCCGGTTGCGTCTGCGGGGATGGGGACGCAACCGGCAACCTCTCAACTGAATGCGATGGATCGCTCACATCGTTTTCACAATTTCGACTGCTTGCAAGCAAATCGTTGTGATTCATGGTGTTAGGGGTTTTAATTCATCCATGACCTGCTAACCTGCGACGATGATTCGACGCACTCTGGCCTGCATGCTTACCCTCGGCCTGGTCGCCTGCGCGACCCAGCCGACATCTCCACCGTCTTCACCGCAGGCCAGCAGTACGCCGCGCCATCCGGCCAGCAAGCCCAAGGGACCGGCCGAGGCCGCGCCGGAAGCCACCGCCGCCACCGCGCCACCGGTCGATCTCACACCGGTTCCGTTCGAGACCGCGCGCGCCACCTTCATCGCCGATACCGCCAAGCGTTACGGACTCCAGCCCGACGAGATCCGTCGCGTGCTCGACCAGGCGCAGGTGCGCCAGCCGATCATCGCCGCGATGTCGCGCCCTGCCGAACGGGTCAAACCCTGGAACGAATACCGGCCGATGTTCATCAGCAAGGCGCGCATCGAGGGGGGCCGTGCCTTCCTCGCCGAACACCGCGCCGAGCTGGATCGCGTGCAGCAGCGCACCGGTGTTCCGGCCGAGGTGATCGTGGCGATCATCGGCGTGGAGACCAGCTATGGCAGGAATGCCGGCAACCACCGCGTGCTCGATGCGCTGTACACGCTGGCCTTCTACTACCCGCGCAGCGGCGATCCGGAGAAGCTGGAACGCGAGGTGCGCCGCGAGCTGTTCTTCCGTGATGAACTGGCCAAGCTGTTTGAACTGGGCCGCGAGGAGAAACTCGACATCACCACGCTCAAGGGCAGCTATGCCGGTGCGATGGGCATGGGCCAGTTCATGCCGTCCAGCTACCTGGACTATGCCGTGGATGGCAACGGCGACGGTCGCCGTGACCTGTTCAACAGCTACGACGACGTGTTTTCCTCCATTGCCAACTACTTCGTGAAGAAGGGAGGCTGGGTCCGGGGCGGGCAGGTGGCCGTGCCGGCGACACTCGCTCCGGGGCGCGAGGAATTCAATCCGACCGAGTGGGCACCGACCTGGTCGCTGGCCGATCTGGCCCAGCGTGGCTATCAGCCTGCCGCACCGGTACAGCCGGGTGCGACGGCCACTCCGGTTACGCTCGAGGGCAGCGCCGGCAAGCAGTACTGGCTGGGCTTCCAGAACTACTACGCGATCACCCGCTACAACCTCTCGAAGATGTATGCGATGGCCGTGTTCCAGTTGTCGCAGGCCATTGCCGGACAGGAGCTGCCCCCGGCATGAACATCAGATGGCTGGTCCCTGGATTGATCGTCCTCGCGCTGGCCGCCTGCAGCAGCGCGCCGAAGAAGCCGGCCACCGCCGGCCACGGTGGAACGCCTTCCGGTACGGTGGTGCAGGGCAGGGGCACGCGCCCGGCGCATTGTCCGGAGGGATCGCCCTATGCGGCGGCCAAGGAAGACCCGAACACGCGGGGCAACTACACCGCCGGCGGCCTGTACCGGCCGGGCGTGAAAGACAGCACGCCGACCTACATTCCGAACGTGGCCTGCATTCCCGAGCCGGAAGTGACGGCTGAAACACGCTCGGCCATCGGCAACAAATCGCCGTACGTGGTGCTGGGCAAGTCGTACAAGGTGCTCGACGATACCCGCGATTATGTCGAGCGCGGTACGGCGTCGTACTACGGCGCCAAGTTCCATGGCCGCCTGACCTCGAACCGGGAGGTCTACGACATGTACCAGTTCACCGCTGCGCACAAGACGCTGCCGCTGCCCAGCTTCGCCCGCGTGACCAATCTGGACAACGGCGAGTCGGTGATCGTGCGGGTCAATGACCGGGGCCCGTTCCACGATGGCCGCGTGGTCGATCTGAGCTATGCCGCTGCGGTACGCCTGGGCATCACCCAGCGCGGAACCGGCAATGTGGAGGTGCGCGCGCTGCAGCCGGGTGAGGGCAATCTGCTGGCGCAGAAGCCGTCGCGCCGCGAGCGCCGGGCGGCCGAAGCCGCCGCCGCTGCCGGTGCGGCGACGACGATGGCGAGCACTGTCGCCACGCGCCCGGCGGCCGACAGCGACATCGACCGCCTGGTCAAACGCCTGCCTGCCGATGCGGCGCCGACCCGGGGCCAGCCGGCCACCACGCAGGCGGTGGTCAGCACGTTGCCGGACGTGGCGGTCAGCAGCCTGCCGCCGAGTGCAGTGGGCGTCCGCACTGCGGCACCTGCCGCTGCGCCGGCGAGGGTCGCCGCCACGGCGCCGCGCGCTTCCGCGGCACCGGCCAGCAGCCCCACGCTGTCGCAGCAGGTGGTGGGTGCGGTGATGGTGCAGGTGGCCAGCTTCTCCAACCGTGACAATGCCAATCGTGCGATGGGCCAGCTCAATGCGGCCGGCATCGTCGGCGCGACCATCAGCGACATCGCCGCCGGTGGCCGCACGCTCTTCCGTCTGCGCGTACCCGCCAGCGACCATGCCAGTGCCGCGGAACTTGTCGGCCGCATCGCCGGTCTGGGCCTTGGATCGCCGCAGATCGTCAAGGATTGATCCCGCCCGGGTCGGTGCTGCCGGCCCGGGCCCCCCCGGCCTACAATGGCCATTCTGTTCCCCCTCCATTCCCGGCCGTCCCTGGAGCCCGCTGTCCAATGAATTTCCGTTCCGCCGCCACCGCCCTGGCCGCCACCCTGGTGGTGGGCCTGGCTTCTGCCCAGACGCCGCTGCCGACCCCGGCCGCACCTGCACCTGCCGCCGCTGCGGCTCCGGCCACCGTGGCCACGCCACCGGCCCCGGTGCCGAGTGTGTCCAAGGCCTGGATCCTGATGGACTACGCCACCGGCCAGGTGCTGGCGGGCGAGAACATCCACGAGCAGCTGGCGCCGGCCAGCATCACCAAGGTGATGACCTCCTACGTGATCGCCGCTGAGGTCAAGAACGGCAAGGTCCGTGCGGATGACCAGGTGATGATGAGCGAGCGCGCCTGGCGCGAAGGCGGTGCGGGTACCGACGGCAGCTACAGCGGCTTCCCGGTGAACCAGACCGCGCGCCTGGAAGACATGGAAAAGGGCATGGCCATCCAGTCCGGCAACGATGCCGCGATCGCCCTGGCCGAGCACGTGGCGGGCAGCGAGGAAGCCTTCGCCTCGCTGATGAACAGCTACGCCGCCAAGATCGGCATGAAGAACTCGCACTTCGTCAACGCCCACGGCCTGACCGCCGCGGGCCACCACAGCACCGCCTATGACCTGGCGCTGCTGGGCCGGGCGATGGTGCGTGATTACCCGGAAACCTACGCGTACAACAAGATCAAGGAATTCCAGGTCGGCAACATCAAGCAGCCCAACCGCAACCTGCTGTTGTGGCGCGACGGCAGTGTCGATGGCATCAAGACCGGGCACACCTCCGAGGCGGGCTACTGCCTGATGAGTTCGGCGCAGCGCGGCGACCAGCGCCTGATCGCGGTGGTGCTGGGCGGCGCCTCCGAGAAGCAGCGCGCCGATGACAGCCTGGCGCTGTTGAACTGGGGCTTCCGCTTCTTCGAAACGCACCGCCTGTATGAGCCGGGCAAGGCCGTCGCCGAGCACAAGGTGTGGAAGGGCACCAGTGACAAGGTGCAGCTGGGCGTGGCGCAGCCGATGCTGGTCAGCGTGCCGCGTGGCCGCTACAACGATCTGAAGCCGAGCATCGATGTGCCCAAGACCCTGGAAGCGCCGTTCACGGCCGGCCAGCAGATCGGCACGGTGAAGGTGAGCCTGGATGGCAAGGTGGTGGCCGAAGCGCCGCTGGTGGCGGTGGCTGCCGTCGAGCAGGCCGGCTTCTTCAAGCGCCTGTGGGACAGCTTCTGGATGTGGTGGGAATCGGAATGATCCGCGGCGCCATGCGATGACGTGAAAAGGAAAAGGCCGGCGCATGCCGGCCTTTTCCGTTGCAACCAATGTGCGGACCAGATGTCCGCACTGTTCTAGAGCGAACGGCTGATGGTGAAGCTGCCGAACACCGGTGCCTCGCGCTGGCCGTTGAACTCGCGGGTGCTGTGGTAGCGCGCCGCTGCGAACTTCCAGCGCCCGCGCATCACCGCGATTCCGTAGCCGCCGTAGGCCACGATGTGGCGCTTGTCGACGCTGTGGCTGTTGCGGAAGGTGTTGCCGTCCAGGGTGATGTTGCGGATCACCCAGGCGGCATCGCTGGTGGCGAACAGATGCCATGACCAGCCGCTCGGCCTGCCACCGCGGGTCGGCGCGGTGTTCTCGCCGGCAGGACGCAGCGGCGTGCTGCCGAAGTCATCCGGCAGTTTCCAGCCGAAGCGCACCTCGCCACCGATGTTGGCCTTGGTCGCCAGGTTGCCGACCGAGCCGCCGTAGTGGCTGATCGCATCCCAGCCCCAGCCGCCCGCGTTGACGCTGGCATCGCCCGGCCAACGACGCATCCGCTCATGGGTCAGCATCACCAGCGGCTCGTTGTGCAGCTGGTTGTCCCAGCCCTGGAACTTCTCATCGTTCAGCACCTCATGCACCGCGTTCTGCACCTGCTTGCCCTGGGCCCACGGACCGACAACGCCCAGCGTCAGCTGGGTGGTCTGCAGTCGATCACCACTGCGTGCGTTGTAGCCGAAGCTGGCGATCAGCACGCCCGCGTAGGGGCGGTCATCCTTGATCAGGTCCTTCCGGGTGAAGTCGGTCGGGGTGAAGATGCCCTGGGCGATGCTGAAGATCATGTTCTGCTGTTCGAACCGGCCCGGGTGCAGGCGCTCCAGATAGCCGTTGACCCAGCGCGCCAGGCGCGGCAGGCAGGGATCGTCGGTGTAATCGACGAGGTTCGGTGATACGAAGGTCAGTTCGGCGCCGTTGGTATACCCCTGGTCCTGGTGGCGGCCGCCGAACAGGTCGTTGTCAACGCGGAAATTGATCTGCGGCGGGTGCTCACGCATGGCATCGGGGCCGCATTGTTCGGCGGCCTGCGCGGCAAGGGGGAGGGCGGCGGCCAGGAGGCCGGACAGCCCGAAGGCTGCGACGCTACGCATGGATGGAATGCTCATGGGGAAAGGGGTGGTCGTCTGTCGTTATATGCAACGACACGGTACCCCGGCCCGCGTGACGGTACGAGCGCGTCCCGGTCACTTGTCTGTTCCGAAAACGACATTGTCTCGTGACGACAACCGGCGCCGGGGGGCTTGTCGCGCGCCCGCGGCAGGAAGCTGAATGGGAATTCAGGTGCAACGCAGCGGCCTGCCGGTGTCCGCGTTGACCTGGATGAATACTCTTGGGTTTGTTGCCCTGCGGCCCGATAATGGGTCCATGGAAATCAAGTCCGACAACCCCGACCACGGCTTCCAGTTCCCCGGCCAGTTCGAGCTCAGCGCCATGGGCCCGGCCAACCGCGGCCTGGAGCATGAGCTTCCCCGACTGCTGCAGGCCGAAGGCCTCGACGTCGTGAACGAGCGCATCAGCTGGAAGCATTCGTCCAATGGCAAGTACGTGTCGGTCCGGCTGGTGTTCAAGGCCGAGACCCGCGAACAGTACGACGCCGCCCATCGGGCGCTGCGCGATCACCCGGAAGTGAAGTGGACGCTGTAGCCGACAGCTGCCCGGCCGACGCCGCTCCGGAAAACCGTCCGCCGCGTCCGGCGCTGGTGCGCGACCTTGGCCGCCAGGCCTATGAGCCGGTCTGGCGGGCGATGCAGCGCTTCACCGATCAGCGCGCTGACGAGACGACCGACGAGCTGTGGGTGGTGGAGCACGATCCGGTGTTCACCCTCGGCCAGGCCGGCAAGGACGAGCATGTGCTGGCGCCGGGAGCGATCCCGGTGCTGCACGTGGACCGCGGCGGCCAGGTCACCTACCACGGGCCGGGGCAGATCGTGATCTACCCGCTGCTGCGCCTGCCGCGCCTGGGCATCGGCGTGCGCGACTACGTGTGCCGCATCGAGCAGGCCATCATCGATACGTTGGCCGAATGGAACATCGGTGCCGAACGCCGCGAAGGCGCCCCGGGCGTCTACGTTGGCAATGCCAAGATTGCCGCACTGGGTATCCGCGTGCGCCGTGGCTGCACCTTCCATGGCCTGGCCTTCAACGTGGCCATGGATCTGGAACCCTTCCACCGCATCAACCCCTGTGGTTACCAGGGGCTGCAGGTGACCTCGGTGGTAGACTTGGGCGGGCCGTCCGGGATGGATGCCGTCAAGACGGTGCTGCTGGAACAGCTGGCCCGCCAGTTCGGCCTGCGGCTGCAGCACGTGCCCGAACTGCCTGATCTCTCTGCGGCCGCCTGACCGCTCCCCGGAACTGCCATGACTGAAACCACTGCCCGCACCATTCCCCTGCAGATCGTGCAGGGCGACCTTCCGACCGCCGCGCCGTTGCAGGCCGGCGTCAAGCAGCTGGGCGGGGACAAGATCAACCGTTCGCCGGTTCAGTTCGCCGATGCACCGGTGCTGCGCAAGCCCTCCTGGATCCGCGTGCGCATTCCCTCGGGCAATGCGGTCCAGAACCTGAAGGCCAAGCTGCGCGAGAACCGCCTGGTGACGGTCTGCGAGGAAGCCAGCTGCCCGAACATCCATGAGTGCTTCGGCCACGGTACGGCGACCTTCATGATCCTGGGCGAGGTCTGCACCCGCCGCTGCTCGTTCTGCGACGTCGCCCACGGCCGGCCCAAGCCGCCGGATGCCAACGAGCCGGCCAGCCTCGGCCAGACGGTGGCCGACATGGGCCTGAAGTATGTGGTGGTGACCAGTGTCGACCGCGATGACCTGCGCGACGGCGGTGCCCAGCACTTCGTCGACTGCATCACCGCCATCCGTGAGAAGTCGCCGGGTACCCGCATCGAAGTGCTGACCCCGGACTTCCGCGGCAAGGGCCGCATGGAGCGCGCGCTGGACATCCTCGCGCAGAACCCGCCGGACGTGTTCAACCACAACATCGAGACCGTGCCGGACCTGTACCGCAACGTGCGCCCGGGCGCGGACTACCAGTGGTCGCTGACGCTGCTGAAGAACTTCAAGGCCCAGCACCCGCAGGTGCCGACCAAGAGCGGCATCATGCTGGGTCTTGGCGAGGACTTCGAGCAGATCAAGGCGACGATGCGTGACCTGCGTGCCCACGACGTGGACATGATCACCATCGGCCAGTACCTGCAGCCGACCGCGCACCACCACCCGGTGCTGAAGTACTGGACGCCCGAGGATTACAAGGCGCTGGAAGACTACGGCTATGAGCTGGGCTTCAGTCACGTCGCCTCCGGCCCCATGGTGCGCTCTTCGTACCACGCCGACGTGCAGGCCAAGGGCGCCGGAGTTTCCTGACCGGTAGATCCGGGCCATGCCCGGCGGTTCTTTCCCGCTGCGCTCGCCGGGCATGGCCCGGCGCTACCGATGGGCGTGCCTACCACCGTGGTGGGCGCGGACCGTTGGTCCGCACGCCTTCGCCTGCATTCACAATTTGCTACACCGGCCCCGCTAGGCTGGTTTTCCACCGGATGCGGACGGGTGACAAACCCGGCAACTTTCGGCACTGTCGTGATGTCTGAACACCACGCAGTCTCCCCCTTGGCAAGGCGCCTTCGAGCACGTTCATGAAATTCAAAGCCCCCGCATTCCTGATGGCCCTGGCGCTGGTAGCGCCGCTGGCGCTGTCGGCCAAGGCCGATTCGCCGGCGCTGCCGGCTGCGGCGACCGCCGATCAGGTGACCACCTCCAAGCTGGTGTACGGCCTGTTGTCCGACAGCCGGTACGCCTACCGTCCGCGTGCGCTCGATGAAGCCACCTCCAAGGATGTGTTCAAGCGTTACCTGGAGACCCTGGACGGCGGCAAGCAGTACTTCACCCAGGCCGATGTGGCGCGCTTCGCACCCTTCGAGGCGAACATCGCCAATGCCATCCGTGGCGGTGAACTTGAGCCGGCCTTCCAGGTCTTCGCGGTGTACAAGCAGCGCGTAGGCGAGCGCGTGGCCTACGCACGCAAGCTGCTCAGGCAGGAGCCGGACTTCACCACCGACGAGCGCTTTGAGTACGACCGCAAGAAGGTGCCGTGGGCGGCCAGCAATGCCGAGCTGGATGAACTGTGGCGCAAGTCGGTCAAGAATGACTGGCTGCGCCTGAAGCTGGCCGGCAAGAAGCCGGACGACATCCGCAAGACGCTGGACAAGCGCTACGCGACGCTGGAGAAGTCGGTCAACGAGCTGAAGGGCGAGGATGTCTTCCAGTTCTTCCTCAACGCCTACACCAGTGCGGTCGATCCGCACACCGACTACTTCACTCCGCGTACCGCCGAGAACTTCAACCAGGCGATGTCGCTGTCACTGGAAGGCATCGGTGCGCAGCTGCAGCGGCAGGACGACATGGTGGTGATCCGCGAGATCATCGCCGGCGGACCGGCCTCCGTGGATGGCACCCTGAAGCCGGGTGACCGCATCGTCGGTGTCGGCCAGGGCAAGTCGGGCGTGGTCGAGGATGTGATCGGCTGGCGCATCGACGACGTCGTGGCCAAGATCCGCGGTGCCAAGGATACCCAGGTCAAGCTGGAGTTCATCCCGGCCGAGGAGGGCGCCGATGGCAAGCATCACACCCTGGTCCTGACCCGGCAGAAGGTGCGCCTGGCCGAGCAGGCCGCCAAGGGTGAAACCATGACCATTCCGGCCGCCAACGGCGAGCCGGCACGGAAGATCGGCGTGATCAAGCTGCCGACCTTCTACCAGGACTTCGAGGGCCGCCGCCGCAATGCCGCCGATTATGCGTCGGCCACCCGCGATGTGGCCAAGCTGCTGGCGGGCTTCAAGAACGACAAGCTCGACGGCGTCGTGCTGGACCTGCGCAACAACGGTGGTGGCTCGCTGGACGAGGCGATCGAACTGACCGGGCTGTTCATCGAACAGGGCCCCGTGGTGCAGGTGCGTGAATCGGGCGGCCGCATCACCGTCAACAGCGACCGCAATCAGGGCGTGGCGTGGGACGGCCCGCTGGCCGTGCTGGTCAACCGTGGTTCGGCCTCGGCGTCGGAAATCTTCGCCGGTGCCATCCAGGACTACGGCCGCGGCCTGGTGATCGGCGAGACCACCTTCGGCAAGGGCACCGTGCAGAACATCGTCGACCTTGATCGCTGGCCGAGCGGCGAAACGCAGCGCTTCGGCCAGGTCAAGCTGACCATCGCCCAGTTCTTCCGCATCAGCGGCAGCAGCACCCAGCACAAGGGCGTGGTGCCGGACCTGGCGTTCCCCGCCAGCGTCGATGCCACCGAGTTCGGCGAAAGCACCTACGACAATGCCCTGCCGTGGACCCGCATCGCCGCGGTGCCGCATACGCAGTACGGGAACTTCGCGCCGCTGCTGCCGAAGCTGGAAACCCGCCACGAGGCACGCATCGCCACCGACAAGGAATTCGTGTGGTGGAACGAGGATGTCGAGCAGTTCCGTGCCGAAGCGGCGAAGAAGTATGTCTCGCTCAATGAAGCGACGCGTCGTGCCGAGCGGGAACGCCAGGACACCCAGCGCAAAGAGCGCCAGATCATGCGCAAGGAGCTGGGCCTGGCCCTGGATCCGCTGGCCGATGACAGCAGCGATGACGGCCTGACCGGCAACGAGCGCGATATCGTCAAGGATGCCGCCCGTGAGAAGGCCGCCGAGAAGCGACCGGACCCGCTGCTGCGTGAATCCGCTGCGATCCTGGCCGATGCGGTGAATCTGCTGGCCAATGATCGCCCGCTGTCGGCGCAGGTGCTGCCGCAGTCCACCGGGGCCGGTCGCTGGGCCGACTGAGCCACGCGTGACATGAAGTACCCCACGGGGCCGGCAATGCCGGCCCCGTCTGCGTTGACGGGCAGCGCCGGGCCATGCCCGGCGCTGCCGGTGCATGAACCGGGAGCAACAACCTGCGCCGCCAGCGGTGCTGTCGACCTGCCGCACACGGGGGCGGGACTACCCTAGCAGCTACCTTTCTCGCAGGAGTTCCCATGCGGGTCTCCCCTCTGTGCAGCGTTGCCGTCGGTATTGCCAGTGCCCTGATCCTGTCGGCCTGCGGTGGCCGCGCCGCCGACAGCACCGTGCTGCGCGAGTCCTTCGATTCCGGCGACACCTTCTCCCGGACGGTCGACAGCCGCCCGGCCGATGCCTGTGAAGCGGCGCGACGGGCCCTGCTCAGCCAGGGCTATGCGATCGCCCGCGTCGATGACGCGCAGGTGGAGGGGAGCAAGAACTTCCAGCCACGCGAGGACGATCACGAGCAACTGGTACTCCGCATCTCCTGCGCGCCGCGTGGCAGCCAGTCGCTGGTGTTCGTCAGCGCGGTGCAGGACCGCTATGCGTTGAAGAAGAGCCCGACCTCGGCCAGCGTGGGCGTGGGCGCGCTGGGTTCGGTATCGCTGCCGTTCGGCAGCAATGACGATTCCCTGGTGAAGGTCGCCAGCAGCACCATCACCGATGCCGACTTCTACCGCCGGTTCTTCCAGCGCCTGCAGCAGTACCTGCCGGCCGCCCCCGGTGAGGCGCCGCCGGTTCCGGAACGGTTGCCCGCTCCCCCCGTATCGGAGCCGGCGGCGGCGACGGATCAGGGTTGAGCGTGCGGCGTGGGTTGATGGTCATGGCCCTGCTGCTGGCTTCGCCGGCAGGCAGCGCGGCGGCGGCCGCGGACTGCACGCAGGGCCTGCTGCAGCGGCTGGGCTGGCGGTTTGAAGTGGCTGCGGTCAGTGCGCCGCAGATCCAGGGTGGCCCGGTGTGCACCCGGGCATCGCTGGCCGAGGCGCAGGCCGCAGGTGATCTGCGTGTGCGATGGCCGCAGACGCTGGACGGGGCGCAGCGCGAGGCGCTGCTGCAGCAGCTGCTGGAGGATCCTGCCACGGTCTGTGCCTATGCCTTCGAACTGGGCGCGGCGACCCGACGGGCCGCCACCTCGCTGCAGGGCAACCCGCAGTTCCGCTTCTCCGGCGCACAGCTGGGCTGGATCGGCTTCGGGATGCAGGGCGCACGGGCGCAGGGGTGGCGACGCGTGCGCAGCTTCGGCCGCGGCTACGTTCCCGTGGATGGCAACAGCCGCGCGCTGCAGGCGTTCTACGGCGGTGCGGTGCGTGCCGAATGCGGTGTCGGCCGCCAGGTCGCGCAGCTGGCAACGCAGCGTGAGCTGTATGGCGATGCTGCGTTCGACGCGGAGTTCACCGCAGGCGAACTGTCGATCGGCACCTTCATCGCGCTGCACGGCACCGACAGTGTCCTGCTCGGTGCGCATGCGGGCGACTTCCTTGCCGACGGCAAAGCCGTGCGCACCTCGGCGAGGGGACGTCAGGCCTTCGCGGGCCTGCCCGGCTTCATCGAACACGTGTACGACAAGAGCACGCTGGACGATCTGAGCAACCAGGCCGAGAACTTCGTCGTTGTCGACGTCGGGCCGGATGCAGCACAGGCGCTTGCCCGCCACGGAGGCCTGGCCTGGTACGACCAGCGCAACGCCGAGCTGTGGCAACTGGCGCAGGGGCTGCCGCGGGTGGGGCGGCGCTATTTCGAGCGGCTCCTGTTCGAACGCGACCCCGGACTGCGGGCGCGCCTTCCAGCGCGCTACCACGCCCGCCTGGCACGCATGGACCAGGTGCTGGACGATCCGTTCTACCAGCAGTTCGTGATCTACGTGCATCCGCGCGGTATACGTCCTATCGGCTACCACATCGCCCGGCTGCTCGACCGCAATCCACGAACGCCGTTTTCGATCGACCTGGCGGTGCACAATCTGCATACCACGCTCTACCGGCGTTGGCGCGAGGCGCAGCTGCGCCACTGTGCGTCAACCGGCAGGCCAGGCAGCCTGACCCTAGACCCCAACTGAAGGTGAAACAATGGATATTGCAATGATCGGCCTTGGCCGCATGGGCGCCAACATGGCCCAGCGCCTGCATCGCGGCGGCCACCGCGTGGTCGGCTACGACCCGGGCGAAGGCGCCCGCCAGCGCGCCGCGGAGGCCGGCATCGAAGTAGTCGATTCGCTGGCCGCCGCGGTCGCCGCGCTGCCGGTGCCGCGCGTGCTGTGGTTGATGGTGCCGGCGGGCGAAACGGTCGACCAGACGCTCGGCCAGCTGACCCCGCACCTGGCCGAGGGTGACATCGTCATTGACGGCGGAAACTCCAATTACCAGGACTCGATCCGCCGCGCCAAGGCGCTGGCCGAGGACGACCTGGGCTACGTCGACTGCGGCACCAGCGGCGGCATCTGGGGCCTGCAGGAGGGCTACAGCCTGATGGTCGGCGGTGAGGCGAAGGTGGTGGAGCAGGTTGCGCCGCTGCTGCGCACACTGGCGCCGGCGGAGGATCGGGGTTGGGCACGCGTCGGTCCTCCCGGTGCGGGCCATTTCACCAAGATGGTCCACAACGGCATCGAGTACGGAATGATGCAGGCCTACGCCGAAGGCTTCGCACTGATGGAACGCAAGCAGGACATGGAGCTGGACCTGGCGCAGGTTGCCGAGGTCTGGCGCCATGGCAGCGTGGTGCGTTCGTGGTTGCTGGACCTGAGTGCCGAGGCGCTCAAGCGCAATCCGTCGCTGGATGGCATCGCCCCCTACGTGGAGGATTCCGGTGAAGGCCGCTGGACCGTGGCCGAAGCGATCGCGCTGGATGTGCCGGCGCCGGTGATCACGCTCTCGCTGCTGGAACGCCTGCGGTCGCGCGAGTCGAATTCGTTCACTGACCGCCTGCTGGCGGCGATGCGCAACGAGTTCGGTGGGCATGCGATCAAGAAGTCGTAAGCGCCAGGAACGGAGCCCTTCGGCGCTGCCGTGGGGTTCCGGGCCGCGGACCGCGATCAGTTCAGTGCGATGCGCCGGGCCTCGCAAGCGCTGTCCCTGCCAGCCTGCAGCAAGCGCATTACCTGCAGCGCCTGCAACGGGCTGACCGTGGGTTCACCGTCACCCTGCATCGCCGCAGCGAACTGGGCATACAGGCGGCGATAGTCGCCCGGCAGGTTGTCGACCGTGCTGCGTTGCACGTTGTCCTCGGCATCGCAGTACACCCGCTCGCCGTGACGCGGGTCGATGCCCCAGCCCGGCGCGCCCGGCGCAACGCCGCGGCGCAGCTGTGCTTCCTGTACGTCCAGGCCCTGCTTGATCCAGCTGGCGCGGCTGCCGTGCACGGCGAACCGGGGCGCCGGGGCCGCCACCAGCGAACCGGCATGGAGGATCGCGCGGTGCCTCGGGTAATGCAGCACCGCATGGAAGTAATCGATGCCGCTGCCGCCTTCGCGCTGCACCGCCAGGTCCGCGTCGATCGCCTGCGGCCAGCCGAACAGCACCAGCATCTGATCCAGCAGATGCGGTGCAAGGTCATACCACAGGCCACTGCCAGGCCCCTCCTGCTCCCGCCAGCGCTCGCGCACGTGGGGCCGGTAGCGATCGAAATGCGCATGGCATTCGGCGACTTCGCCGAGCGCACCTTCGGCCAGCAAGGCCTGCAACGTCAGGAAATCGGCGTCGAAACGGCGATTCTGGAACACCGTGACGATGCGGTCTGCATCGCGCGCCGCCGCCAGCACGGCTTCGGCTTCGGCCACGTCCAGTGCGAAGGGTTTGTCCACCAGCACATGCTTGCCTGCGGCCAGCGCGGCCATCGCCAATGGTGCGTGCTGGTCATTCGGCGTGGCAATCACCACCGCGTCCACCGCCGGATCGTCGAATACGTCCCGGGGTGCCGCGCGCACATGTACATCGCTGAACGTGCGCAGCAGCAGGTCGCGCTGCGAACTGACCACGCTGTGCAGGGTCAGTCCCGGGGTGTGCTGGATCAGCGGCGCGTGGAAAACGCGGCCGGCGAGGCCGTACCCGATCAGGGCCAGTTGCAGGTCAGGGCGCATGGCAGTGCTCCGCGCAGATCAGGCATGCAGGGTAAACGACGGGGGCCAGGATCCAAAGCTGAACGGTTGCGTTGAAAACCGGCGCGATTCACGGCGGCGTGACCGTAGCGCCACGCCTGCTGCACGGCGCTGCGGCCACACTGACCCCACATTCCGCAGGAGGTAACATACGATGAACAACCCGACCCGTACGCTGATTGCTTCGGCCCTCACCCTGGGCCTGGCGCTGTCCTCCTCGGCTGCATTCGCCAAGGATCCGGCAGCCAAGAGTCCGCCTGCCACCGACCATTCGGCGATGACCCACGCCGATCGCCACGACTCCAACGAGCCGGTGACCGACACCTGGATCACCACCAAGGTGAAGGCCGACCTGCTGGCCAGCAGCAATGTGCCGGGCACCGAGGTCAAGGTGGAAACCGTGAATGGCGTCGTCAGCCTCAGCGGCACGGTGGCGACCCAGGCCGAGCATGACAAGGCCGTCACTACGGCCAAGGGCATCAAGGGCGTCACCCGCGTTGATGCCAGCGCGCTGAAGGTCAACGCGGCGGCCAAGCGCTGATCCCGTGCGCCGCCCCGCCGGGGCGCCGCAGTACAGCTGCATGACGGTGGAGCCGGGCCAGCCCCGGCTCCACCCATGATGTTTTCTGGAGCGTTCAGCTGCCAAGGCCAGACGTTCCAGAGGTGTGACCGCCTGCGCTATATTGCCGGTTCCGCCGCAGCTGGGCCTGTCCGGGCCCATCCCTCTGCGGCCGTGCTGATGAGGAACTATGGCGCTGGTGTTCAGTGACGACATCTGGGATCGCTGGCGATTGCCGGCCTTGGCGCTGGCCGCCGCCGCGATCATCGTCGTGCCGTGGTTGACCCAGCGCAAGCTTCAGCGTGAGAACGAAGAAGCCATGGCCTGGGTGACGCATACGCAGGCGGTTGGCGTGGCGCTCCAACAGTTGCAGGCCGATGTGCGCGATGTCGAGTCGGCGGCGTTGACGCTGTCCAAAGGCGTGGACGCGCCCGGTCTGCGCGAGCGCATGGCCAAGGCCAACGAGATTCCCGGCCGACTCGCAGAGCTGGGCCGGATGACACGCGATAATCCTGAGCAGCTGATCCGCATCGGTCGCATCGAGTCCATGCTGGAAGGGCGGCTGGCGGTGGCGCGCGCGCTGGCCAAGGCCGAACCGAACAGTGACCAGCGCGCGCTGGTACAGGACCTGAGCACCCGTTACCCGATCCGCAGCGTGGTTGAAGAGCTGCAGAACAGCGAGCAGGCGCTGCTGGCCGAGCGGGCCGAACAGGCTGCGCGGCAGCGCAGGCAGACCGAATTCGTCTCGTGGAGCTCGCTGGTGGTACAGCTGGCGCTGCTCGGCCTGGTGCTCTGGCTGCTGCAGCGGCAGATCGGTCGCCGCCTGCAGGCCGAACGGCAGTCGCTGCGCTCGGCCGCGCGCGCTGCCTCAGTACTGCAGACCGTGCGTGAGCCGATCGTGCTGCTCGACCGCGAGCTGCGCGTGCAGCTGCACAATCCGGCCTTTGCCGAGTTGTACGGCCTGCAGGACGAACGTGCCGATGGCCTGTTGCTGGATGACGTCGGCGACGGCGCCTGGCGGGACGCCGTCGTGCGCCAGCGCCTGGTCGATGTGCTGCTGCGCGGGCGCGAGCTGTGGGACTTCGAGCACGAACAGCGCACCTCCGAGGGCGTGGTGCGCTACATGCTGCTCAACGCGCGGCGCATGCCGCTGCCGGATACCGACGATGAAGTGGTGTTGCTGACCGTCAGCGATGTCACCGTGCAGCGCGCCGTGCAGTCGCGTGTGGAGGAACTGAACCGCCAGCTGGAAGGCAAGGTGGCGCAGGTCTCGGAGGTCAATCGCGAGCTGGAAGCATTCAGCTATTCGGTGTCGCATGACCTGCGCGCGCCGCTGCGCCACGTTGCCGGCTTCTCCGACAAGCTGTCGCGCCACCTGGGCGAGAGCGCCGACGAGAAGAGCCTGCATTACCTTGGGGTGATCTCCAGCTCGGCGCGGCGCATGGCGACGCTGATCGACGATCTGCTGGTCTATTCGCGGCTGGGGCGCGCAGCGATGCGCCAGCAGGCAGTGGACATGCAGTCGCTGGTGTCCGATACCCGCGCGATGCTCGATTCCAACCTGCAGGCCGAGGCTGAAAGCAGTGGCCAGGTCCATCACGTCGAATGGAACATCGCACCGCTGCCGATCGTGGTGGCCGATGAGAACATGATGCGCCAGGTGTGGCTGAACCTGCTCGGCAACGCGGTCAAGTATTCCAGCAACCGCGAACCGGCGAAGATCCGCGTGGATTACCAGCCGCAGCCTGATGGCGGCCATCAGTTCACGGTCAGCGACAATGGTGCAGGCTTTGACATGGCCTATGCCGGAAAGCTGTTCGGCGTGTTCCAGCGCCTGCACAAGGCCAGTGATTACCCCGGTACCGGCATCGGCCTGGCCAGCGTACGGCGCGTGCTGACCCGTCATGGAGGCCGGGTCTGGGCCGAAGCCGAGCCGGACGCCGGCGCAACCTTCCACTTCTACCTGCCTCCCGCGCTCGACGCGGACAAACAAGGTCCCTCCGCATGACGACTCTGCGCACCATCCTTCTTGCCGAAGACAGCCCGGCCGATGCCGAGATGGCGATCGACGCCCTGCAGGAAGCCCGCCTGGCCAATCCCATCGTGCACGTCGAGGACGGCGTGGAGGTCATGGACTACCTGCTGCGGCGCGGTACCTTCGCCAGCCGCGAGGAGGGCCTGCCGGCGGTGCTGCTGCTGGACATCAAGATGCCGCGCATGGACGGCCTGGAAGTGCTGCGGCAGATCCGTGAGCACGAGGAGCTCAAGCGCCTTCCCGTGGTGATCCTGTCGTCCTCGCGCGAAGAGAGCGATCTGGCCCGCAGCTGGGACATGGGCGTGAACGCCTACGTGGTCAAGCCGGTGGACGTGGACCAGTTCTTCGGTGCCGTGCAGACCCTGGGCAAGTTCTGGGCACTGATCAACCAGGCACCGGAACTCGAGTAAGCCCATGCCCCTGACCGGTCCCTCCCTCGGGGCACTGCGCATCCTGCTGGTGGAGGATTCGCCTGAAGACGCCGAGCTGATGTCCGAACAGATGCTGGATGCGGGCCTGGAAGCCCGCTTCGAGCGCGTTGAGAGCGAGGCGGAACTGCGCCAGGCGCTGGCCTCCTTCCAGCCGGATATCGTGCTGTCCGACCTGAGCATGCCGGGTTTCTCCGGCGACGATGCCTTGCGCATCGTGCGCGAGACGGCGCCGGATGTTCCCTTCATCTTCGTCTCGGGCACGATGGGTGAGGAGAATGCAGTGGCGGCGCTGCAGAAGGGCGCCAACGACTACATCATCAAGCACCAGCCGGCGCGCCTGCCGTCGGCGGTGGCCCGTGCGATCCGCGAGGCGCGCAGCGCGGTGGAGCGTTCGCGCGTGGAGACCGAGCTGATGCGCGCGCAACGGCTGGAAAGCCTTTCGCTGCTCGCCGCTGGCCTCAGCCACGACCTGCGCAACATCCTGCAGCCGCTGCTGATCATGCCGGACCTGCTGAAGGCGCGCACCGATGATCCGCAGCTGCACCACCTTGCGGATGTGATCGCCGAGTGCGGCCGCCGCGGTCATGAAATGGCGGAATCGATGTTGTCGTTCGTCCGTGGCTCGCGCAAGCCCAGCGAACGCGTGCAGATCGACGGCCTGTTCGACGCGGTGGCGCTGCTGCTGCGCAGCAACGTGCCCGATGCGGTGCGCCTGCACCTGCAGGTGGAAGACGAGGGCCTTGCGGTCGATGCGAACTACACCGAGCTGCAGCAGGTGCTGTTGAACCTGGCACTCAATGCAATCCAGGCGATGCCCAGCGGCGGCCGCCTGAGCCTGACCGCAAGCCATGCCGGCGAGCGCGACGGTGTGGACTGGATGCGCATCGCCGTGGCCGACGACGGCATCGGCATGGATGCCGATACGCTCTCGCATCTGTTCAATCCCTTCTTCACCACCAAGGCGGACGGTACCGGCCTGGGCCTGATTTCCTGCAAGCGCATCGTCGAAGGTGCTGGCGGCAGCATCACGGTCACCAGCCAGCCCGGGCAGGGCACCTGTTTCGAGCTGCGCCTGCCGATGCGTGACGCCATCGAGAGCGGCGAGCCGATCGAGCAGCTGGTGGCACTGGGCAGTGGCCAGTCGATCCTGGTGGTCGATGGCGAAGCCACGCGCCTGTCGCTGCTGGGCAATGCGCTGTCCAGCCAGGGATATCAGCTGCAGCTGGCTTCCGATGGACCGGCGGCGTTGCGCTGGATGCAGCAGGAGGCGATGCCGGCGCTGGTGATCGCCGATGCCGGCTCCAAACTGCTGCCGGCCAGCCAGCTGCTGGGCGAAATGGCCGGACTGGGTTACCGGGGGCCGGCGCTGGTGCTGGAAGACGCGTCAGTGGACGTTCCGGCCGATGCATTCCCTGATGGCATCGAGGTGCATGTGCTGCGCAAGCCGTTGCAGATGCAGCAGGTGTTCCGCGCTGTGGCAGAGGCACTGGGCTGAATCTGCGTCGCCGGGCATTGCCCGGCGCTACCGGCAGGGGGAGGGAGGGCCGGGCCATGCCCGCGGGCAGGGGCCCCCGGCCGTGGCGGGGGTTCCCCTGGGCAGGGGGGCGGGCGGTCCCCCGCCTGTTC
>NZ_JBDJOB010000014.1:0-111267 GCF_039674705.1 Stenotrophomonas sp. TWI169 | reverse complement strand
TGCGGGGGACGGCGCAAGTACGTCCATGTAGCCTCGGTCGCGCCATCCATGGCGCTCACGCCCCCGCAACCTGAGCCACCCCGCCTTCGACAGGTTCCCGCAATCTGCCGGGATTGCGTACTGCACTGCTGTTGGTGGGTGTCGACCTTGGTCGACACGGTAGAGCCACGCTACGCGTGGATGCGCTTTCGCTTCGTGAGCGAAGCGACCTGCTTCTGCTTTTCTTTACTCTCTTCCGTGGCTGGACGCGCACGGAAACTGTCAGAGGCCGGGCGGGTAGGCCATGCAGGGGCGTTGGCGCCATGGATGGCGCCATCGAGCTTACAGGGACGTACTTGCAGCGTCCCCTGCATGGCCCACCCGCCCGGCCGAACACGCGATCCGCTCTACGCGACCAACCACGAGGGGCTCAGCCGTTCGCCGCCAACTCAACATCCAGCGCACGCAGGCGATCCACCGTGCCGACGTCGGTCCAGCGCCCGCGATGGTGCTGCCCCGTCATCAATCCCTGCGCCATGAAGTGCTTCTGCAGTGGCACCACCGAGAACTTCGGCGGCAGCCGCTCGCTGCCCGGCGCATCGCCAATCACCGTGCGCCAGTCGGCCACGATTGAAGGGCGGTACACGCCGATGCCGGCATAGGTCAGGCACGGTCCTTCGCGGTCATGGTGCAGCAGGCCCTGTGTGTCCAGCCGGTAATCACCGTGCGGATGCTGCGTGGGGTTGTCGACCAGCACCAGATGCGCCTGGCCCTGCGGCTCGCGCGGCAGTGTGTCGAAATCGAAATCGGTCCAGATGTCGCCGTTGACCACCAGGAACGGATCCTCACCCAACGCCGGCAAGGCATTGAGAATGCCTCCGCCGGTCTCCAGCGGGGTATCGCCTTCATGCATGAAGTGCAGGCGCACACCCCATCGGCTGCCATCGCCAAGAATCGCCGGGAACTGTTCCGCCAGCCATGCGGTATTGACCACGATATCGCGCACGCCGCAGGCGGCCAGGCGCTCCAGGTGCCAGACGATCAGCGGCTTGCCGGCCACTGCGAGCAGCGGCTTGGGTGTGTGCAGGGTCAGCGGGCGCATGCGTTCGCCCAGACCGGCGGCGAAGATCAGCGCCTTCATCGGGCCACGCGCATCGGTGTGCCGAGCTCGGCCAGCGCCGGCTTGATGCGTGTGTCCAGCAGCTGCCGCAGGGGGGCCAGCTCGCGGTAGCGCGGCAGTACTTCGTCCAGATAGGTGATGAAGCGCGGCGCATCGTCCAGGTAATGACCCTTGTTGTCGCGGTAACGCAGGCGGCAGAACAGGCCCAGGATCTTCACGTGGCGCTGGATGCCCATCCAGTCCGCGTCACGCAGGAAGGTCGCACGGTCGGGCACCGGCAGGCCCGCAGCGCGCGCGCGCGCGTGGTACTGCGCGAGCCACTCGTCCACGCGCTGCAGCGGCCAGCTCAGGAACGCGTCCTTGAACAGGCTCACGGCATCGTAGGCGATCGGGCCCCGCACCAGATCCTGGAAATCCAGCACGGCCGGACCGTCGGCAACGGGCATCAGATTGCGCGGCATGTAGTCGCGGTGGGTCATCAGCTGCGCCTGGCCCAGTGCGTTGTCCATCAACCGGCGATGGACCAGCTGCAGGCCCTCGATTTCGCCGCAGTCCAGCTGCAGGTTGAGATGGCGCTGCAGGAACCATTCGTCGAACAGGCCGGCATCGCGCTGCAGCAGGGCTTCGCCGAACTGGCCGAAGTCGGCCGGCACCGGGATCGCCTGCAGGCGCAGCAGCTGATCGATGGCGAGGCCGAACCATTCATCGGCGTTGCGCTCGTCGAGGATTCTCGCCAGGGTCGGACCGCCGAGATCCTCCAGCAGCAGGAAGCCGGCGTCCAGATCCTGCGCAAGCAGGGCCGGCACACGCAGGCCATGGTCGTGCAGCAGGCCGCGCATGCGCAGCCAGGGGCGGGGGTCTTCCAGTCCCGGCGGAGCATCCATCACGATGTGGCTGCCGCGTGTACCGGTGACGCGCCAGTAGCTGCGCATGCCCGCATCGACCGAGGCACGTTCAACCACGGCCTGTGCATCGCCAAGCTGGATACGGGCCCACTGCAGTCGCTGCGCGCTGCGCTGGGGATCGGAGGCGGGTTCGGTCATGCGGGCATATCCGGGCGCGCGGGGCGCGCCGACGTCGGGGACAGGAGGGAAAGGTGGGGCCGTTTCAGCGGCGACCGCTGAACAGGCGCAGGATCGCCAGCACGGCCACCGCGCCGACCACGGCACCGAGGAATCCAGCCGGTTCGCCCGGGGCGTACCAGCCCATGTACTGACCAAACCAGCCGGCCAGCAGGGCACCGAGGATGCCCAGCACGATGGTCAGCAGGCAGCCCATGCGGTTGTTGCCCGGCATGAAGAAGCGCCCGAGCAGGCCGACGAAGAAGCCGACCAGCAGGATGTACAGCCAGCTGCTGCTGCCGAACAGACCATTCATGCGTGTGCGTTCCGCTTGAGAAGAACGCAGCCTAGCAAGGCCGGGCTGCGTCCGTCACGGTGTGCCGGATCAGCAGCAGCCGTGGTCGCCATGGCGCGTGCCGCTGTCGGCGGCCACCGGCGAACCACTGGTCTCGCCACGCAGGCTGGCGGCGTAGTGCTCGCTGATCACCTTGGACACGCAGGCGGTGACCTTCTTGCCCATCGGAATGTGCAGGAACTCGTTCGGGCCGTGCGCGTTCGAGTGCGGGCCAAGCACGCCGGTGATCATGAACTGGGCACCGGGGAACTTCTCGCCCAGCATGCCCATGAACGGAATCGAGCCGCCTTCGCCCATGTACATCGCCGGCTTGCCGAAGAAGGTCTGGCTGGCTTCGTCGATGGCCTTGGTCAGCCACGGCGCCATGGCCGGGGCATTCCAGCCGGTGGAGGCCTTTTCCAGATCCAGGGTGACCTGCGCGCCGTTCGGCGGATCGCGCAGCAGCGCTTCTTTCAGCAGCTCGCCGCAGGTCTTGCCATCGGCGGTGGGCGGCAGGCGCAGCGACAGCTTCACCGAGGTCTGCGGGCGCAGCACGTTGCCGGCCGATTCCAGCGGCGGCATGCCGCCGATTCCGGTGACCGACAACGCCGGGCGCCAGGTGCGGTTGAGCACCAGCTCGGTGAGGTCTTCGTTCATCGGGCGCAGGCCATCGACCAGCGGGAACTTCTCGAAGATGGCCGTATCGACCACTTCGGCGGCACGCTTGGCCTGTTCCTGGCGCTCGGCCGGGATTTCCACGTTCATGCCGTCGATCAGGATGCGGCCGGTGTCCTGGTCCTCGATGCGCGACAGCAGCTGGCGCAGCAGGCGGAAGCTGGACGGCACCACGCCGGAGGCATCGCCGGAATGCACGCCTTCGTTGAGCACCTTGACGGTGAAGTTGCCCCCGGTGAGACCGCGCAGCGACGTGGTGCACCACAGCTGGTCGTAGTTGGCGCAGCCCGAATCCAGGCAGACCACCAGCGACGGCTTGCCGATGCGGTCGGCCAGATGGTCCACGTAGGCGGGCAGGTCGTAACTGCCGGACTCTTCACAGGCTTCGATCAGGACCACGCAGCGCGCGTGCGGCAGGCCCTGGGCCTGCAGGGCCAGCACGGCGGCCAGCGAACCGAAGATCGCGTAGCCATCGTCGGCGCCGCCGCGGCCATAGAGCTTGTCGCCACGCAGAACCGGGGTCCACGGGCCCAGGTCGTCGTCCCAGCCGGTCATTTCCGGCTGCTTGTCCAGGTGCCCGTAGAGCAGGACGGTGTCGTCGCCGGTTTCACTGCCGGTGGCGGGAATTTCCAGAAGAATCAGCGGGGTACGGCCTTCCAGGCGGACCACTTCGACCTTCAGGCCCGGCAGCTCCTGTGCCTTGGCCCAGGTCTCCATCAGGGTGACCGCCTGTTCCATGTAGCCGTTCTGCACCCAATTGGCGTCGAACATCGGCGACTTGTTGGGAATGCGGATGTAGTCGACCAACTGCGGGACGATTTCGCTGTCCCACTTGTCATTCACGAATTGGCCGAGCTTGGCGCTGTCCATCTGAAACTCCGGTTGCATGGCTGATCCGGCCATTCTACGCCTGCGCCGGGGGTAGGGTTTTTCCTACATCACGTCGGGTATTTGGCTGGCTTTTAGAAATCCACGAAACCGATAGTCTGTGTGTATGTGGTGACGGACACTGTTCCTACCGACGGGATTGCCGGTCGGGGCGGCCAGAACCACAAGGAGTTATACGTCGTGCCTTGGTTAGTCGTGTTGAGGGCACTGGTACTGGCAATGGGGATCGCAGGGGCGCATGCCGCCGAACCGATCGACATCAACCGGGCCGATGTCCAGGCGCTGCAGCAGGGATTGACGATGGTCGGAGCCAGGAAGGCTGCGGCGATCGTCGAGCACCGGCGCAGACACGGGCCCTTCAAGCGCGTCGAGGATCTGACGCAGGTGAAGGGGATAGGGACAGTGATCGTCGAACGGAATCGACAGCGGATCACCGTAGGCGACAGGCTGTTGCCCGCGGATCCGGTACCCGGATCGGTACCGGTGCGGACCGTACCAAGGCGTTGACAACAGGAATCGTCGGGACCCGCAGGAGGCCGGTCCACCGGGCACCGCCAGGGAGGCTGTGTTCACCGACCGTCGCAGGATGCGGCACCAATCACCAGGACGGTGGCATCACAGACCTGTGGAAGGGGCTGAGATACAAGCAGGACAGACGCGGCCGCGTGCAGGATGCAACGCCACCCCCACTTCGCAGGACGCGCGGGGGAGGCAGCAGGCCGACAAGGACGTGACGATTGCCCGGTACGACACAGGGTTGTGTCGCCGGGCATTCTCTTTTGGCGCGTTCGCTACGGCGCGATGGTGTACGGTGACCGCTTCGCATGGAATGGAACCTCCGCTGGATGCGTCTGCACCGTCCGTCCCTGATGCTCTCCCTTGTCCTGGCACTGCCGCTGACCGCGCAGGCCGGGCCGCCGTCTTCGCACTCGACCGACCCGTCCGGGCCGGTGGCCGCCGAACGCGGGCCTACTGATCTCAAGCCGGGCGAATTCCTCTGGCATCCGGAGATTTCCCCGGCCGGCCCGATCGTGCTGGTCGTCAGTCTGGACGAGCAGCGCGCCTACGTGTATCGCAACGGGATCGCCATCGGGCTGACCACGATCAGTTCGGGCAAGGCGGGACACGAGACGCCGACCGGGGTGTTCACGATCCTGCAGAAGGACAAGGACCACCGCTCCAACCTCTATAACAGCGCACCGATGCCGTACATGCAGCGGCTGACCTGGGACGGCATCGCCCTGCATGGCGGCAGCCTGCCGGGGCATCCGGCCTCGCATGGCTGCGTACGGCTGCCCCAGGCGTTCGCGCAGAAGCTGTTCAGCGAGACCCGGCGCGGCGATACGGTGGTGGTGGCCGATGCCAAGAGCGCGCCGATGACGCTGGCCTATCCCGCCGTACTGGCGCCGGTCAACGCGCGCGGCGAGGCCCTGCCCGAAACCGGCGACGGCAGTGTGGCGGCGGCCTGGTGGAACGACAGCGCGGCGCCGGCCGGGCAGGTCGGCATCCTGGTCAGCCTGCACGACCAGCGGCTGTACGTCCTGCGCGACGGCGTGATGATCGGCGAATCGCCGCTGAAAGCCGATGCGCTGCCAGCCTTCCAGGGCACCACGCTGTTCGTGATGGGGCAGGGCTACAGCGATGTTCCCAGCCCGCTCGATGCGAAGCAGCGCCTGCATCAATGGACGGCCTATCCGTTGCTGGGCCAGGACCGTGCGCAGGCGACCCCGGACCTGTTGGCCACGCCGTCGCTGCCACTGGCGCTGCCGGCCGATTTCGCCCGCCAGCTGTACCAGGTGCTGGTGCCGGGCACGACGCTGCTGGTGACCTCGCTGCCCGCCGTGCGCCCAAGCCCGGCTGAATCCGGCCTGCAGCCGGTCTTGGAATCCGAGCCGGCAGGGTCCACTCTCACAGGCAACTGAGTCCTGTGTCCCGTCCATGACCGCATCCCGCCTTTGCCGGCTGGCCACGCTTGGCCTGCTGGCAACCTCGGCCAGCGCACCCGCGTTGGCGCAGACGCCCGCCATCGCGACCCGTGCCGAGGATCTGGCCGCCCTGCTGGCACGCACCGCGCCGAAGGCCGATCGCCATGTGCTGCAGCTGGCGGCGCAGGCCATGCGCTGCGCCCTGTTGCGACCGGAGCTGGGCATCAGCGGCGAACGTCTGAGCGTGATCGACTATTCGCGGCCCTCCACCGAGCCGCGCCTGTGGGTGTTCGACCTGGCGCACCAGCGGCTGTTGTTCGAGGAATGGGTGGCGCACGGCCGCAACAGTGGTGAGAACCGGACCGAGCATTTTTCCAATCGCGACGGCAGTTACATGTCCAGCCTCGGTGTGTTCACCGCGCAGGAAACCTACATGGGCGGCAACGGCTACTCATTGCGGCTGGCCGGGCTGGAACCGGGCTTCAACGACCGCGCGCGCGAGCGTGCGATCGTCATCCATGGCGCCCCCTACGTGAATCCGGCGACCGCCCAGCTGCAGGGTCGGCTGGGCCGCAGCCTGGGGTGTCCGGCAGTGCGGCTGTCGGTGGCCAGGCCGCTGATCGACGCGTTGCGTGGTGGCACGATGGTGTTCGCCTATTACCCCGACCAGGACTGGCTGAAGCATTCGCAGCTGCTGGGTGGCCAGTGCGGCGCGCAGGATACGGTCGCCACGCGCTGATGCGCGATTGCACGTGGCGTGGTGCAATGCAGGCATGGATATCGATGCGCTGCTGAAGACTCCGAGCCAGGTGATTGCCCGCCTGGATTACCGCCGCGAACGCTGGCGCAATGGCCTGGGCTGGACCCGCGAAATCCTGCGGCTGCCGGCGCACGGGGACGACTGGGCCCTGCGCCTGTCCGTGGCGGAGATCGAGCAGGATGCCGCGTTCTCCGCATTTCCGGGCGTGGAGCGCGAACTGGTACTGCTGCAGGGCAACGGTGTGCGCCTGCGCTTCGCCGATGGCCGGGTGGCGGAGGTGCTGCCGCCGCATGGTCGCGTGCGCTTTGCCGGCGAGGAGGCACTGCACGGCGAACTGGTCGATGGCACCACCCATGATTTCAACCTGATGTGGAAGCGCGGGCAGTTGCACGCCGAGCTGCTGCACCGGCCGCTGGTGGGGTCGATGTTCTTCTTCTGCGAGCCAGGCGTGGCCTGGGCGCTGCACCTGCTGGCGGGTGAGGCCGGCTTTGCCGAGGACAGTGGCTTGCCGCCGATGCAGGCAGGCGACACTGCATGGCTGGCGGCCGGCGAGCGCCAGCGGCATGCGCTGCAGGGCAGTGGCGAGCTGCTGGCGATACGGGTGAGCGCCGCGGACTGATGATTCGCATGCGCCGATGGGCATCATCCGCGCATGCGCTGGGCGCTGCCTGGGCTAATACACATCACGGCGGTAACGGCCGGCCAGC
The DNA here is from genome assembly GCF_039674705.1 of Stenotrophomonas sp. TWI169. Taxonomy (NCBI): domain Bacteria; kingdom Pseudomonadati; phylum Pseudomonadota; class Gammaproteobacteria; order Lysobacterales; family Lysobacteraceae; genus Stenotrophomonas; species Stenotrophomonas sp. TWI169. The sequence goes on along the minus strand of NZ_JBDJOB010000014.1, from coordinate 103,818 downwards.
AGCAGGGCCTCCTTGCCGTCGGTACCCAGCACCTGCTCGATGACCGCATCCACGGCTGGCGCCATGCCCTGCAGGCTGCCGCAGACCAGGATCGTGGCACCTTCATCGACCCATTGCCGCAGCGTTGCCGCCTCCGCCAGCAGGCGGTCCTGCACGTAACGGTGGCTGCCGCCGTCACGGCTGAACACCGTATCCAGACGCTGCAGCGTGCCGGCCGCCAGCATCGCCCGCAGTTCGTCACCGAAATGGAAGTCGTGCGCGGCCGAGCGCTCGCCGAACAGCAGCCAGGTGCGGTGCGCGCCGACGGCCGCGCGCTCATGCAGGTGTGCACGCAGGCCGGCGATGCCCGTGCCATTGCCGATCAGCAGCAGCGGCGCCGCAACGGCGGCACCGTGGAAGTTGTCGTTGCGGCGCAGGCGCAGTTGTACCGGCTCGCCGATGACGGCGTGGTCGCACAGCCAGGCACTGCCGATGCCGGGCGTGCCATCGGCACGCAGCTGCCGGCGCACCAGCAGTTCCACCGCACCATCGTCCATCACCGAAGCGATGGAGTACTCACGATGCGGCAGCGGCTGCAGGGCCGCCAGCAGGGCGGGCAGATCACCCGGTGGCACCAGTGAGGGCAGGTGCGAGCGTTCGACACGGGCCAGCAGCGTCTGGCCGTCCTCGAGCACCGTCTGCGGATCGAAACCCTGTGATTCCAGCCAGGCCCGCGCGCTGTGCCGCGCGTGCTGCGGGCCGATCTCGGCAATGTCGCCGGCCTGCCAGCGCACGCCGTCGCTGGCAGGCGCCTGCAGGCGCAGCCAGTACACCGGTCCGCCCTGGCTGCCGGGATTGAGGTGCCGGCGTTGCAGCAGCGTCCACGGCTGATATTCGGCCGGGCTCCAGTCGGGCAGTTCGCTGGCGCCACCGGCAAGTTGTCCGAGCAGTTGCTGCCAGTGCCGCAGTGCAGCGGGATCGGCGTTGTCGACCTCGATGGCGTCGAACAGGGCATGTGCGCCGTGCTGGCGCAGCCAGTCGTCGAGCTGGTGACCGAAGGCGCAGAAGTGACCGTAGCTGCGATCACCCAGGGCGAGAACGCCGTACGAAAGATGCTGCAGCGATGACGGCAGGGCCATCACATGGCGCAGGAAGGGCACAGCGTGTTCGGGCGGGTCGCCTTCGCCGGTGGTACTGGCGATGAACAGTGCACGCTGGCTGCCGGCCAGCAACGTGGCGTCGACCTCATGCAGACCGCGCACACGCACCGGCACGCCGGCACCACGCAATGCCTCGGCACTGCGTTCGGCCAGTTCGCGGGCGAAGCCGGTCTGGCTGGACCAGACCAGCAGGATCGGCGCGACGTCGCCAGAGGCAGCATCGTCGCGCGGTCGCCCACGCCACCACAGTGCGGTGCAGACCAGCGCATAGAGCGCGGTGGCGATGATGGCGATCTGCGATTGCCGCGCCGGCGGTGCGCCCTGCCACCAGGCTTCGCCGAGATGCAGTCGCAGCAGCGCCCAGCCGATCAGCGCCAGCAGGATCAGTACAAGCGCGTTGCCGAGCAGCGCGCGCGACGGCCGTGCGCTCATGCGTCCCGCTCGTCGAGCAGGCGCTGGAAGGCGCTGCTGAGAAACTCGTGCGGGCCATCCGCTGCGCGATGCAGGTAGCGTGCGGCCAGTCCTTCGCGTTCGGCCAGCGCCATGCCGTGCTCGCGGCCGAGTACGGTGAGTGCGGTGGCCCAGGCATCAGCATGCATCGCGTCGTCGGCGACCACCGTCACCGCCGCTGCAACCTGGCGTACCGGCCTGCCGGTGCGCGGGTCGAGGCTGTGGCTGTAGGCCTCGCCATCGGCCTGATAGTGATGCCAGCGATCGCCGGAGGTAGCGACCGCCTTGCCGTCCAGCGCCAGCACCCGCGGTGGTGTTTTGGCGTGCGCGTCTTCTTCCGGCGCCGATTCCACCAGCACGCGCCACCGTTGGCCATCGGGCTTGCGGCCGTAGCCGGCCAGTTCGCCACCGACCTCGATCAGTGCAGCAGCGATGCCCTGATCGCGCAGCCACGCGGCCACGTGATCGACGCCGAACCCCTTGGCGATCGCAGAGAGATCCAGTTCCAGTCCGCCGGGTTGCAGCAGCGCATCGCCGCGCCATTGCAACCGCTGCCAACCGCAGCGCTCGCGCGTGGCCTGCACGGCGGCGGCATCGGGTTGGCGGCGTTCGCCGGCATGTGCACCGAAACCCCACAGTGCCACCAGCGGGCCGATGGTGGGATCGAACGCACCGTCGCTGGCGGCGGCGATGGACTGCGCGCAGGACAGGACGTGACGGGTTTCGGCAGGCAGGGTGCACCACTGGCCTGCATCGGCGCTGTTGTAGCGGCTGAGGTCCGAGCCGGCGTCCCACGTACTCATCTGCGCGACCACATCATCCAGGCGCGCCTGGATGCCGGCGTGCAGCGGGTCCAGGTCGCGCTGGCGCGGCGCGACCAGCGACACGCTCCAGGTGGTGCCCATGGTGGTGCCGCCGAGGCGGGCGATGTCGAGCAGGGAATCGGTCATGACGGGGCGTGGCGGCTGCGATGCCGGGGCGTGCCCGGCATCGCGGTCCCCATTACTGCGGCAGCACTTCCAGCGTGGCCACGTAGCTCAGGCGACGCTTGGCGGCCTGCTTCACCGAGGTCTTGTTGTCTTCAGTGCCGGTTTCCAGCCAGTACATGCCGGCTTCCGGCCAGGTCACCTTGATTTCGCCCTTGGCGTCGCTGGTCACCTTCAGTTCGTCCTGCGCGTTGCGGTAGCGGGTGGCGCCGCGCACGATCTCGAAGGCAAGGCCAGCCGTCGGCTTGCCGTCGACCAGCACGCGGAAAGTGGCTTCCTCGCCGGCGAACAGGTCGTTCGGGTGACCGACCGCAACCAGCTCGATGCCGCGGTTGGTCGGCTTCAGTGCGGTATCGTTCGGCGCGCCATTGGTCACGAACGTCTCCACGCGGCCGACCGACTGGCTCACTTCCAGCTTCTCCGCGTCCTTGGGCAGTTCGCCGAAGGTGGCGACGGTACCGCGCCAGCGCTTGCGCTCGCCGTTCTGTTCGTAGGTGGCGAACAGGCCGTCATTGACCGAAGCGATGCGGTAAGTGCCCTGCTGCTTCAGCTCCAGATCGAACACGCTGCGGTACTTGCCGGTCGAGGCGTTCTGCGGCTGCACGGTGCTGCCGTCCGGCGCGGTGATCACCAGCGATTCCAAGCGCAGCGGCACGTGGTTGAAGTAGAACAGGTCGTTGGAGACCGCACCATCAACAGTGATCCACGGCGCATTGCCGGCGATCACGGTCTGCGAAGGCAGCAGCCAGGCCTTGTGGGCGAGTGCGGAAAAGGGAAGGGCAGCGGCCAGAGCGGCGGCGAGGACGAGCGTGCGCTTCATGCGGAAGACTCCAGGGACGTTGGATGGGTGGGGTCAGAGCCCTTCCTGCGGAAGGGATCCGACCCCGGAGTCAAATCCCCTTCCAACGGAAAGGGCTCTGACCCCGGCTCAGGCGGTTACGGTTTGATGGCGAGGGTCACCTGGCCCAGTTCGGTGGCGCCCTGCGCCTTGCCGTTCTGTGCGGCGGTGGCCGGCCAGGTGAAGGGGATCTTCAGCAGTTCGCGGCCACCGACTTCGCGCACCGCTTCCACCACCAGGGTGTAGTTGCCCGGGGCCAGCTGCTTCAGCGCCGGCTGCTTGTCGTTGAACGACAGCGCGTGCTTGCCGGCCGGGCGGGTTGGGCCGGTCACGCCGTCCACCGGCACCTGCAGGGTGCGGCCGCTCTTGCGCCACCACTGGCGCAGGTCGGGCAGCCACTTGGTGCCATGGCCTTCGTTGTTGCTGGTCTGCTGGTACCAGACCGACAGGTTGGCCGCGACTTTCTGGTCGGCGCCTTCCAGCCACACCGCTACGTAGGGACGGTGATACTCGGCGACATTGAGCTTGGGCACCTCGACGTTGATGTCGAGCGTGGCGGCATAGGCCGGCGAGGTGGCCAGCAGGCCGCTGAGGGCGATGGTCAGGGTGACGCGCATGGGGCGGCTCCGGTGAAGGGGATTCGATGGTTCAGTGGATCAGCAGCAGGGCGATCAACAGCGGGATCATCAGGCCGAGGCCGACCAGCGGCCAGGTCATGCGCCGCTGCCGTGCATGCAGGTGCAGCAGGAACAGGCCGGTGATGCAGAACACCAGGCAGGCCACGGCGAACAGGTCCAGGAACCAGCCCCACGCCGGGCCCGCGTTGCGGCCCTTGTGCAGGTCGTTGAGGTAGGACACCACGCCGCGGGAGGTTGATTCGTATTCCACCGCGCCGGTTTCGCGATCGATGCTGAGCCAGGCGTCGCCGCCGGGGCGTGGCAACGACACGTAGATCTCCTCGGCCGACCACTCGGCCGGGCGACCGCCGATGGCGATGCCCAGCTGCGTATCCAGCCATTGCCGGGCCGGGCGCGGAATCGGCGCGTTTCCGTCTTCGCGCGTGCCGAGCTGGCCGCGCAGATCGGCCGGCAGTTGCAGCTGCTGGTTCTGCACCTGGGGCTTGGCTTCGATCTTCGCTGCGTGGTTGAGGGTCAGGCCGGTCACCGCGAACAGCAGCATGCCGATCAGGCACACCGCCGAGCTGATCCAGTGCCACTGGTGCAGCGTCCGCAGCCAGAAGCCGCGGCTCTGTTGCTGTTGCACGTTGGAGGGAACGGAACGGCTCACGACGGGGATTCAGGGCGGATGCGGACTGCGCATTACATCATTGATGAGAATAGCTCGCAATTGCGTGTCGTTCTGTATCCCGGTGCCGGCCACGGCCGGCACCGGTCAGGGTCGCCTCAGAACTTCGCGTTGAGCGAGATCCAGTAGCTGCGGCGCTGGTCCTTGGTTGCGTAATCGTCCACGCAGCTGAACTCGCTCTGGCTGATCAGCAGGCACGACTGCGAGACGAAGTCCTTGTCGAGCAGGTTGTTGACGCGTGCGTTGACGGTCAGCCATGCGTTGGCCTTCCAGCTGCCGCCGAGGTGGAAGATCGTGTAGTCCTCGTAGACGCGGTCGTGGCTGTTGCCGGCCGCATCGAGGATCGTATCGCGGTAGCGGTCGTAGCGGCCTTCGCCGATCAGCGACAGACTGACCGCGTCGCTGACCTGCCAGTTGAGGCTGGCGTTGGCCATGTGCCTGGCCGGCATGGTGCCACTGATCGGCAGTCCCTTCTGCGGGCCACTGGTCTGTTCGCTGCGGGTCCAGGTGTAGTTGCCTCGCAGCTGCAGGGTTTCCAGCAGATCGACGTGCGCGGCCAGTTCGGCGCCACGGGTTTCGGCCTTGTCGATGTTCACGCTCTGGGTGAAGGTGCTGTAGCCCAGCGAGGCCCAGCCCGGCCCGATGTCCACGCAGTAGCCGTTGCCGGCCGGAGCCACTTCGCAGTTCGGGAAGGTGCCGCCGCTGGCGATCTTGTCTTCGAACCGGTTGAAGAAGCCGGTGACGTTGAAGCCCCAGCGCTGGCCTTCGTAATAGGCAGCCAGCTCGTAGTTGGTGCTGGTCTCCGGCTTGAGGTTCGGCGAACCGACCAGCGGCAGCACGCCCTGCCCACCGAAGCCGGTGATGCCCGGGAACAGCTGATCCGGGCGCGGTGTCTTGTAGCCGGTGCTGACACCGCCCTTGAAGGTCCATGCGTCGCTCGCATTCCACACCAGGTAGCCGCGCGGGCTGACATGGCTGCCGAACACGTTGTGGTCGTCGTAGCGCAGGCCGAAGGTTGCCGTGAGGGTATCGGTCAGTGCCCAGTTGTCCTCCGCGAACAGAGCCCACATGCGGTGCTTCTGCCGGGTGTTGCTGCGGTAGCCGGCGCCATCCATGCCGAACACGCCGTCGACCATATCGGTGTCGTTGTACTGTCCGCCAACGGTCAGTTTGTGCGCGCCGAAATCGAGGTCGAGCATCGTGTCGAGCACGTAACCCTCAAGCTCCATCGTGCGCAGCGGACGTGGCAGGAACGCCTGCAGGCGCGCCATCTCGCTCGGGTCGAGGGCAGACAGCGCATTGCCACGACCGGCCGCGCAGTTGTTGGCGGCGCCGGTGCGGCGGCAGACGTCATTCCACAGCGTCTGCAGGTTGGCGCGCTCGTCCAGGGTCAGTGGCAGCGAACGGCCGAGGTTGCTGCTCTTGCTGTGGGTCAGCGAGGTCTGCCAGGTGCCGAAGCTGTAGCGGCCCTGATGGGTCAGCGATACCTGGTCACGCTCATAGCGCTGGTAGGCGGTGTAGCCCACGCGCGGCTGCACCACGCGGCGGGTGATGGTGCCGCCGCCATCCGGATCGGGGATGACCGCATTGCCGACGCGCCACAGGCTGGCCAGGCTGTCGAGCGTGCCGGTCTGGCCCGCGCTATTGTCGTACTTCTGCCGCGACACGTCGTAGTCCAGCCACAGTTCGTGGTCGTCATTGACGTGGACGTTCAGGCGCACGCCCGTGTTCCAGTTGGTGTTGGCCACCGACTTGCCGCCACCTCCGAAGCCGATGCTGCGTTCCCACAGGGTGCCATCGGGCAACGGCAGCGCATCCCATTCCGGATTGGACGCCTTCGCATCGTAGTAGCTGCCGCGCACGGACAGGCCCAGGCGGTCCTTCAGCAGCGGACCACTCAGGTACACGTCGGTGCTGCGGGCATCGCCGAACTGGTCGTCCTGCTGCACGGTGAAGCCCTGGGTCAGCGCGCCGTGCCAGCTGTCCTGGTTGCGGCGGGTGATGATGTTGATGACACCGCCCATCGCATCCGAGCCGTACAGCGTGGACATCGGGCCGCGCACCACTTCGATGCGCTCGATCGCATCCAGCGGCGGCAGGTAGGAGAACTGTCCGCCACCGAAGTTGTTGGGATACAGCTGGCCGACGTTGCTCTGGCGGCGGCCGTCGATCAGTACCAGGGTGTATTCCGAGGGCAGGCCACGCATGGAGACGGTGGCGCGGCCATTCTTGTCGGTGGCTTCCAGGCCGACGTCGATGCCTTCCACATCGCGCAGCGCATCGACCAGGCTGGTGTAGGGGCGCTTGCTCAGTTCCTCGCGGCTGACCACGCTGATGCTGGCCGGGGCATCGGTGATTTTCTGTTCGAAGCCGGAGGCGGTGACGACCACCTTGTCCAGGGTCTGCGGGGCGCCTGCGATCTCTGCATGGGCGAAAGCAGGGGCCGCCATCGCCGCCAGCACGGCGCTGGTCAGCAGGGGGCGGGACAGGGACGAACGGACACGATGGCGCTGGGCCATGGCAGATACCTCGAAGGATGTAAGGCAGCGCGATGCCGGGTGCGGAGCGCGCACGGCAGGCAGGGAAAGCCCGGTCAGGGGCGGCAGGGAAGAAGCAGTCAGCGGCGTGTGGACGCGACCGCGCAGGCGGTCACGTCGGGCCGTGGATCAGGCGAGCGGCGGCGCCTGGCCGCGTTGCTGGCGACGCCCGGGCGCGTCGGCCCAGGGCGTGTCCGGAGCGGCCAGCGGCCAGTCCGGGCGCACACCGGGCATGGCCGGCGTGGCGGGTACGAGTTCAAGTTCGGTACGCAGCCACTGGCTGGCCAGCAGCAGCGGCGGCGCCTTCTCGGCCGCTTTTACCGGGGCGGAGGCACAGCGGCGCAGCTTGGCCGGGGCTTCTTCCTGCAACGGGCCTTCGCCGCCACGTTCTTCCAGCGGCATCTGCAAGGTCATCGCTGTGGCCGGGTGCGGCAGCAGCGGCAGGGTGCCCAGCAGCAACGCCAGCATCGCCACCCATGCCAGCAGGCTGGCCAGCGCGGGACGCTGGCCGCGCATGGCGGTGCCCATCTTGCGATGGATGAGTGGGCGAGGGCGGAGCGGGCGCAGCAAGCGGGGGTCCCCAGATAGTTTGCCGGCAGCGGCCAGCATCAACGGGGCGTGATTGTAATGAGAGCTGTTAGCGGATGCAAATGAGAATGATTGCTAAAATGTAAGGCGCGGCCTGGAGTGGCTCAGACCTCGCTCCAGCGTCGCAGCAGGTTGTGATACACGCCGGTCAGCTGCAGCACCGCATCAGCGTCGCCTCCCGTCTGTCGCAGGCGCTCGATGGACGTGTCCATTTCCCACAGCAGGCGACGCTGTACATCGTCGCGGATCATGCTCTGCACCCAGAAGAACGACGCCACGCGCGCGCCCCGGGTAACAGGATTGACCTGGTGCAGACTGCTGGAGGGATAGACGATCAGGTCGCCGGCCGGCAGCTTCACCTCGTGCTCGCCGTAGGTGTCGCTGATGATCAGCTCGCCGCCGTCGTACTCGTCCGGCGCCGACAGGAACAGGGTGCAGGAGATGTCCGAGCGCAGCTGCTCGCCGTTGCCCAGGTTCATCACTGCGCCATCGACGTGGAAGCCGTAGGTGCCGCCGCCGCGGTAGCGGTTGAAGCGTGGGGGGAGGATCTTCAACGGCAGTGCCGCAGCGAAGAACAGCGGGCTGCGCCGCAGTGCGGCGAGCACGCCGGCACCCAGCTCGGCTTTCACCGGTGACGCGTCCGGCAGCTGTTCGTTGTGCTTCACCTGCGCACCCTGGGCACCCACGGTCTCGCGGCCATCGGTCCAGTCCGCGGTGTCCAGTTGCTTGCGGACCTGTGCCACTTCATCAGCGGTGAGCACGTTGGGAATGTGCAGCAGCATGGTGTCGTCTCGTCGTTGCGCGTGGGAGCCGGGCTCCCCCGCGCCAGGACATCAGAAGCGGATGTCCGCGCTGAGCAGGAAGGTGCGCGGGGCACCCGGGGTGTAACGGTAGCCGCTCTTGTTGATGCTGGCCACGTAGGCCTTGTCGAACAGGTTGTAGCCGTTCAAGCGCAGCGAGATGTTCTCGTTGACCGCCCACGACACCACGGCGTCGTACACCACGTAGGACTTGGTGAATGACGGCGTGCCGACAGCACCGTCGGTGCCACGATGCATGCCGGCGGCGTAGCGCACGCCACCCCCGACGGTGATGCCGTGGGCCAGCGTGTAGCTGGTCCAGCCGGTGAACGTATCGTCCGGCGTGTACGTCAGGTTGGTGGTGCCGTCGGCGGCGACCTTGGCGCCTTCCTTCACTTCGGTGTCGAGGTGGCTGAAACCGGCAGACACCGACCAGTTGTCGGTCAGGCGGCCCACGGCGGACAGCTCCACGCCCTTCACGCGCTTGCTGCCGGTCTGGGTCGGGTTGCCGGCCTCGTCGAGCACGGTGGTATTGATCTCGTTGTCGACGTCGGTCTGGAACAACGCCAGGTTGACGGCCAGTGCATCCTCCAGGAATGCCCACTTGCTGCCGACCTCGAAGGTCTTGGCCTTCTGCGGGTCCAGCTTGGGGTTGTCGGCGCTGCTGGCCGAGCTGCTCAGCTGGAAGTTGGCACCGCCCGGGGGCTGCTGCGAGATCGCGTAGTTGGCATACACGCTGACCGTGTCGCCCACCTTGTACAGCGCGCCCAGCTTCCAGTTCAACAGAGTGTCGGAGGCCTCCAGCGTGGGGTTGCGCAGCACGGTGCCGGCCGGACTGCTGCCGCAGGCGGGACCACTCCGGCCGCCGCAGACCGAGGCGCTGGCGTACTCGGTCTTGTAGTGGTCGGCACGCACGCCGGCAGTCAGCAGGAAGCTGTCGCCGAATGCCAGCGTGTCGAACAGATATGCCGAGGAGGTGGTGGTCTTGCCGTGGGCATCGGCGCCGTTATGTGCCCAGGTCAGCCCGGTCACGTTCCAGTCCGGGTCGTAGAGGTTCGCGGCAGGCCAGCTGGTGCCGCCGGTGGCCGCCTGGCCGTAGCTGTCCAGTTCTTCGCGGGTGAACTCCAGGCCTGCGCTCAGGGCATGGCCGATGGCGCCGGTGCTGAAGTCGGCCCGCAGGTTCAACTGGTCGGTCAGAATGGTGTTGCGCTGGTCCTTGAAGGTCGGCAGGCTGCGCGCGATCGTGTAGGTCGAACGATCGGCGGAGTTGGTGTAGCCGATGTTGCCGGTCGGACGACCATTGGCGCCGAGCGCGCCGGTACCCATGAAGGCGGTGAGCAGGTAGTCCTGCTCGGTGCGGCCCCAACGCGCGGTGTTGGTCAGGCGCACGCTGTCGTTGAAATCATGTTCGAAGCGGAACGTGGCCATCTTCGCGGTCACGTCGTCGTGGTCGGCACGGGTGCCGTAGAAGTTCTCCGGATCCACCGGATGCCCGGCCAGCGCTTCGAGCGTCGGCTGCGGCGTCCAGCCCGGCAGCCCCAGGGTCGGCACGCCGCCGTCGGGGACGTTGTCCTGCTTCACGTACAGCAGGTTGAGGTAGTAGCGGGTCGCCGTGCCCAGGCCGAACGCCAGCGACGGGGCCAGGCCCCAGCGCTTGTTCTGCACGTGATCGCGTCCGGGCTGGTCGCTGTCCTGCCACATCGCGTTGACGCGCAGCGCACTGGTCGCACCCAGCGACTGGTTCCAGTCACCGGTCGTCCGGCGTTGGTGGTCACTGCCCAGCGAAACGCTGGCCGACGTGGCGTCCTGCAGGGTCGCCTGCTTGCTCACCAGGTTGATGGCACCGGTCGGCGCCGAGCGACCATTGTCGGTCCCTGCCGGCCCCTTGGTCACTTCCACCTGTTCGATGTTGAACACGTCGCGCGAGATCGAGCCGAGGTCGCGCACGCCATCGACGAACAGGCTGTTGGAGGTGTCGAAGCCGCGCATGAACAGCGCATCGCCGGTGGTGGTGTTGCCGTTCTCGCCGGCATAGAAGGTGCCCACGCCCGGGCTGTTGCGCAGCGCTTCGGTCAGGGTGGTGGCGCCCTGCTGGTTGAACAGGTCGCTGGTGATGACCTGGATGGTCTGCGGGGTGTCCTGCAGCCGCTGGGTGAACTTCGGCGAGGCGACCTTGTCGGCCTTGTAGCCATGTGTGGCGTGCACGTCGATCTTGTCCAGCGTGCGGGCATTGTCGGTCGCTTCGGCGTGGGCCAGCGCGGGCAGCGTGGCCAGGCCGAGGCCGGCGGCCAGGCTGGCGGTCGCCAACGGCAGGTTGCGGAGTGGGGAGGCGTGCTTGCGGCTCTTGATCGGGTTCATGGGTCTGGGTGGGTAGCGGGACAGGAACGATCCGCCGGTGCCGGATGACGGCGCGGCAGGCAGGATCGGAAGCGGACTCGAAGCGGGATCGGAGGTGGAGGTCCGGCAAGCGCCGGACGCCCGGGCGCGGCCGGGGAGAGCGTCAGCTCAGCAGGGACGGAGGCGCCTGGCCGGGGGGATGCTGGTAGCGCGACGGCAGCGCAGGGGCCGGGTAGGGTGACGGCGCGGTTGCCGGCACCGGTGGCGGCACTGGAAGCGGGCCACACAACCGCCGCAGCAGCGGGGACTTGATGCTCCGACTGTCATCGGGCTCGGCTTCCACCCGCGGCATGGCCTGCTCGCGGGAAGGCGTGCCAAAAGGCGCTGCGGGCAGGCTGTCCTGCGCCTGCAGCGCCGGCGTGGTGACCAGCGAGTTGCGCGACCCTTCATGCAGCGCCGACCATCCCAGCAGCAGTGCCAGCAGCAGTGCCAGCAGCAGCGCAGCCAACAGCGGCCCGCCCGTGCGGGCAAGCTGGCAGAGCGTAGCGATGGGCGCGGGCGAGGCCATGGCGCGGCGATGGGCATTACGAAGATGTTACGTAGAGTAACAGCAACGATAATGATTCGCATCTTCGGTGTTGCGGGAGGTCTGTACCTGGCCACTCGCGGCCCTGTGGGCGCCTGCAGGGCCTTCCCGGGCGGGGCGGATGGGCCGGTCAGTCCCGGTCGTCGCGGGTCCAGATGGCGTCGTGCTCGCGCTTGACCGGGAACTTGGGGACCGGGCTGTACGCGGGGGCACACAGGGCACGGCCATCACGCACGTCGAAGCGGGCACCGTGCAGCACGCACTCGACGCTGCCTTCGGTGGTGTTGAACTCCCCGGAGGACAACTCGAATTCCTCGTGCGTGCACTGGTCTTCCAGGGCATACAGCTCGCCGTCGAGGTTGAACACCACGATCGGCGTACCGGTAACCTCGTCGAACACGCTCTTCATTTCACCCGGCAGCAGGTCGCTGCCGGCGCAGACGAAGGTCCACGCGTCGCTCATGCGGTGGCTCCCGCCAGCGGCTTTTCCAGGATCTCGAAGCGCAGATCGTCGCGCTTGGGAATGCCGAAGCGCTCGTCGCCGTAGGGGAACGGCTTCTTGATGCCGGTGCGGCGGTAGCCACGGCGCTCGTAGAAGGCGATCAGTTCGTCGCGCACGTCGATCACGGTCATCTGCATCACCGGCACGCCCCATTCGCGCGCGGCGTGGGCTTCGGCCGCATCCATCAGCTGCTTGCCGACGCCGCCCCCCTGCTGGGCCGGATCGACCGAGAACATGCCGAAGTAGCCTTTGCCGTCGACATCGGCGACGTGGGCGCAGGCCACGAGGCGGCCCTCGCGCTCCGCCAGCAGGATGGTCGAGCGGGGACGGTCGAGGTCGGTCTGGATGCCTTCGGCATCGATGCGGGCGCCGTCCAGCAGGTCGGCTTCGGTGGTCCAGCCGACCCGGCTGGCGTCACCCCGGTAGGCGGAGGTCACCAGCGAGATCAGGGCAGGGATATCGGCCGACGTGGCGGCGCGGAAGGTCAGGGTGCTCATGGCGCCATTCTAGGTGGGGCGTGGGTCAGGCCGCACGCCCTTCTGCATTGGCGATGCGCGCCGGGGATTCGACCGCCGATGGAAGCACTGTCGTGAACGGAGCCTTGACGCCGCCTTCATTCCATGTTCATAAATAAAGAGTGGCACGGCCAGCGTTGCGACTGTCGCGTACGTGCACGCATTCAAGGAACGGACGATCCAAGGAGGATCCCATGCGGTCTCGTGCCACGCTCCGCCCGCGCCAGTCTGGCCCGGCCGGCCTTTCGACGCTTCTTCTGCTGCTGGCCGCGATCGGGCTTCCTTCAGTGGGCTTGGCGCAGATCGTCCCGACCTGGCGGCAGGAGTACGACAAGCGCCTGAAGTACGGTGATCTCGTCGAGCCGCTGAAGGGCGAGATCTTCGGCGAGCAGGTCAATCTCTATGACGGCTCGATCAGCTTCAAGGCTACCGATATCTCGCTGCCGGGCAACAGCGGACTCCCGGTCGCGCTTAGTCGCAGCCGATCAGCCAGCGACGGCAGCAGTGAAAGTCCTCTTGGCGACTGGGATCTGGATGTTCCGTCGCTGTCAGGTGTCTATGGCGATCTCCCCGAGACTGCAGCTCAAGGGCACTGGATGCCGGCCGCGCGCTGTACCACCGTCGGTGCCCCGCCAACGCTGGAGGTCTGGAACCGCCGGAACACTCAGAAGGTCAACTTCAATCCACACACTTATTGGGATGGCGTGCGGCTTTCGCTGCCCGGAGGTGGGGGCGAACCACTGCTGGGCGGCAATGGCGATGCGCGGCAACCCCGGCCGCAGCTGGGACAGCCCGCGCCATGGAATACAAAAGGCGGTTGGGTATTCACCTGCTTGGCCGCATTGAAAAGCGGACAGGCCGGCGAAGGATTCCTGGGACATGCACCGGATGGGACCAAATACTATTTTGACTGGATGGTGGCTCGCCCCAACAGCTCCGCGACCCTGCAGCCGTTCGGACCGGAAAGCAACGCCCAGTTGGGGCGCAAGCGAGTTCACCTGTATCCATCGCAGATTGTTGATCGTTTCGGAAACTGGGTGCGCTATGAATGGTCCGGTACCCGACTCCAGCGCATCACCGCAAGCGATGGCCGCGAAATCAGCCTTGCGTACCAATCGAACGGGTTGATCGCCTCTGCAACTGCCGCCGGGCGCACCTGGACTTACGGCTATACGGATGCCGACATCCTGCGGACGGTGACGCTGCCCGATGGAACCCAGTGGACCTACAGCCTGCCGCCGCTATCGGTTACGCACAAGTACGCCGAGTACACCGGGCAGAACATCTGGGACTACATGGAATACCCGGCGACCTGTTCGCGTGTGAACAAGATCGTGCCCAGCGAAATCACCATGACCGTCCAGCATCCATCGGGTGCACTGGGAACGTTCCAGTTCCGCCCATTCCGCCATGGGCGCAAGAACGTCACTCTGGACTGCCAGACCTCTGGCGACAATCATCTCATCGCAGAAGGCTGGAACTACACACCGGTCTACCGTGATGCGATGTCGCTGGTGGCCAAGACCATCAGTGGTCCTGGCATTCCCACCGCGCAGTGGACCTATCAGTACACCAATCTCAACGGGGCTTACGCACAGGATCTGGGCGGTCCGGTAATCCCTGCAGGCCAGGCAGAGCCGAAGATCACCACCGAGACGCTGCCGGATGGCGTCGTACGCGTATACGGATTCGGCAAGGAAGTCGCCTATAACGATGGTCTTCTACTGTCGACGACGACGCGATCGGGTAGTTCGGTCGTGCGCGTTGACCGCAACAACTACTATCCGGATGCCCAGCTGGACGCGGCGCCCTTCCCGAAGGAAGCCGGCAAGGACTTCAAGTACGGTGCGAATGACCTCAAGGCGCACTACAACCGCCCTGTCCAGTCCACTGTTGTGGAGCAGGACGGTGTGCAGTTCAGCCGGACCGTGCAGACCTTTGATGCATTTGCACGTGAAGTCACCGTCGTTGAAGCAAATTCCGCCGGACAGAGTCGCACCAGCACCACGGCCTACTACGACAATCCCGCGCTATGGGTGAACGGTCAGTCCGCGCGTAGCGTCCTCAATGGCATTGAACAGTCCCGCACCGAGTTCGACACGGCCAAAGCGTTGCCTTTGCGCGCCTACGCATTCGGTCGTCTGGCACAGCAGGTGACCTATGCGGCCGACGGCACCGTGGCGTCGGTATCCGATGGCCGCGGCAATACCAGCCATCTGTCGGGGTGGAAGCGCGGTGTTCCGCAGCAACTGCGGATGCCGGCCACAGCCGAGGCGCCAAATGGCGCGGTGCGCACTGTTGCCGTCGACGACAACGGTTGGATCACCTCGCTGACCGACGAGACCGGCGCAACCACCAGCTTCAGCTACGACAGCATGGGGCGTCTGCGCAGCCAGCAGTTCCCCACCGGCGATACGGTGAACTGGAATGGCGTAACGATGGACCTGCAGCGTCTGGGAAGCGCGCAGTTCGGCGTGCCGGCCGGTGCCTGGAAGCATTCGCGCACGCAGGGCGGCAGGCGTACCGATACCTACCTGGATGCCATGTTCAGGCCGGTGCTTGTGACCGAGAATGCCAACAACGTGCGCGACAGTGCCGTGGTGACCCGCTACGACAGCAGCGGCAGGACGGTGTTCGTCTCCTATCCGACCCGGCAGTTTTCCAGCATCGGCGCGGCATTGGACGGCACCACCACGCAGTACGATGCGCTGGGCCGGCCGGTGCTCGTGAGTCAATCCTCGGAGCTGGGCACACTGGCGACCCGTACCGAGTACGTGGGCAATCTTTCCGTGAAGGCGACCAACCCGCGCGGCCAGTCCACGACCACGCGGCACCTGGCGTATGACCAGCCAACCTATGAGATGCCGCTGACACTGCAGCATCCGGAAGGCGTGGTGACCGAGATCCAGCGTGACGTCCTCGGCAAGCCGCTGGCCATTACCCGACGCAGCGCGGACGGCAGCCAGTCGCTGACCCGCCGCTATGTCTATGACGCCTATCAGCAACTGTGCAAGACGATCGAGCCGGAAACCGGCGCCACCGTGCAGGACTATGATGCGGCAGGCAATGTACTGTGGTCGGCGGCCGGTACCGGGCTGACCAGCACCGCTGGCTGCAACCGGAGCGAAGCGCTGGCCAGTGGTCGCGCGGTGAAGCGCAGCTATGACGCCGCCAATCGCCTATCGATGCTGACTTTCCCGGATGGACGCGGCAGTCAATCATGGTCCTACACGCCCGATGGCCTGCCGGCGGAAATCAGTACCCAGAACGATGCGGCACGACCGGTCGTCATCAACCGATACCAGTACAACCGGCGGCGCCTGCTCACTGGCGAAACGCTGCAGCACCCGGACCTGGGCACGCTGAACCTCGCCTATGGCTACGATGCCAACGGTACCCTGGCCAGCAACACCTATCCCGGGGGGCGGGTCGTCAGCTATGCACCCGATGCCCTGGGCAGAGCGACAACAGTGGGTGGCTATGCGAAGGAAGCCACCTATTTCGCCAATGGTGCGTTGGCACGGTTCGTCTACGGCAACGGGGTCGTGCATACGATGACCCAGAACGCGCGCGGCCTGCCCGACCGCAGCCGTGACGCCACGGCCGCCGCTGCGGTGCTCGACGACAGCTACGACTATGATGCTGGCGGCAATGTCATGGCCATCTCCGACGGCCTGCCGGGGGCGCCGGGGAACCGTGACATGACCTATGACGGCCTGGACCGGCTGCGCACCGTGATGGCACCGGGATTCGGCAATGCTCTGTATGAGTACGACGCGCTGGACAATCTGCGCCGGGCCAAGGTGGGCAGCAGGGATCGCACGCACTACTTTGATCCGACCAACCGGCTGGTGAATGTGGTCGAGACCGGCAGTGGTGCCACGGTGACCGGCCTGGGGTACGACGTGCAGGGCAACCTCTCCATCCGCAATGGCCAGCCGTTCACCTTCGACTTCGGCAACCGCCTGCGCGCGGTCGGCACGGCGGAAAGCTACGAATACGATGCCCACGGCCGACGCGTGAAAGCATCGGCGGAAGGGGCCGGCGCGATCTACTCGTTCTACGACAACGGCGGCGTGCTGCGTTTCCAGCGAAACGAACGCACAGGCAAACAGACCGACTACCTGTGCCTGTCAGGCAGCCTGGTGGCGCAGGTGCATGGTGCGGCGGCGCCGGGCGTGCCCGCGCTGAGTGCGCCCGGCTACGTGACCCAGGGCAGCGTCAGCCTGAGCTGGAGCCAGGCAGGCGGTGCCAACCGCTACGAGCTGCAGCGTTCCCAGGCGGGAACATGGTCCAAGGTGTATGACGGTACCGCACGGACGTTCACGAGCACCGGTCTTGTCACCGGGACCTACCAGTTCCGTGTGCGTGGATGCCGCGAGGTATGCAGCGGGTGGAGCAACACGGCCCCGGTCGTGGTGGAGCTCGCCCCGGCCGTCGTGCCGACGCTGACGGTACCTGCCAAGGCATTCAATGGCAGCTATACCGTCAATTGGTCGGCTTCGGCCGGAGCTGTTCGATTCGAGCTGGATGAAAGCGCCAATGGTGGCGCATGGAGCCAGGTGCATAACGCAGCCGGGCAATCCAAGGCCTTCACCGGCAAAGCGGCGGGCACATACAGCTACCGCATCCGTGCGTGCAATCCGGTGGGGTGCACCGGATATAGCAGCAGCGCCGCAGTCGGCGTGGTGTATCCGCCGGCCGCGGCTCCCGGCCTTTCGGCGCCTTCGCGCTCCGGACCGGGCAGCATCGGCATCGGCTGGAACAGCATCGCCGGCGCTGACCGTTACACCCTGCAGGAAAGTGCCAATGGGGGTGGCTGGGTGACGCTGTTCGATGGCAATGCGACCTCCTACGCCACGCCTGCGCGGGGCGTGGGCAGCTATGGCTTTCGCGTGGCTGCCTGCAATGGTGCAGGCTGCGGTCCCTGGTCGGGAACATCCACCGTGGCTGTGATTGGTGCGCCAACCCTCGAGCCGGTGATCAGTGCACCGGGGCTGGTGAACGTGCCGCAGTACAGCCTGAGCTGGTCGGTGCCTGCCAACAGCGAGAGCTTCATCCTGGAGGAGAGTGCCAACGGCGGAGGCTGGACCGTGGTGCACAACGGGGGCGCGAACAGCTTCGGTGCAAGCCGCGGCAAGGGCAGCTACGCCTACCGAGTGCGTGCCTGCAACTTCGTGGGTTGCAGCCCCTACTCGGGCGTCGTGACCGTGGTCGTGGCACTTCCTCCGGCAACGCCGGGTTTCTACCTGGCTGAATGGCTGACCACGCGCAAGGCGCCCTACCAGGTCCAGTGCTCGGTGGGCTGGAGCCAGGTGGCGGATGCCACCGAGTACCAGCTTGAAAGTGGCGGTGGCGGAAAGCGCCTGTATACCGGACCCAAGGCCTATGTGAGCGCCAACGGCAATGCCTACTGTGCCGGCGACTATCGCGTGCGTGCCTGCAATGCCGGTGGTTGCTCGCCGTGGTCGGCGGACCATCCGGTGACCACTGGCGTATTGAGCTGGGACTGAGCCATGAATGGAATCACTTGTTTACTGATGCGTGCTGTTTTTCTTGTGACGCTGGCGGCCTGGATTGTGCCGGCTGCGGCCCAGGAAACGGTGGAGTACATCCATACCGATGCCCTGGGTTCTCCGGTAGCGATCACCGATGCCAGCGGCAATGTTATCGAGCGCACGGTGTATGAGCCGTATGGGGCCGTGGTCAACCGGCCGCTGAAGGATGGGCCGGGGTATACGGGGCATGTGACAGACTCGGGTACGGGGCTGAGTTACATGGAGCAGCGGTATTACGATCCAGAGGCGAGTGCGTTTCTGTCTGTCGATCCCATCTCTGCTACAGAAGTGGCATTCGGTCGCTACTATTATGCAAACGGTAACCCCTACAGGTTCACCGATCCGGATGGGCGTGCCCCAGATGAAAAGGTTCGCAGCCCACGGGTGGCTACTGTCGGAAGTGCGATCAAGGGGGGAGGAGTGGCTCCCGGCTCACGGATGGGAACCTTGGGAGGGGCTCGGGTGTCCAGTGGTGGTTCGAGTTCACAAAAGGGCGCCGCAAAGAATGCAGAAAGAGGATTGTTCATTCAAGTTGCAGAAATGAGCTATGAAACAGAAGCTGTGGCTGCCTATGGAGCAGGACTTCGTTACACTCGTGATTGGGACAGCAAAAAGGATGCCTTGGGCATAGTTCCGATTGGAGTTGGCGTGAGGGGCGGACTATCCAAGTCTTTAACTGGGCTCCCTGCGGCAGATCTTGTAAAGGTTGGTTTTCGGTGGGGAGGGGTGGATGCCCCAGTCGATATAGTCGGATCTTTCGCTGCTGGTCCCGTATCTGCGGCGTTGAAGTTTGACCCGGGCACGGGCTTGGATTTGACATTCAGTGCAAGCACGAGTCTAGGCTCTTACACGGGTGTTTCAGTGATGTTTGATGACACAATTCTCAATGGGGTAGGTAAATGAAATGGCTTGTTGAGAGTTACCCCGTTTGGGCTTCCATAATTCTAGGTGCCATGTGGATAAACGCATTTGCGGCTCACAGGATGCTGCTGAAAATCGAGCGCGAACGGCCAGAAGTACTTGCTGCAGCCGGAATCATCAAGGTTGACTGGTGGCTTAGGTGCTTGCGTGGTATCGCAGTGCTTGCCCTCACTTCCAAAGGGCAGGCGCTCCATCAGGGTGAGCGGTGGGTGTTGAGGGGCGTCGTGATGATGTACGTCTTCTTGATTGCTTCCGGGGTATCCATGCTCGTTGGCATGTGAAAGGCGAGGTCTCAAGGCCGCTGATGGTGGAATGGTTCGGCATTACGATGAGATTGCCCGTTCCTGGCATCACTCGGCATTTCCCAGTTTCATCTCTACTGGCTTGCTTCCCACGAGCAATAAAAAACGCCGCAGTCCCCTGCGGCGTTCCCGTATTTCCCTGGCTCCGGTGAATCCTCAGCCGAGCAACTTACGTACCTTGGTCAGCGCGGTCATGAATCGCTCGATCTCGGCGTGCGTGTTGTAGAACGCCAGCGAGGCACGGCAGGTGGCTGCGACACCGAAGTACTGCAGCAACGGATGTGCGCAGTGCTGGCCGGAACGCACGGCCACGCCTTCCAGGTCGAGCAGGGTGGCCAGGTCGTGTGCATGCGCGCCGTCGATCAGGAACGAGACCACGGCCGCCTTCTCCGGCGCTTCACCGATGATGCGCAGCCCCTCGACGCGGCGCAGCTCTTCGGTGAAGTGGGCGAGCAGCTCGGCTTCCCGCGCCTCCACGTGCTCCTGGCCGATGTCCTGCAGGTAGTCGGCGGCCACGCCCAGGCCGATGAAGCCGGCGATGTTCGGGGTGCCAGCCTCGAACTTGTGCGGGGCATCGTTGAACACGGTGCCGTCGAAGCTGACTTCCTTGATCATCTCGCCACCGCCGAGGAACGGCGGCATCGCATCCAGATGCTCGCGGCGTGCCCACAGGGCGCCGGTGCCGGTCGGTCCGCACATCTTGTGGCCGGTGATGGCATAGAAGTCGCATCCGATCGCGGCGACGTCGACCTTGCGGTGTGGTGCGGCCTGCGAACCGTCCACCACGGTGATGATGCCGCGCTTGCGCGCCTCACGGCAGATCTCGCGCACCGGGTTGACCGTGCCGAGCACATTGGACACGTGGGTGACCGCCAGCAGCTTGACCTCGGGGGTCATGGCCGCACGCAGCGCATCCAGGTCGAGCGCGCCATCCGGGGTGATCTCGGCCACGCGGAGGGTGGCGCCGGTACGCTGCGCGACCAGCTGCCACGGCACGATGTTGGCGTGGTGCTCCATGCGCGAGACCAGGATCACATCACCGGACTTCAATCGCGGCAGCGCCCACGAGTACGCCACCAGGTTGATGGCGAAGGTGGTGCCGCTGCACAGCACCAGATCGCTGGGGCGCACGTTGAGGAAGCGCGCCAGCTTGTTGCGCGCACCTTCGTAGGCATCGGTGGCTTCGCTGCCCAGGGCATGCACCGCGCGGCTGACGTTGGCGTTGTAGCGGCGATAGAACTCATCCACCGCGCCGATCACCTGCACCGGTTTCTGGCCGGTGTTGGCGTTGTCGAAATAGACCAGCGGCTTGCCATGCACTTCACGCATCAGCAGCGGGAAGTCGAGACGCACGCGATCCCAGTCGGGGGCGCTGGCGCGTTCTTCGATCGGGCGCGGGGTGGAGAGATTCATGCCACACCCGCCTCGGCCAGGGCCTTGTCCAGGCGGCGTGCCAGCTGCTCGCGCAGCGCGTCCGGCAGTACCTTCAGCGGCTCATGGCAGAACGCGGCACTCAGCAGCGCCTGCGCCTGTGCCTGCGGCAGGCCACGCGAGCGCAGGTAGAACAGCGCGTTCGCATCGAGCTGGCCGACGGTCGCACCGTGTGCGGCTTTCACTTCGTCGGCATCGATCACCAGCACCGGCTGGGTGTCGATCTCGGCGTCGGCCGACAGCAGCAGGTTCTTGTTGGACAGGTTCGCGTCGGTGCCGTCGGCGCCTTCGCGGATCTGGATGCCACCATGGAACACCACGCGGCTGCGGTTGGCGGCCACGCCGCGCCACAGCAGCTCGCTACGGGTATCGCGGGCGATGTGGTCGATGCCCAGGCGGGTATCGACGTGGCGGCGGCCATTGCCGAGCAGCACGCCATTGGCGGTCAGCTGCGCGCTGTCGCCCTCCAGCCGTACGTTCAGTTCATGGCGGCTGAGCGCGGCGCCCAGTTCCAGGTCCACGCGGTGATACTGCGCGTCACGGGCCAGCACCGCGTCGGTGCGCAGGATGCTGGTCTGGCGTGCACTGCCGGCCTGCACGCGCGCATGCTTGAGCACGGCATCGCGCGCAACGTGGACGTGCAGCACGGTGTTGTCCAGGTGGGCGGAGTCACCGACGCTGAAGCGGTGTTCGACCACGCCCAGGCTGGCGCCGGCACGCAGTTCGATCAGGTGGCGGTGGTGCCAGGCCAGATCGGTGTCACCGGCGACGCTGGCGAACACCAGCTGCAGCGGTGCCTCGACCTGCACGCCGTCGTCCACGCGCAGCACCGCGCCTTCATCGGCCAGGGCGGCATTCAGGCGGGCGAACACTTCGTCGCTGCGCTCGTAGCGGCGGCCGAGGAAACGCGCGGCATCCTCACCGGCGGCCAGCGCCGAGGACAGCGGTTCCAGCTGCACGCCGGCCGGCAGGCCGTGGGTGTCGCTCAGTGCGTCGCTGAGGCGGCCGTTGACGAACACCAGGCGCGGCGCGGGGATGTCTTCCAGCACGGTCACATCCAGCACCGGCGGCGACAGCGGCGCGGCGGCGAAGGCACGGCGCTCCAGCTGGCGCAGCGAGGTGTACTTCCAGGCTTCGTTGCGGGCGGCCGGCAGGCCATCACGCAGGGCCGCATCCAGCACTTCACGGCGCGCATCGCTGCCGCAGAAGGCCTGGGCCATGGAATCAAGCAGGGCGCTCATCAGACCGCCGCCTCGGGCACGACCCGGTCCTTCAGGAAGTCATAGCCGTGCGCTTCCAGTTCCAGCGCCAGTTCCGGGCCACCGCTCTTGACGATGCGGCCGTCGGCCAGCACGTGCACCACGTCCGGCTTGATGTAGTCCAGCAGGCGCTGGTAGTGGGTGATGACCAGGAACGAACGGTCGGCGGCGCGCAGCGCATTGACGCCGTCGGCCACGCTCTTCAGCGCATCGATGTCCAGGCCCGAATCGGTTTCGTCGAGGATCGCCAGCTTCGGTTCCAGCACGGCCAGCTGGAAGATCTCGTTGCGCTTCTTCTCGCCACCGGAGAAGCCTTCGTTGACGCCACGGTGCAGCAGTTCGTCCTTCAGGTGCAGCACGGCCAGCTTCTGCCGTACCAGCTTGAGGAACTGCATGGAATCGAGTTCGTCCTCGCCGCGTGCCTTGCGCTGCGCGTTCAGTGCCGCGCGCAGGAAGTAGGTATTGTTCACGCCGGGGATTTCCACCGGGTACTGGAACGCCAGGAACAGGCCGGCAGCGGCGCGCGCTTCCGGGTCCTGGTCGAGCAGATCGACCCCGTCGAACCGGACGCTGCCCTCGGTCACTTCATAGCCGTCGCGGCCCGCCAGGACGTTGCCCAGGGTGGACTTGCCGGCGCCGTTCGGGCCCATGATGGCGTGCACCTGGCCGGGCTGGACGTCCAGCGAAAGGCCCTTGAGGATTTCCTTGTCGCCGATGCGGGCGTGGAGGTTTTCGATCTTCAGCATGGTGGGAATTTCCGTGAGGCGGGCCGCAGCCCGCCGATAAAAAGAATGCGTTGCGAGGGCAGGGCTCAGCCCACCGAACCTTCCAGCGAGACTTCCAGCAGCTTCTTGGCCTCCACTGCGAATTCCATCGGCAGTTCGCGGAACACCTGCTTGCAGAAGCCGTCGACGATCATCGACACCGCGTCTTCCTGGCTGATGCCACGGGCGCGGCAGTAGAACAGCTGGTCATCGGAAATCTTGGAGGTGGTGGCCTCGTGCTCGACGGTGGCGCCCGGGTTCTTCACCTCGATGTAGGGGAAGGTGTGGGCGCCGCACTGCTTGCCGATCAGCAGCGAATCGCACTGGGTATAGTTGCGTGCGCCCTCGGCATTGCGGTCGACCTTGACCAGCCCGCGGTAGGTGTTCTGGCCGCGGCCGGCGCTGATGCCCTTGCTGACGATCTTGCTCTTGGTGCGCTTGCCGACGTGGATCATCTTGGTGCCGGTGTCGGCCTGCTGGCGATGGTGGGTCAGCGCGACGGAGTGGAATTCGCCGACCGAGTCATCGCCCAGCAGCACGCAGGACGGATACTTCCAGGTGATCGCCGAGCCGGTCTCGACCTGGGTCCAGGTGACCTTGCTGCGTGCGCCGCGGCACTCGGCGCGCTTGGTGACGAAGTTGTAGATGCCACCGACGCCGTTCTCGTCGCCCGGATACCAGTTCTGCACCGTGGAGTACTTGATCTCCGCATCTTCCAGCGCCACCAGCTCGACCACCGCGGCGTGCAGCTGGTTCTCGTCGCGCATCGGCGCGGTGCAGCCTTCCAGGTAGGACACGTAGGCCTTGTCCTCGCACACGATCAGGGTGCGCTCGAACTGGCCGGTGTGGCCGGCGTTGATGCGGAAGTAGGTGCTCAGCTCCATCGGGCAGCGCACGCCCCTGGGAATGAACACGAAGCTGCCATCGGAGAACACCGCCGAGTTGAGCGCGGCGAAGTAGTTGTCACCGACCGGCACCACGGTGCCCAGGTACTGGCGCACCAGTTCCGGATGTTCCTTGATGGCTTCGGACATCGAACAGAAGATGATGCCCTTCTCGGCCAGTTCCTTGCGGAACGTGGTGCCGACCGAGACCGAGTCGAACACCGCGTCCACCGCCACGCCGGCCAGCTTGGCGCGCTCGTGCAGCGGCACGCCCAGCTTGTCGTAGGTATCGAGCAGTTCCTTGGGCACGTCATCCAGCGAGGCGTACTTCGGGCCCTTCGGTGCCGAGTAATAGCTGAGCGCCTGCAGGTCGATCGGGGCGATCTGCAGCTTGGCCCAGTTCGGCATCGGCATCGTCAGGAAGTGGCGGTAGGCGTCCAGGCGCCACTGCGTCATCCATTCCGGCTCGTCCTTCTTGGCGGACAGCGCACGGATGGTGTCCTCGTCCAGGCCCGGGGGCAGCGAGTCCGATTCGATGTCCGTGACGAAGCCGGCCGAGTACTTGCGGCCGAGCTGCTCATGGATCTCGCGGTTGGGGGTGTCGTCGTGGGCGACGGTTTCGATGGTTTCGGTGGCCATGGGGGGCTGCCTACGGATCAGGAGACGACGTCGACAGCGATGGTGCGGCGCTGTTCGTCATCGACAAGGGGAAGAGGGGGCAGGATCTGCGCCAGGCTGACATCGCGAAGGGCCTCGGAGACCACGTCGTTGATCAGCCGCCAGCTGCTGCGCGCGCCGCACTTGGGCGCCATGCCGCACTGGTGGTGGTCGTGGCTGCACTCGGTCAGGGCCAGCGGCCCTTCCATTGCTTCCACCACTTCGAACAGCGAGACCTCCACGGCGGGCCGGGTCAGCCGATAGCCGCCGCGGACGCCGCGCAGGCCCTCGACCAGGCCGGCCTGTGCCAGCGGCTTGAGGACCTTGCTGACGGTGGGCGGCTCCAGGCCGGTGAATTCGGCCAGCTCGGTGGCGCTGAGCACTTCGCCCGGACGGGCGGCGAGCACGGTCAGCACGACGGTGGCGTAATCGGTGAGTTTGGTGACGCGCAACATGGGGGATGCGAGCGGTTCTTAAAGCGGACTGAAATTGTACGCTTTTCTTCGCCGGCATCCAACCCGGGCATTCAGCCGGCGCTGGGAGACCCTGGCCGGGGCCGTTCACCCGCAGTCACGATCGGGGCGACATGCTGGAGCATCGGGACGATTTTCGCAATTGCCCGGAATGGGCGAGAATCCGGGTTCCTTTCGCTGCAAACAGCCCGTGCCGATGCCGAAGAAGATCCAAGCCCGCAAGTCCGCCATCCATGGCAACGGTGTGTTCGCCGTGGCCCCGATCAAGCAGGGCGAGCGCGTGATCCAGTACAAGGGCCTGCTGCGCAGCCATGGCGACGTCGATGCCGATGACAGCGGTGACGTCGAAAGCGGCCACACCTTCCTGTTCACCCTCAACGACGACTGGGTGATCGATGCCAATTACAAGGGCAACGATGCGCGCTGGATCAACCACAGCTGCGACCCCAACTGCGAGGCGGTGATCGAGGAAGATGCGGACGGCGACAGCCGTGGTGACAAGGTGTTCATCGAAGCGCTGCGCGATATCGCCGCCGGTGAGGAGCTGACCTACAACTACGGCATCGTCCTGGCCGAGCGCCATACGGCCAAGCTGAAGAAGATCTGGGAGTGCCGCTGCGGTTCCCCCAAGTGCACCGGCACCATGCTGCAGCCCAAGCGCTGACCGGCACCGGGTACGGCCGGCCGATCGCCGGCCGCATCGCGGACATGCACCTGCCATCGACACGCGGGTCACTCCGCTTCAATGCACGTTGCCGCACGCTGGGTGCTCATCCTCACCAACGGGAGTGCACTCATGGCCCAGCGCCTCAAAGGCAGACAGATCGCCATCCTGGCCACCCACGGCTTCGAGCAGTCCGAACTGATTGAACCCAAGCGCCTGCTTGAAGCGGAAGGCGCCCGGGTCAGCGTGATATCGCCGGCGAAGGAAGCCACCATCAAAGGCTGGAAAGAGAAGGACTGGGGCGAGGCGGTGGCGGTGGACATCCCCCTGAGCGAAGCCGACGCGGCAGGGTTCGATGCGCTGGTGTTGCCCGGTGGCGTGATCAATCCGGACACGCTTCGCACGGATCAGGCCGCCGTGGACTTCATCCGCGACGTGGCGGCGGCCGGCAAGCCGGTCGCGGCGATCTGCCACGGCCCCTGGCTGTTGATCAACAGTGATCTGGCCAACGGCCGCGAGGTCACCTCGTGGCCGTCACTGCAGCAGGATCTGCTCAACGCCGGTGCGCGCTGGCAGGATGCCGAAGTGGTGGTGGACGGCAATCTGATCACCAGCCGCAAGCCCGACGACATTCCCGCCTTCAGCGAGGCCGTCGTCCGCGCGCTGGCTGCCTGACGATCTGCCGCTGTGTCACACCCGTGCCCGGCCGCTGGAGGCCGGGCATGGTGCTGCAGCTCGGCTCAGTTGCCGAGCAGGCCCGCAGGCACCAGGTTGCCGAGGTTCTGGTTGAAGGTGACGACCAGCTTGCCGTTCTTCACCTGTGCCGATTGCACCTGCAGCGCACCGAGCATGCCGGCCACGGCCGGATCAAGCTTGTAGATCGGTTCACGCTGCGCATAGTCGCTCAGCCAGGCATTGAGCAGCCCGCGGGTACGTGAATCGAGGCGGCCGCCCTGATTGGCCGGGGTGAAATCGTCCACGCTCGGCTGCTGCAGGTGGAAGCCCTGGGTCTGGGCGTCATAACGCAGGCCGCTGCTGAGCTTGACCGTACCGAGCTTGGCCGGACTGCCGCCGGCGGTCGCAAGCGCCACGTCCATGCCCAGGTTCAGGCGTTCGCCTGCGGGAAGGCTCAGTTGCGGATGGCTCATCGTCAGCGCGATCAGGCCGCCAAGTGCATCCTGTGTACGCGGGAAACTGCCGTCCAGGTACTGCTGCACGTCGCTGGCGCCAACCGAGAGTTCGCGGCCGGAAATCGAAGGTGCGGCCTGCGCGCCGATCGCAGCGGCGATCAGGACGGTGGCGGCGGCGAGGCGGGTCATCAGGGGACGCAGGCGCATGGCGGTGACCGGAAAGGGCGGGGTGGCTACAGAGTAGCTTTGCAGGCTGAATCGAGCGTGCATGCCGTTGCAGCGGTTCAGTCCAAAGAGGGCCGCAGCTGCGCCGACTGGATCTGCCAGGCACTGCCGTCGGCGTTGGGCTGCACGCGATACCAGCCACCAAAGCGGAAGGTGCCGTCGGCGGTCACCGCGCGGACCTGCACCGGAACTTCCAGCAGCTGCGGCGGAAGCTTGCCGTCGACGGCGACCGGCGTCTGGCTGCGCAGGCGCAGGGCGCGCACGTTGTCCAGCTGGCGCAGCGCGGCGTCATCCGCCCGCCGCGGATCGGCGGGGGGGAAGGTCCAGGCAGCGTCGCTCGCGGCGTGGTCGCGATTGAGCAGGTCGGTCATGTACCGGCTGAGCATGTCCCCGGGCGGCTCAGCGTCGTCGGCCACTGCTGCCAGCAACGGCTGGACGGAGGGTGGCCGCAGCGATGCAGCCTCATCGCCCACGGCCGTCGGCTGCCGGTGTACATCATCCGGTCTGGTGGCGACCGGGGCGGTGATATCCACTGCGGGGGGCGGCCGGGAACAGCCCAGCACGACCAGCGGCATCAGCAACAGCAGGGTCCTGCGCATGGTGCCTCCTCCCCGAGGCGACCTGGAGGACGGCAGTGTATCGACTACGGGGTCTTCAGCGGGAAGATGGCAGCTGATCCAGCGCATCCAGCGCCGGCAGGACCTGGGCGGCGAGTGCGGCCAGTGCATGACCGTCGGTGTCGGCATGACGCTGCACGATGTCGCGCAGCAACTGGGTGGCGACCACCAGCGTGGCGCGCTCGTCGCCACTGAGTCCTGCGGTGCGCGGTGCCGCTTCGAGCAGTCGCATCAGGTCGCGACTGGCGCGATGTTCCAGTTCGATGGTGCAGCGCCCGGTGCACTGCAACCCGTCCTTTTCGATCGGAGTCACCGAGATCCGGTAGCGGGTGGAGGGGCTGGCCATGAGAGGTGCTCGCCGTTGCTGTGGGGGAATGTGCCCACCATAGGCAAGGCCGCCGCCGGCGGCGACGGCCGGCGCTGCACGCAGTGTTCCACCCGGTTGGACGAAGTGCGGGGGAAGCGTGGCCGCAGCCTTTGGTGGCGGGCCTGGGAGGCCGATTGCGCTGCTGGGGCAACGCTGTGTTGCGATGCCCGGCGCCGTGCCCGGAAGATGGTCGCTGCCTGCGCGGAACCGCCGGGGGCGCCAAAAAAAACGGGACGGCCTGGGCCGTCCCGTCATGCATCCGCCGAATGGCGCGCGCTTACAGCGCGGCGTCCTTCAGCTTCTTGAGCGGACGAACCTTCAGCTTGGTGGTGGCCGGCTTGGCGGCGAACCACTGCTCTTCCTTGGTGAACGGGTTGATGCCCTTGCGCTTCGGCTTGGCCGGCACATTGACGGTGGTGATCTTCAGCAGGCCCGGCAGGGTGAAGGAGCCAGCGCCCTTCTTGTGCACCGAAGAGGCGACAGCGCCTTCCAGCGAGGCCAGCACAGCGCGCACGTCCTTGGCGACAACGCCGGAGGCTTCAGCGATGTGTGCAACCAGGCCGGACTTGGTCAGCACTTCCTTGATCGGCTTCGGAGCGGCCGGCTTGGCGGCAGCCTTCGTCGCGACTTTCTTCACTGCCTTCTTCGGGGCAGCCTTCTTAGCGGTCTTTGCCATGGTTTCCTGTTCCGTGAACGGTTGGTTGTTTGGTCGGCGCCGAACCCCGTCGGCAAGCGCAATGTAGGGCAACTCTCGGGCGCCGCCAATAGCCCGGAGCGCGGAAAGTGCATGTTTTTTCATATCCAGGCCGATTCAGTACATGGCCGGCGGTAGGGGGCAGGGGCTTCCGGAGGGGCAGGGAAGCGCCGGCCCTTACGCCGGGTGGGAGCTCGAAACCGCTGAAAACAAGGGAAAAACAGCATGGAGCGGAGGTGGCGCGATGGAACCGGAGCACGCGTGCCGGGCACGCTGCAATGCGGCAGAGCGACGCAGGCATAACGTGCGCCATGCGAGGGTGACCGTTCATCACCGCCACACAGGAGCAGCAAATGGGAATCTCGCGACACGCCACCGCGCACTGGGAAGGCGATCTGAAGTCCGGCAAGGGACAGTTGAGCACGCCGCAGAGTGGCCTTCTGGACAAGACCCGCTATGGGTTCAACAGCCGTTTCGGCGAGGAGAAGGGCACCAATCCGGAAGAGCTGATCGCCGCCGCGCATGCCGGCTGTTTCACCATGGCGCTGTCGGCCAAGCTCGGCGAGGCCGGTTTCACTCCGACGTCGCTGGATACCGAGGCGAAGGTGGATCTGTCGATGGAAGGCGGCCCACAGCTTTCGCAGATCCGGCTGAAAGTGAAGGCCGTGGTGCCGGGGATCGATGCGACGCAGTTCCGTGCCATCGCCGACGATGCCAAGCAGAACTGCCCGGTGTCCAAGGCACTGAGCGCGGTGCCCATCAGCCTGGAGGCCGAGCTGGGCTGAGGTCGGTAGCGCCGGGCCATGCCCGGCGTCCCAGGGCAACCACCCATCACCAATCAAGGGTGCCGGCGATCACCGTCTGCACCTGACCGCCGGACCAGACCTCGCCGGCCTCGTCCACGCGCAGGGTCAGGCGTGCGTCATGCCCGACCTCCCGGCCCTGGCTGACGTCGAATGCCTCGCGGCCCCGCGGCAGAGCGCCGCGCAGGTCCAGCCATGCCGCCAGCACGGCGTTGGCGGCGCCGGAGGCGGCATCCTCGAAGCGGCGCCCGTTGCCGACGAACGCGCGCACGGCCAGATCGAAGCCTTCGTTGCCGTCGGCGAATGCATAGGCGAACACGCCCATGCTGTCGGTGGATTCGGCCAGCGCGGCCACCGCGTCCCAGTCCGGGCGCAGCGCGCGCAGGGCCGATTCATCGGCAACCTGGACCACCCACCAGCTACGCCCGCCCTGCATGCGTGCGGGCGGCAACCGACCCAGTGGCCAGCCCTCCAGGGCCGCCTGCAGGCGGGGATCGTCCGCCTGCGCGGTTTCGGCCAGCTGCGCGCGCGGGGTGCGGATGGCAATGCGCTGTTGCGCGCCTTCGCCGCTGACCCGCAGCGGCAGCGCGCCGGCAATCCCGTCCTGCACCAGCAGGCCATCCACCGCCTCCGCCAGGCCCGCCTGCAGCACGGCATGCGCGGTGCCTACGCTGGGGTGGCCGGCAAACGGGACTTCCTTCTGCGGACTGAACATGCGCAGGCGGTAGCTGGTTCCCGCCGTCTGCGGCGGGAACACGAAGGTTGTCTCGGGCAACCGCGTCCAGCGGGCGATGGCCTGCATGGTGTCGTCGTCGAGTCCGTCGGCATCCAGCACCACGGCCAGCGGATTGCCGGCACCGGCGCGCGGGGAGAACACATCCAGTTGCAGGAAACGGCGTGCGGACATCAGTGACAACTCCAGGAAACGATGGGACGGTGGCGCGGGGCCATGCTCCGCGAGCGCGCAGCGCGGCGAGTCGCCGGGCATGGCCCGGCGCTACCGGCAAGGCGGCATAGGGTATCGCGGGGGCTACCAGTGAATCTGCCCATCGATCACCGGCTGCACCTGGCCGCCGATCCACACGGTGCCCTGCGCATCGACCTGGACCTGGACCTCACCATCGCGGCCCACTTCGCGGCCCTGGCTGGCCACGTAGCCGGCGTTCGTGCCCGGCAGCGCGCTGCGTTGCCGCAGCCAGGCGCCAATCAGCGCATTGGCACTGCCGGTCACCGGATCCTCGGGCACGTTCACCGCATCGCCGGGGCAGAAAGCGCGCACCACGAGCGCGTGAGCGGCAGCCTGTTCCAGTGCGAACACGGCCACGCCGGTCGCGCCGGTGGCATTGGTCCAGTCGCGCACGGCGGCCATGTCCGGCGCCAGGGAGCGCACGCTGGCGGCATCACGCAGGGGCAGCAGCCACCATCGCGGACCGTTGTCCCACAACTGGGCCACATGGCCCTCGGCGGCCTGGGCCAGCAGCGCTTCCGGCACCGCCCCGGGAGCGGTATCCAGGTGCCGTGCTGCGGGGCTGGCGAGCTGGATCGTCGGTGCGGCAGCCGGGCCGGACACGCGCACCGGCAACAGCCCGGCGGCGCACTGCTGTACCAGGGCACCGTCGCGCGGCACGGCCAGGCCGCTGGTCACCGCTGCCCAGGCGGCACCGACACTGGGGTGGCCGGCGAACGGCAGCTCGCTGCCCGGGGTGAAAATGCGTACGTGGTAGTCGGCACCGGCCGCGGTGGGGCGGACGAAGAACACTGTCTCGGACAGGTTCAGCCAGGCGGCCAGCGCCTGCATGCGGTCGCTGGAAAGCCCGTCCGCGTCAAATACGACACCCAGTGGGTTGCCCGTGCCGGGACGGGGAGCAAAGACATCGAGCTGCAGGTAACGATAGGCGGTCATGGCGGGGATATTGGGCTTAGAATCGAAGGCTCCGCCCCCAGGGGCGGCTTCCCCACAATACACATAGCCAATCCATGTCAGCTTCCCCCCTTGTCGATCGTTGGATCGTACTGAAGTTCGGCGGCACCTCGGTGTCGCGTCGCCATCGCTGGGACACGATCGGGAAGCTGGCGAAAAAACGCGCGGAAGAAACCGGCTCGCGCGTGCTGGTGGTGGTTTCGGCGCTGTCCGGGGTGACCAACGAGCTGACCGCGATCGCCGACGGTGCGGCGGACAGCCGTGATCGCGTCGCCGCGCTGGTCGAACGCCACGAGGCATTCCTGGTCGAGCTGGGCCTCGGCCGCGAAGTGCTGGCCGAGCGTCTGGCCGCCCTGCAGGGCCTGCTGGACGATCCGCGCGCGGCCACCCGGCCGCTGGACTGGCAGGCCGACGTGCTGGGCCAGGGTGAACTGCTGTCCTCGACCGTGGGCGCTGCATACCTGCGCGCGTCCGGGCTGGACATGGGCTGGATGGATGCCCGGCACTGGCTGGATGCACTGCCGCCGCAGCCGAACCAGAGCGACTGGTCGCAACGCCTGTCGGTGAACTGCCAGTGGCGCTCGGATGCGGACTGGGCGCAGCGCTTCCGTGCGCAGCCGACCCGCCTTCTGATCACCCAGGGCTTCATTTCGCGGCACGCGGACGGTGGCACTGCCATCCTCGGCCGTGGCGGTTCGGACACCTCGGCGGCGTACTTCGGTGCGCTGCTCGGCGCCAGCCGGGTGGAAATCTGGACCGACGTGCCGGGCATGTTCAGCGCCAATCCCAAGGATGTGCCGGACGCGCGCCTGTTGACCCGCCTGGATTACTACGAGGCGCAGGAAATTGCCACCACGGGTGCCAAGGTGCTGCATCCGCGCTCGATCAAGCCGTGCCGCGATGCCGGTGTACCGATGGCGATCCTCGACACCGAGCGCCCCGAGCTTCCAGGTACCAGCATCGACGGCAATGCCGCGCCGGTACCGGGCGTGAAGGCAATCAGTCGTCGCAACGGCATCGTGCTGGTGTCGATGGAAGGCATCGGCATGTGGCAACAGGTCGGCTTCCTGGCCGATGTGTTCGCCCTGTTCAAGAAGCACGGCCTGTCGGTGGACCTGATCGGTTCGGCCGAAACCAATGTCACCGTGTCGCTGGATCCGTCGGAGAACCTGGTCAACACCGATGTGCTGGCCGCGCTGTCGGCCGACCTGTCGCAGGTGTGCAAGGTCAAGGTGATCGTGCCCTGTGCGGCGATCACCCTGGTCGGGCTGGGCATGCGCTCGCTGCTGCACAAGCTGTCGGATGTGTGGGCCACGTTCGGCCGTGAGCGCGTGCACATGATCTCGCAGTCGTCCAACGACCTGAACCTGACCTTCGTCATCGATGAGGCCGATGCCGATGGCCTGCTGCCGATCCTGCATGCGGAACTGATCGACAGCGGCGCCATGCCGGTGGAGGAAACCGAGGTGTTCGGCCCGCGCTGGCGCGAGATCGCCGGCACGGTTCGCCCGCGCGGCACGCCCTGGTGGCGCGGCCAGCGGGCACACCTGCTGCAGCTCGCCGACGCGGGCACCCCGCGCTACGTCTATCACCTACCGACCGTGCGGGCGCGTGCCCGCGCGCTGGCTGCGATCAAGCCGATCGACCAGCGTTACTACGCGATCAAGGCCAACAGCCACCCGGCCATCCTGCAGTTGCTGGAGTCGGAGGGTTTCGGCCTGGAGTGCGTTTCGCATGGCGAGCTGAAGCATGTGTTCCAGCACCTGCCGGAACTTTCGCCCAGGCGTGTGCTGTTCACCCCCAGCTTCTGCCCGCGCAGTGAGTACGAGGCCGCGTTCGCACTGGGCGTGACCGTCACCGTCGACAACGTCGAAGCCCTGCAGCGCTGGCCGGACCTGTTCCGCAACCGCGAGCTGTGGTTGCGCGTGGACCTGGGGCGCGGCGAAGGCCACCACGCCAAGGTCCGCACCGGCGGCAAGGAGTCCAAGTTCGGCCTGCCGATCGCCCGCGTCGATGAGTTCGTCCGTGCCGCCACCGAACTGGGCAGCCGGGTGGTCGGCCTGCACGCCCACCTGGGCAGCGGCGTGGAAACCCCGCAGCATTGGCGCCTGATGTGCGATGAGCTGGCAGGCTTCGCCCGCCGCATCGGCAGCGTGCAGACGATCGACATCGGCGGTGGCCTGCCGATTCCGTACAGCGACGAGGACGAGCCCTTCGATCTGGACGCGTGGGCTGCCGGCCTGGCCGAGGTCAAGGCGTTGCACCCCGCATTCCGCCTGGCCATCGAGCCGGGGCGCTACCTGGTGGCCGAGTCCGGCGTGCTGCTGACCCATGCCACCCAGGTGGTGGAGAAGGACGGCGTGCGCCGCGTCGGCCTGGATGCCGGCATGAATACGCTGATGCGTCCGGCCCTGTACGACGCTTGGCACGACATCGAGAACCTCAGCCGCCAGGGCGGGTACGCCGAGGCGGCATTCGATGTCGTCGGCCCGATCTGCGAGTCCAGCGATGTGTTCGGCAAGCGGCGCAAGCTGCCGGTGTCCACCGCGCCGGACGACGTGATGCTGATTGCTGACGCTGGCGCCTATGGCTACGTGATGTCCAACACCTACAACCAGCGGGCGCTGCCGCGCGAGGATGTGATCGAGTGATCGCCCTGCGCGCGCTGCACCCGCCCACCGACACGCCCCGCGCAACCGCGCGGGTCCGTGCCTGACTGGATACACCATGACTGCTTTCGACAAACACCAGGTCTCCCGTTTCCGCTTCGTCCGCTGCGAATTTGCCGCGGACAGCGGCGTGGCACGGCTGGTCTACGCCTTCGATGATGGCCCCGAGATGGTGGAAACCATCACCGTTCCCGGCGCCCCGTTCGTCCTCGACCCGGCGCGCGCCGCTGCCGTGCAGCGAGCGCTGCAGCTGCTGCACCTGATCGCCGGCGTCAGCTACTACAAGGCCGGCGTGCCGGAGATCGTCAGCATCGACAGCTACGCCATCGATGCCGATACCGCGGCGCTGGTGGAAGCGATCTACCTCAACGGCCTGGGCGAGTTCGCCTACCGCAACGGCCTCAACCTGCGTGGCCGCTTCCGCCTGCCGGTGCAGGGCGAGCCGGTGCAGGCACCGGAGGTGGGCCTGCAGCCGCATGCGCTGGTCGCCATCGGTGGCGGCAAGGATTCGCTGGTCAGCATCGAAGCGCTGCGACGGGCGGGTGTGGACGAGACGGTCACCTGGATCGGCGGTTCGCAGCTGATCCGTGCCTGCGCCGAACGCACCGGCCTGCCGACGCTGAACCTGGGCCGCGCGCTGGCGCCGGAGCTGTTCGAGCTCAACCGCCAAGGGGCGTGGAACGGCCATATCCCGGTGACGGCGGTGAACTCGGCGATCATGGTGCTGGCAGCCCTGCTGCAGGGCGTGGACCAGGTGGTGTTCTCCAACGAACGCTCGGCCAGCTACGGCAGCCAGATTCCGGGCACCGGCGAGGTGAACCACCAGTGGTCCAAGGGCTGGGCGTTCGAGCAGGCCTTCGGCAGCCATGTGCAGGCGCACGTGGCCGCAGACCTGCAGTACTACTCGCTGCTGCGACCGATGTCGGAACTGGCGGTGGCCCGCCAGTTTGCCAAGAGCGACTTCTACGACGCGCATTTCTCCAGCTGCAACCGCAACTTCCATATCCTCGGCGAGCGCCCCGTGAACCGCTGGTGCGGCGTCTGCCCGAAGTGCCATTTCGTGTTTCTGGCGCTGGCGCCGTTCATGCCCAAGACCCGCCTCGTGCGCATCTTCGGTCGCAATCTGCTGGATGATGTCGAGCAGGCCGGTGGCTTCGACGCGCTGCTGGAGTTCCAGGATCACAAGCCGTTCGAGTGCGTGGGCGAAGGTCGTGAATCGCGTGCAGCAATGGCGACCCTGGCGCAGCGACCGGAGTGGAAGGAAGATGCGCTGGTGAAGCGCTTCTGCAACGAGATCCAGCCGCAGCTCGACGCGGCCGAACTGGAGCTGGCGTCGATGCTGCAGCTGCAGGGCGAGCACCGCATTCCGGCTGCGCTGTGGGAACGGGTGCGTGAAGATTTCTCAGCTTGAAGGAAAGCGCGTCGCGCTGTGGGGCTGGGGGCGTGAGGGCCGTGCCGCATTCGCGGTGCTGCGTGCACGCCTGCCGACGTTGCCGCTGAGCCTGTTCTGTCCGGCCGCCGAAGCCGATGCGGCGCGCGCGGAAACGCAGGGGTCACTGGAGGTGCGTGGCGAGCCTTCGGCCGAGGCGCTGGCCGCGTTCGACGTGGTGATCAAGTCACCCGGCATCAGTCCCTACCAGCCGATCGCGGTGGCCGCGGCGGCACGGGGCACGCGTTTCATCGGGGGCACCGCGCTCTGGTTCGCCGAGCATGCCGCTGACGACGGCATCGTCCATGACACCGTATGCGTGACCGGTACCAAGGGCAAAAGCACCACCAGCGCGCTGGTCGCGCACCTGCTGCGTGCGGCCGGTCATCGCACCGGCCTGGTCGGCAACATCGGCCTGCCGCTGCTGGAAGTGCTGGACCCGCAGCCGGCGCCTGAGTATTGGGCGGTGGAACTGTCCAGCTACCAGACCGGCGAAGTGGCGCGCAGTGGCGCGCGACCGCAGGTGGCGGTGGTGCTGAACCTGTTCCCCGAACATCTGGACTGGCATGGCAGCGAACAGCGCTATATCGAGGACAAGCTGCAGCTGGTCACCGATGCCGCTCCGTGCATCGCCGTGCTCAATGCCGCCGATCCGCATCTGGCGGAACTGACGCTGCCGCACAGCCAGGTGGTCTGGTTCAACCAGCCGCAGGGTTGGCACATGCGTGGCGACATCGTGCATCGTGGCGAACAGGCGGTGTTCGATACACGCAATACGCCGCTGCCGGGCCGCCACAACCGCGGCAACCTGTGTGCGGTGCTGGCCGCGCTGGAAGCGCTGGGCCTGGACGCGGCGGCGCTGGCGCCGGCCGTGCAGGATTTCCGTCCGCTGCCCAACCGGCTGCAGCGCATCGGCGTGGCCGATGGGCTGACCTACATCAACGATTCGATCAGCACCACGCCGCACGCCAGTCTGGCGGCGCTGGAGTGCTTCAGCGGCCAGCGCATCGCGCTGCTGGTGGGCGGGCATGACCGCGGCCTGGACTGGACCGATTTCATGCAGCATATGGCGCACGATGTGCCGCCGGTGGAGATCGTGACCATGGGCAGCAACGGCCCGCGCATCCACGCGATGCTGCAGCCGCTGGCCGATGCAGGTCGATTCGGGCTGCATGCGGCCGTCGACCTGCCGGAGGCCATGGCGCTGGCACGCGCTGCGCTGGGCCAGCAGGGCGGGGTGGTGCTGTTGTCGCCGGGCGCACCAAGTTTTGGGGCCTACCGCGATTACGTTGCGCGCGGACGTCACTTCGCCGAGCTGGCCGGATTCGATCCGGACAGCATCAGCGCGATTCCGGGCCTGGGCATCGCCTGAGGGGGGCGGATCCCTTTCCGCAGGAAAGGGTTCTGACCCCGGCGGGATCCCGGCCGGCAACCCACCGGCAAATTCATCCACGCAGGCGTGGATCTACGCTTCCTCGATGAACGCGTAGTCGCCGTCAATCAACTGCTGCAGATACGCATCGAAGCCGGGCGCGATGACCGCATAGCTGTCCGGGTCGTGCAGGTAGCGCACCACCTGGCCGATCGTGCCGCCCGGGGCCGGGTCGAAATCCAGGTACAGCATCGAGGTGCCGCCGTTGTTCATGCAGTGCGAGAAGCACAGGCGGCGGCTCATCGGTACGTCGGCATCGATGGCGTCGCCGAGAATCTCCGGTTCGTCGTCCAGCCATTCTTCGTAGATCGAGCGGATGCTGTCGTCCCAGTGCCGCTGATCCTCGAAGATCTGTGCGACCGAGCGCAGGTAGTAGGGGTATCCGCCGCCTTCCACGTCCGAGCCGAGCATCAGCACGCAGACCTCGCCCTCGGGATACCGACGGAAATGCGTGCCATCCACGCGCGACAGCAGCGCAACCAGACTGTCAGGTACCTGCGGCCACTGCGCACGCAGGCGTTGCAGGTCTCCGGCGCTGGCGCCCTGGACATGCGTCCATTGCGCAGCATCGTCGGCGGGCAGGCGCGGCATCAGGCCGGACAGGAATTGATCGACAAGGTTCATTCGCAAACAGGGGCTGGGCGGAATCAGGGCGTATCCAACCACACCTGCGTCACGCCGCCAATGCAGAATGCGGACGGGAGGGGGACATCAGGCGACCCCTCTGTTTCCTTTTCTCTGGAGCAGGCGCATGAATGCATGGCGTTGCGGTGTGGCGATGGTCCTGGGTCTGGCGGCGCTGCCGGCGTGGGCGGCGATGAAGACCCAGCCGGTGGAGTGGACGCACCAGGGCACGACCTTCAGCGGGGTGCTGGTCTATGACGACGGGGACAGTGACAGGCGCCCCGGACTGGTGATGGTGCCGAACTGGAAGGGTGTGAACGAATCGGCGGTCGAGAAGGCCAAGCAGCTGGCTGGCGATGATTACGTGGTGCTGGTGGCCGATGTCTATGGCAAGGGCGTGCGGCCGAAGACCGATGCCGAGGCAGGGCCGGTCGCCACCGCGTTGCGCAACGACCGGCCGCTGCTGCGGGCGCGTGCGCTGGAGGCGGTGAATGTGCTCAAGGCACAGGCCGGCAAGGTGCCGCTGGATGCCAGCCGCATCGGTGCGGTCGGCTTCTGCTTCGGCGGTACCACCGTTCTGGAGCTGGCCCGCGCGGGCGCGCCGCTGGCCGGCGTGGTCAGCCTGCATGGTGGGCTGGGCTCGCCGCTGCCGGCGCAGGCCGGTGGAGCGCATCCCTCGGTGCTGGTACTCAATGGTGCCGATGACAGGAGCGTGACCGCGGCCGACATCGCCAGCTTCCAGAACGAGATGAATGCCGCCAAGGTCGACTGGGAGTTCACCAACTACAGCGGTGCCGTGCATTGCTTTGCCGAGCGTGATGCCAACAATCCGCCGGGGTGCCAGTACAACGAACGGGCGGCGAAGCGCGCGTGGAAGGCACTGGATGAATTCTTCGAGGAGCGCTTCGAGAAGCGCTGAGGCACCGGGTTCGCCGGGCCATGCCCGGCGAGCGCAGTGGCACCCGGTAGCGCCGGGCCATGCCCGGCGAGCGCGGCGGCATCAGGTAGCGCCGGGCCATGCCCGGCGAGCGCAGCGGCATCAGGTAGCGCCGGGCGATGCCCGGCGAGCGCGGTCAATGCGTCCGCTGCACCGCGTAGCGGGCCAGTCCACGCAGAGCGGCGACGGCATCATTGTCGCCCAGCCCGTCGAGCGCACGCTCGGCGCGCTCTGCGTATTCCTCGGCCCGGCGACGACTGTAGTCCAGGCCGCCGGTGGCGTGGATCGCGGCCAGCACTTCCGGCATTGCCGACGCATCGCCTTCCTGCACGATGGTGCGCAGGCGCTCGCGGGTGGCGTCGTCGGAGTGGGCCATGGCATGGATCAGCGGCAGCGTTGCCTTGCCTTCGGCGAGGTCGTCGCCCAGATTCTTGCCCAGCTCCTCGGCGTTGGCCGAGTAATCCAGCACGTCATCGGCGATCTGGAAGGCGTAGCCCAGATGCATGCCGTAGTCGTACAGCGCCTGCTGGGTGGCTTCGTCCACGCCGCTGGCCAGCGCGCCCAGGCGGGTGCCGGCAGCGAACAGCACGGCGGTCTTGCGCTCGATCACGCGCAGGTAGGCCGCTTCGTCGGTATCCGGGTTATGCACGTGCAGCAGCTGCAGCACTTCGCCTTCGGCGATGCGATTGGTGGTGTCGGCCAGGATCCGCATCACCGGCATGCGGTCCAGCTCGACCATCAGCTGGAAACTGCGCGAGTACAGGAAGTCGCCAACCAGCACGCTCGGTGCGTTGCCCCACAGGGCATTGGCGGTGCTGCGGCCGCGCCGCAGGCTGGATTCGTCCACTACGTCATCGTGCAGCAGGGTGGAGGTGTGGATGAACTCGATGATCGCCGCCAGCTGGTGGTGCTCGGGGCCGGCATGGCCGACCGCATGACCGGCCAGCATCACTAGCATCGGCCGCAGGCGCTTGCCGCCGGCGGAAATGATGTGGTCCGCGATCTGGTTGATCAGCACGACGTCCGAGGACAGCCGGCGCCGGATCAGGGCGTCGACGGCGGCCATGTCGGCCGCAGCAAGCGACTGGATCTGGGGCAGGCCCAGGGCGGGGCGGGTGTCTTCGGTGATGGTCATGCGATCAGGCTTTCAGGCTCGTCGATGATTATAGGCGCTGCCCGTGAATTCGGGCGCAAACCGGCCTGCCGGCCTGATCGCCCCGGCCGTCCGTGACTGCCTGGCGTGAATACGTATGCAGGTGGCGCCATCCCCGGGGAGGCACCGCTAAGCTTGCGGGACTTGGTTTTCGGCCCGCTTCCGGCGGGTCCCGCATGCCCGGAGGGGGGCTGTCGATGTCGCACTATCCATGGTGGCGCGGAGCCGTCATCTACCAGATCTATCCGCGCAGTTTCCTTGACGCCAACGGCGACGGGGTCGGTGACCTGCCAGGGATCATCCAGCGCCTGGACCACATCGCCACGCTGGGTGTGGATGCCATCTGGATCTCGCCGTTCTTCAAGTCGCCGATGGCCGACTTCGGCTATGACATCGCCGATTACCGCGACGTCGACCCGCTGTTCGGCAGCCTGGAGGACTTCGACCGCCTGCTGGCCAAGGCCCACGGCCTGGGGCTGAAGGTGATGATCGACCAGGTCCTCAGCCATACCTCGATCGAGCACGCGTGGTTCCGCGAGAGCCGCCAGGATCGCAGCAATCCGAAGGCCGACTGGTACGTCTGGGCCGACCCGCGCGAGGACGGCACGCCGCCCAACAACTGGCTGTCGCTGTTCGGCGGCTGCGCCTGGCAGTGGGAACCGCGCCGCGAACAGTACTATCTGCACAATTTCCTGGTCGACCAGCCGGACCTGAACTTCCACAACCCGCAGGTGCAGCAGGCCACGCTGGACAACGTGCGGTTCTGGCTGGACCGTGGCGTGGATGGCTTCCGCCTGGATGCGATCAACTTCTGCTTCCATGACGCGCAGCTGCGCGACAACCCGGCCAAGCCCGCTGACAAGCGCGTTGGCCGAGGCTTCAGCCCGGACAACCCGTACGCATACCAGTACCACTACTTCAACAACACGCAGCCGGAGAACCTGCCGTTCCTGGAGCGGCTGCGCGCGCTGCTCGACCAGTACCCCGGTGCGGTCAGCCTGGGCGAGATCTCCTCGGAGGATTCGCTGGCCACCACCGCCGAGTACACCCGCGATGGCCGCCTGCACATGGGTTACAGCTTTGAACTGCTGGTGGACGACTACAGCGCGGCCTACATCCGCGAGACTGTCTCGCGCCTGGAAACCGCGATGAGTGAAGGCTGGCCGTGCTGGGCGGTGTCCAATCACGATGTGGAGCGCGCGGTCACCCGCTGGGGCGGCCATCCGGCCGATCCGCGCCTGGCGCGCATGCTGGTGGCGCTGCTGAGTTGCCTGCGCGGCTCGGTCTGCCTGTACCAGGGCGAGGAACTGGGCCTGGCCGAGGCCGAGGTGCCGTTCGAGGCGCTGCAGGATCCCTACGGCATCACCTTCTGGCCGAACTTCAAGGGCCGCGATGGCTGCCGCACTCCGATGCCGTGGACGGATGCGCCACTGGCCGGTTTCACTACCGGTCAGCCGTGGTTGCCGATTCCGGCCGGGCACCGGGCAGCGGCCGTCGCGGTGCAGGACGCTGACCCGCAGTCGGTGCTGGCGGCCTTCCGGGCATTCCTGGGCTGGCGTCGCCATCAGCCCGTCCTGCAGCATGGCAGCATCCGGTTCCTTGACAGCAGTGAGCCAGTGCTGCTGTTCGAGCGTATGCTTGCAGATGAAACCCTCCTGCTGGCCTTCAACCTGTCGGGCGAGGCGGTGACCCATCCGCTGCCGGCCGGCCGTTGGCAGCAGATGGATGTGCCGGGCCCGGATGCGGGTACGGTGCAGGGTGGCGAACTCCAGCTGCCGCCGCGTGCGGTGTTCTGCGCACGACGCAGCTGATCGATTTCTCCGGTGGCGGTACTTGCGGGGACGGGGCCGAAGCGCCCCGTCCCTTTTTTATGGGCCGTGCCGTGGCTGGCGGACCCCGCCCAAAAGAAAACCCGCTGCTTAGGCGCAGCGGGTTTCCGGTCATGCCTGCGGTCCTCGCCGCCGGGCATGGCCCGGCGTTACCGATGGGGTGGTTGCCGGCCTGGGGCCGGCATTGCCCGGTGAGGGTCAGAACTTGTAGTTCACACCCAGCACGTAGGTGCGGCCCCACTCGATGTATTCCAGCGGGCGATCCTTGGTGCCGGCGTAGGTGCGGTACGGCTCGTTGGTCAGGTTGCTTCCCTGCAGCAGCAGGGTCAGCCCGCGCAGGGCGCTGCTGTCGCTGAAGGTGTAGCTGATCTGCGCATCGGTCACGTTCTCGCCCACCACATAACGCAGGGTGCGATTGCCGTTGAAGTTGCCGATCTCACCGATGAAGTCCGAACGACGGCGCTGGCTCACGCGGGCCTCGAAACCATTGCGCTCGAAGTACGCGGTGAAGTTGTACACACGCTTGGACAGGCCCGGGAGGCTGATGGGATCGGTCCCCACGCTGGAGGCGCTTTCCGGGTCGAGGATCTTGATGTCGCTGTCGTTGAACGTGGCACTGGCCTGCACGCCGAAGCCGCGCAGGCTGTCGGTGAGCATCTCCAGCGGGAACGAACCGGTCAGCTCGAGGCCGCGCAGGGTACCGCCCTCACCGTTCACCGGCGTGGAGAAGGTGCCGGTCGGCAGCACGGGCACCACCATGCCCGGCGGCGGCACGTAGTTGCCGAGCAGCCCGCTGAAGTCGTAGTTGTCCACCGACTGCGTGTAGACGTAGCTCTTCAGGTCCTTGTAGAAGATCGCCGCAGCGACGTAGGCCTTCTCGCCGAAGTACTTCTCATAGGACAGATCCAGCGCGGTGGCGCGCCACGGGTCCAGCCGCGGATTGCCGCCGCTGCCGCCGGGGCGGCCGGTGGAGGTATCCACGCCGAACTCCAGGCCGGCGCGCATCTGGTCCACGCGTGGGCGCGCGACCTGCTTGGCTGCCGCGAAGCGCAGGGTCTGTTCGTGCGGGAACATGAAGGCCAGATTCAGGCTCGGCAGCCAGTCGTTGTACTTGCGGCCGTCGGAGTAGGGCTGCACGTTGCTGCCGGCGGGCTGCGACGCGTCCCAGTAGCGGGAGTCCGAACTCTGATCGGTGCGCTGCATCTGCACGCCGATGTTGCCGCGCACGCCGACCACGCCGATGTCGGTGTTGATGTTCAGGCGCGCCCAGGCGGTGGTGATCTTCTCCTGCACCGTCCACGACTTGGGAATCAGGTAGTCCAGGTTGTCGACCGGATCGAAGGTCATGTAGCGGGCAACCGCCGCCGGCACGTTCCAGGCCGGGATGGTACCGAGGCCGGCAAAGCCCAGGTTCACCGGGTCGTACTGCAGGTCCGCCGCGATGTTGGCATCGCCCTGGGCACCGAGCAGGATGTTGCCCTCGGACTGGGTCTTGACCTTGCGGCGATCGGCATAGTTCACGCCGATGTCCAGGTCCGGTGCCCACGACGCCATCGCTTCGGGCAGGGCGATGGTCGCCGCCAGCTTGCCGCCCTTCAGGCGATCT
The DNA here is from genome assembly GCF_039674705.1 of Stenotrophomonas sp. TWI169. Taxonomy (NCBI): domain Bacteria; kingdom Pseudomonadati; phylum Pseudomonadota; class Gammaproteobacteria; order Lysobacterales; family Lysobacteraceae; genus Stenotrophomonas; species Stenotrophomonas sp. TWI169. Next base: position 60,886 of record NZ_JBDJOB010000014.1, on the reverse strand, counting down.
TCCACCTTCGGCACCTTGCCGTAGCCGGACCCATAGATGGTGTTGGTCAGGAACAGGGCATCGGGATTGGAGTAGTTCAGCCCCGGGCTGATCTGCGAGAAGCCGTTCTGGCGGATCTGCACGCCGACCGTATCCAGCTGCGGCATGGGCGTGAGCTGCAGATTGTTCTCCAGGTTCAGCTCGTCACGCGTGGCCTTGGAGTAGTTCAGGTCGGCGACCAGCCTGACGCTGCCGAAGTTGAATTCGTTGTTCCAGCCGAACGCGTCGATCTTGTCCTTGCGCTTGTTGTACATGCCGCGCACCAGCGGGTACACGCCGCTGGCGGTACCGCCGGTGAAGGTGCCGTCGGCGTTGATCTGCGGATTGCTGATCAGCAGGCCCGGCAGGTAATTGCCGTTGTAGTTGCTGAGGTTCAGTTCGAACTGGTTGGCGGTGTCGATCTGCTCGGCTTCGGTGTGGAACGCATCGAAGGTGCTGCTCCAGCTGTTGTTGGGCCGGAACTGGATCGTGGCCATCACGCCATCGCGCTTGTTGTTGCCGGTACGGCGCAGCGCCTTGATGCCGTCGGAGAAATAGGTGCCTGCAGCAACGCCGGGACGTTTTCCGTCCGTGGTGTACTGGGTGGTCCACGGCTCGTACAGGCCGACCTGGTTTTCCTGGATCGGGTTGTCGCTGTGCGCGTAACCGACGGCGATGCCCAGGGTCTTGTCGAAGAACTGGTCGATGTAGCTGGCGCTGAAGCGGTTGCCGAACTCATCGACGTTGGCCGCATCGCCGAGCGAGCTCTTCTGCAGGCGCCCGCTGACGGCGATCACCCGGTCGGGGAAGCTGAGCGGACGGGCGGTCTGCATGTCGATGGTGCCCGACAGGCCCTGGCCGACCAGTGCCGCATCGGGCGTCTTGTATACCGTCACGCCGTTGACCAGCTCGGATGGATACTGGTCGAACTCGACGCCACGGTTGTCGCCGGTGCTGACGACCTCACGGCCGTTGAGCAGGGTGGTGGCGAAGTCCGGTGACAGGCCGCGCACGCTGATCACCTGTGCACGCCCGGCGACGCGCTGCGCGGCCAGGCCGGGCAGCCGCGAGATGGATTCGGCAATGCTGACGTCGGGCAGCTTGCCGATGTCCTCGGCGGAGATCGCTTCCACCACCGAGGTGGCGTCCTGCTTGATCGCGATCGCGTTCTCGATGCCGCGGCGGATACCGGTGACCTGCACCGTATCCAGGTTGGTGGCGGCGGTGCCGGCCGGCGTGGTGGTGCTCTGCGTGGTCTGTGCCGCCGCCAGTGACGGCGCCAGGACAACGGCCAGCGCGATGCTCAGCGCGCTGCGCTTGTGGTTCAACATTTTCCCCTCCCAGGCAATGTTGTTGTTCATTTCGAGGTCGTTCCGGCAACGCCGTGAACGTGCGACGCGGTGGCCGCTGTCGTCGCCGCTATGGTAGGCAGCGGGTTCTCCGCGGGAATCACCCTGCATACGTATTCAATGACGTTTGCAGGGTTGTAATCGCTTTCAGATCCCCGCCACGGTAGCGCCGGGCCATGCCCGGCGAACATCACGCGGGGGCATCCATCACTCCAATGGCGTGAACCGAATGGCCTGCCCGCCGCCCGGCGCCAGCATCAGGGGCAGTGCATCGGCGCTGGTCACTTCACGCGTCTGCCGCGTGAACGCGAACGGATTGCTGCGGTAGTCCGCACCGTCGCCATCGCGATAGATTTCCGCGCGGTAGCGCACGCCCGGCTCCAGGAAGCCCAGCGACACCGGCAGCACGCGGCCATGCTCGTCGGTGATGCTGCCCAGGAACCAGTCACGGCTGTTGCGGTCGCGGCGCACGATCGTCACGTAGTCGCCCACTTCACCATCGAGCACGCGGCTCTGCTCCCAGTCCACCGCCACGTCTTCGATGAAGCGGAACGCCTCCCGATGCTGCAGGTAGTGTTCGGGCAGATCGGCGGCCATCTGGATCGGGCTGTACAGCACCACGTACAGCGCCAGCTGACGTGCCAGGGTACTGGGGATGGCCTGGCCGTGGCGGCCCTTCAGGCTGAGGATGCCGGGGGTGTAATCCATCGGTCCGGCCAGCATCCGGGTGAACACCAGATTGACTTCGTGTTCGGGCGGGTTCGGCGGCTGGCCCCAGGCGTTGTACTCCATGCCGCGCGCGCCTTCGCGGGAGATCCAGTTGGGATAGGTGCGGCGCAGGCCGGTGTCCTTGATCGGCTCGTGCGGATTCACCGACAGGTGCCGGCGCGCGGCTTCCTGCACGACATGCAGGTGGTGGCGCGCCATGAACTGGCCGTCGTGCCACTCTCGCCACAGCGGGCCACCCGACGGGTTGCGGCGGTCGACCTGGCCGTCGTCGCAGACGTAGCCGGTCTTGAACTGGTCCACGCCCAGCCGCGCATACAGGTCCAGCGCGGCGTCGAGCTGCGCCTCATAGTGTTCGATGGCACAGCCGGTTTCATGGTGGCCGATCAGGTGCACGCCCTTCTTCAGTCCATATGCCGAAAGCGCTTCAATGTCGAAATCGGGCGTGGCGCGAGTGAAGTCGAAGTCGTAGCCATTGCCCACCCACATGCCGTCCCAGCCGGGATTCCAGCCCTCCACCAGGACGCCACGGAAGCCGTGCGCGGCGGCGAAATCGATCACCCTCCTGGTCTTGGCGGTGGTCGCCGCATGCTTCGGTCCGGTCGCCCAGCTTTCGTTGTCCAGGTGCATCGACCACCACACGCCCAGGTACTTGGCCGGCTTCACCCAGCTCACATCGCCCAGTGCATTGGGCTCGTTGAGATTGAGGATCAGGTCGGACTCGACCAGGCCGCCGGCGCGGTCGGCGATCTGCAGCGTGCGCCAGGGCGTGACGAAGGGCAGGGCACGGCGCACCTTCCACCCTTCGGCCGAGGGCGAGAGCTGCGCGCGCAGGCGCTGGCCGTCGGTGCGGCGCAGCCACATGCCGGCGTAGTCCACCAGTGCGGCTTCGTGGATCGCCACGTGCAGGCCATCGCGGCTCCGCAGCGTCATCGGCGTGTGCACCAGCGGCACTTCGCGCAGCGGGGTACGCTGGTACAGGTACTCGTAATGGATCGGTTCGCCAGCCGGAATCCACCAAGCGGTAGAATCCTGTGCGACGGCAAACTCGGTCAGCTCGTCATCGATGATCGCTTCGCGCAGGTTCGGTTGCTCAGGGAACACATAGCGGAAGCCCAGGCCGTCGTTGTAGACGCGGAACACCACATCCAGCCGGCGCTTGCTGCCGGTGGTTTCGGCCAGCTGCACGGTCAGCTCGTTGAAGTGGTTGCGGGTGAGGCGGCGTTCCCCCCACGGCTGTTCCCACGTCTCATCGACGCTGCGTCGTTGCTGCCCGAGCAGGATGAAATCCCGGTCCAGGCGGCCATCGCGCAGTTCGAAGCCAAGCCTGGAATCCTCCACTACGGCTTCACCGAAGCGCTCCACCCGGTAGCGGGCGGTGCCGCCGTCCAGCACCAGGCTGACCTTGAGCACGCCGCCGGGCGATTGGACGCTGGTGATCTGCGGGGCGGCCTGCGCCAGCGCGGCCAGGCCCAGCAGCGCAACGCCCATGATTCGCGCGAACACCGCACGTACAACACTGGATGACATCGGCATTTCCCCTCCCAAGGCGCCGTTGGCAGACCCGGACCATAAGCCAGCCCGGCGGGCGTACTGCCGCGTCGGTGCATGAATACGTATGCAGCTGGACGCAGGCGACAGCCCCGCGTCTACCATGGGCCCAAGGCACCTTGAGGGAGGCGCCGCGCCCGCGCGCCGGTCACGGCTGCGCGGACCTATAAACGGTGCAGAGAGGGAGGGAGGTCGACGGGCGCAAGCCGGTCTGCCGCTTCGATGCTGAAGATCATTTGCCTGACCGCTGCCCTGGGGGCAGCGCTGGGGACGACCGCGCATGCGGCCGACCTGGAATTCGACGGCCGCCATGCGCGTGCCGAAGCGGCTGCCAAGGGCAGCTTTGTGCTGCACACGCCGAACGGCGCTGTGCCGATTGCCGCCGCGCCGATGCGCAGCCAGACCGGAAGCGTGATGTTCGACGCGCTGTTCGCGCTGGCCCAGCAGGAGATGGCGCAGGACCGGGTCGATGCGATCCGCGACCCCGCCTTTGACGAAGGACGGCCGGTGCCATGCGACTGCTTCCAGACCGGTGCCCGCTGGCCCTACGTGTGGACCCGAGATGTCAGCTTCGCCGCCGACCTGGCGTTGGCGCGGCTGGATCCGCAGCGCACGCGTCAGTCGTTGCAGTTCAAGTTGTCGGCTGCCCGCGATGGGCGCACGCCCGGCCTGTTCGTCGCGCAGGATACCGGCTCCGGCGGCAGCTGGCCGATCAGCAGCGACCGTGTGGTGTGGTTCCTGGCCGCACGCCACCTGCTGGATGATCCTGCTTTTGCCGAACAGGTCTGGCAGGCGCTGCAGGGCACGCTGGCGCAGGACCGGGCGATGGTGTTCGACCCACAGATGGGCCTCTATCGCGGCGAAACCTCGTTCCTCGACTGGCGTGAACAGACGTATCCGGACTGGACCCGGGAGAACGTGCGCTTCATCGGTGATTCCTACGCGCTGTCCACCAACGTCCTGCACTACCAGGCACTGCGGCTGGCAGAGCAGATGGCCGCGCAGCGGGGCGATGATCGCCGTGCGCAGTACAAGGCGTGGGCCGATGAACTGGCGGTACGGATCGATGCGCGCTTCTGGCGCGACGACATGGGCCAGTACATGAGCTACATCGGTGAGGCGGCGCATCCGGTGCCCTACGCCAAGGTCGACCTGCTGGGCCTGTCGCTGGGCATCCTGGCCGACGTGCTGCCCGAGGCGCGGGCGCGCCGCGCGCTGGCGAACTACCCGATGGGGCCGGCCGGCAGCCCGGTGGTGTGGCCACAGGAAGCCCAGCAGCCGATCTACCACAACCGTGCGATCTGGCCGTTCGTCAGTGCGTATTCGCTGCGTGCTGCGCGACAGCTGGACGACGCGCCGCGCATCGCCGCCGAGATCCGCTCGCTGATGCAGGGGGCGGCACTGGCTGGTTCCAACATGGAAAACTACGAGCTGGTCAGCCAGGCCGTGCATGTGGACGAAGGCGCGCTGAGCGGGCCGGTGGTCAATTCAGAGCGCCAGCTGTGGTCGGTGGCGGGCTATCTGGCCATGGTCACCGAAGGCGTGTTCGGCGTGCAGGACGATGGCCGCGTGCAGCCCAAGCTGCCGGCCGCGCTGGTGCCGGAACTGTTCGGCACACATCCCCGTATCACGTTGGAAGCCAACGGCAAGCGCTATGTGCTGGAGCGCCCGCAGAACGTGGGCGATGGCCTGCTGGTGGCCGGCAGAACCACCACGCGTGGCAGCACCACGACGGTGCAGCTGGTCGCCGCCCCGGCAGCAACCGGTTTCGCTGCCACGACCGCGGAGGCCAACGTGCGTGCGCCGGCCACGCCGGTTGCGCCGCAGGCCCTGCGCAAGGGCGCGGGCTGGAACGTTCCGGTGGCAGCCGATCAGGTGCTGTGGAAGGATGGCAAGGCGGTCACCGACAGCAAGGGCGTGGCACGCATCAGCGACGATGGCCTACAGCATTGCCTCAGCCTGACCCGGCGCGAAGGCACGTTGGAATCGCTGCACAGCCCGATGCTCTGCGTCGGTCTGCAGCAGGTGCTGAAGGGCGAGGAACGCTGGCAGTTCACCTCGGCCAAGGCCGGGCAGGTGCGCCTGCGCCTGCAGTACCGCAACCCGAACGGGCCGATCAACACCGGCGTCACGGCTGCGGTCAAGCAACTGGTGCTGCAGTGCCCGGGCCAGCCATTGCAGCGGCATACGGTTGCGATGCCGCACAGCGTGGCCGTGCAGGACTCGACCTCGGCAACGTTCGCTGTGCCCAAGGGGCCGTGCACGGTCGTGCTTGAAGAAGGCTTCAACATGAGCGCGCTGCAGCATTTCGCGCACTACACCGGCGGAAAGGGCGGGCGCGAAGGCGTGCTCAACCAGGCGCAGGTGAAGGCGCTGACGCTGGCGCCGGTCGCCACGGCGGAGGACGCACGATGAACCGCCCTGCCAAACCGCAGCTGTCGTTCTGGCAGATCTGGAACATGTGTTTCGGCTTCCTCGGCATCCAGTTCGGTTTTGCCCTGCAGAACGCCAACGCCAGCCGCATCTTCGAGACGCTTGGCGCGGACATGGAGTCGGTGCCCGGGCTGTGGATCGCCGCACCGTTGACCGGCCTGCTGGTGCAACCGGTGATCGGTTATCTCTCCGACCGCACGTGGACGCGCTGGGGCCGGCGTCGCCCGTTCTTCATGATCGGTGCGGTGCTGACCACGCTGGCCCTGCTGGTCATGCCCAACTCGCCTGCGTTGTGGATCGCGGCGGGCACGTTGTGGGTGCTGGATGCTTCGATCAACGTATCAATGGAGCCGTTCCGGGCCTTCGTGGGCGACCAGCTGGCACCGCGCCAGCGACCGGCCGGTTACGCGATGCAGAGCTTCTTCATCGGTGTCGGTGCCATCGTTGCCAGCTTCCTGCCGTTCATCCTGGCCCACTTCGGCGTGGCCAACACAGCCGCTGCCGGCGAGGTGCCGGATACGGTGCGCTATGCGTTCTATTTCGGTGCGGCAGTGCTGCTGGCGGCGATCACCTGGACCGTGGTCAGTACCCGCGAGTATTCACCGGCAGAACTGGCCGGGTTCGATGACGCCGAGCCGCCGGCGCACCATGCCGCCGCCGCTGCGAGTGGCCCCGCACCGTGGGCGCAGGTGGCGCTGTGGCTGGGTGCAGGCGTGCTGCTGGCCGCTGTGATCGCCGCGCGCCAGGGCGACAGGATGCTCTACGTGCTGGCGGGTCTCTGCGTGGGCTATGGTGTGCTTCTTGCGCTGGCCCGTACGCTGCCGCAGGCACACATGCTGGCGGCAATCGTGGGTGATCTGCGGGCGATGCCGGTGACCATGCGCCGGTTGGCCTGGGTGCAGTTCTTCTCGTGGTTTGCGTTGTTTGCGATGTGGATCTACACCACCGCAGCGGTGGCCGGCACGCATTTCGGCTCCACCGACCCGCAGTCGGCGGCGTACAACGAGGGTGCCAACTGGGTCGGTGTGCTGTTCGGCGCCTATAACGGCTTCGCCGCACTGGCCGCCTTGCTGATCCCGCCGATGGTGCGCGCCATCGGCCTGCGCTGGAGCCACCTGGTGAACCTGTGGCTCGGCGGGCTGGGCCTGATCTCGCTGATGTTCATCAAGGACCCCACCTGGCTGCTGCTGTCCATGGCCGGCGTCGGCTTCGCCTGGGCCTCGATCCTGTCGCTGCCGTACGCCCTGCTGTCCGACAGCGTGCCGGCGGCGAAGATGGGCATCTACATGGGCCTGTTCAATTTCTTCATCGTCATTCCGCAGCTGGTCGCCGCCAGCGCGCTGGGCTTCGCACTGCGCGAGTGGCTGGGCGGAAATCCCCTGCACGTGCTGGTGCTGGGTGGAGTGAGTCTGTTCATTGCCGGGCTGTGCGTGCTTCGCGTGCCGGCCCATCAGGAGAGTGCATGATGCGTGTGTATTCCAGAATGTCGCTGGGGCTGTCGCTGGCCCTGCTCGCCACGGCGGTACAGGCCGCATCGCGCCCGGACTACGTGGGCACGCTCGAACCGTTCGCCAGCGATGCTGTGTACTTCGTGGTGACCGATCGTTTCGTCAATGGTGATCCGTCCAACGATCATCGCGACCAGGGGGGCAGCCACCGCACGTTCGACATTCCGGTGCCGTGCCCGGACAAGGTGGACGGCAACATCGGCTACCTCGGTGGCGACTTCAGGGGCGTGCTCGACAACGCCGACTACATCCGCCAGCTCGGCTTCGGCGCGGTGTGGATCACGCCGATCGTCGACAATCCGGATGAGGCGTTCACCGGCAGCAAGCCGATCAGCTGCACCAGCACGCTGACCGACCGCGGCAAGACCGGCTACCACGGTTACTGGGGCATCAACTTCTACAAACTCGACGAGCACCTGCCCAGCAAGGACCTGGACTTTGCCGGGCTGACCAAGGGCCTGCACGGTGCCGGCCTGAAGGTGGTGCTGGACATCGTCGGCAACCACGGCTCGCCGGCCTGGACCATGCCGACACGGCAGCCGCAGTTCGGCCAGATCTTCGACAAGGAGGGAAAGCTGATCGCCGACCACCAGAACCTGCCCCCGCAGAAGCTGGATCCAAAGCACAACCCGCTGCACGCGTTCTACAACACCATCGGCCCGGTCGACAGCAAGGAAGGCTCGATCTTCGATGGCAACCTGGCCGAGCTGTCCGACTTCAACCAGAACAACCCGGCGGTGATGGACTACCTCGTCGGCGCGTACCTGCAGTGGACCGCGCAGGGCGTGGACGCACTGCGCATCGATACCATCGGCTGGCTGCCGCACCCGTGGTGGCACGAGTTCGTGAACCGCATCCGTGCCGAGCATCCGAACATGTTCATGTTCGGCGAGGCCTTCGATTACGACGCCAGCAGGATTGCCGAGCACACCTGGCCGGGCAACGCCAACGTGAGCGTGCTCGACTTCCCGCTGCGTGGCGCGCTGGAACAGACCTTCGGTACCGCCGGCAAGGGCTTCGAGACGCTGGCCGAGCCGCTGCACCTGACCGGCGGCCCCTATGCCAATCCGTACGAGCTGATGAGCTTCTACGACAACCACGACATGCCACGCCTGCAGGCCAGCGACAACGGTTTCATCGACGCACACAACTGGCTGTTCACCGCCCGTGGTATCCCGGTGGTCTACTACGGCTCGGAAACCGGCTTCATGCGGGGCCGTGCCGAGCATGCCGGCAACCGTGCCTACTTCGGCCAGGCGCGGGTGGATGCCGCACCGCAGAGCCCGATCTTCGCGCCCCTGCGGCGCATCGCCCAGCTGCGCCAGGCCACCCCGGCGCTGCAGCGCGGCCTGCAGGTGAACGAGCGCCTGCGTGGCAATGAGGCGGTGTTCTTCCGTGTGCTGCAGCAGGGGGATGTGGCACAGACCGCATTGGTGCTGTTGAACAAGGGCGACAAGGCGACGGTTTTCCAGGTGGAGCGCTACCTGCAGGCGGGCCGCTGGCGCGACGCGCTGGACGGCGGTTCGTTGCAGGTGGATGCCTCCCTGAAGGCCGAAGTGCCCGCGCATGGCGTGAAGGTGTACGTGCTGGATGCCTCCGTGCAGCAGCCAGCGCTGCAGGCAGAGCTGGACAGGGCGATGGCCGACCAGAAGGCTCGGGACCAGCGTCTGGGACGGTGAGGGCGCCGCCGGGCGTGGCCCGGCGCTACCGCTCTGGTGGGTGCCAACCTCGGTTGGCACTCCCGCCCTGGTAGGTGCCAACCTTGGTTGGCACGCTCTTCGAGCAGGCTCGACCCTACAATAGGCACCCCTCACGCCGCGCCGTACCGCCATGTCCGACCTCGCCCCGCAGACCCCGATCGAAACCCTGCTGAAGGCGGCGATGGACGGGGCGGTGCCGATCCGCGCCTTCATGGAGGCCTTCGTCGCCTCCGAGGTGCTGCTGCTGACGGGCAGCCTGGTCACCCCCGACGGCAGCGGCTTCGACCCACTGCTGTTCGACAAGCAGGGCACGCTGCACGTGGCCGTGTTCACCGATCCATCGCGGGTGGGCATCTACAGCCAGCAGGCCGAACACCAGATCCGCTGGCTGATGCTGGACGTGCTGCGCCGCGTGCCGGGGGGCTACGGCGTGGTGATCAACCCGGGTACCTCGCTGGGCTTCGAGATTTCGCCCAGTGGCGTCGGCGAGATCCTGAAGGACTTCGCCCAGGGCTGAGGCCACCCGACGGGGCCGTCCACCTGCGGGCCTTGCGGCACCCGGTCCGGTGCCCGCAGGCCGGGTTCACTGCGTAGTCCCGTCCGATCACGTCCGCTGTTTCAGCCGCGCAGCGATGATTCCCGCACCACCAGCTTCACCGGGATGCTCTGGCTCTCCACCGGCTGCCGGCTGATCGAGGCCAGCAGCCGTTCCACCAGCAGTTGCCCGGCCTGCTTGGTGTCCTGCTGCACCGTGGTCAGCGCAGGGGATACCGAGGCCGCCAGCGGGATGTCATCGAACCCGGTGACCGCCACGTCCTGCGGCACCCGCAGCCCGGCCTCGCGCAGTGCACGGATCGCACCGATGGCGATCAGGTCGCTGGCGGCGCAGATCGCATCGATCGGTTCGCCTCGCGCCAGCAGCGCCTGGCAGGCTTCCTGGCCGGACGCTTCGGTGGTGATGGCATCGTGCTGCAGGGCCGGTTCGGCATGCAGCCCGTGATCGCGCAGGGCTGCCACGTGACCGCGGTAGCGCTCCTCGAATTCCGGGTAATGGCTGGAGGCGTGGCCGAGGAAGGCAATGCGCCGACAGCCCTGCTGCAGAAGATGGGTGGTGATGTCGTGCCCGCCCTGGAAGTTGTCGCTGCCGATCGATACCCCGGGCTGGCCGGGCAGGGCCGCACCCCAGCGCACGAAGTGGGTGCCCTGTTCGACCAGCCGCTGCAGGCGGTCGCGCGATTCGTGGTAGTCGCCATAGCCCAGCAGGATGATGCCGTCGGCCTTGTTGCTGTCCTCGTAGTCGGCCTGCCAGTCGGTCGACAGCTGCTGGAACGACACCAGCAGATCCTGCCCGTGCAACGCGCAGGCGCGGGTGATCGAACCCAGCATGGAGTGGAAGAACGGGTTGATCAGCGAATCGTCGTTGGTCGGGTCCTCGAAGAACAGCAGGGCCAGCGTGCCGGCATTGCGCAGGCGCAGGCTGGAGGCGTTCTTGTCCACCTTGTAGTTCAGCTCGCGGGCGATGCGCAGGATGCGTTCTCGGGTCTCCGCATTGACCATCGGGCTGCCGCGCAGGGCCCGCGACACCGTCGGCTGGGAGACGCCGGCCAGATGGGCGATGTCCAGGGAGGTGGCTTTGCCTTTGATGGTCATGGGGGAAGCGCGCGAACGAATGAGTAGGTGCCCCGGCATGATGCCATGGGGGCGCCATCGCAGCGCCGGCCGTCACTGCGGCCGGCCGCGCCGGGAGCTCCGGCCCGGATGGCTAAGTCATTGCCTTACAAGGATTTCAGTAGGATCTTTCGGTGTCTTTCGTCGCTTCTGGCCGGGCACGGAGCGGCGGCAGTGCTAAGATGCGGCGTTCTTGCATTCCCCCAAATTCATCGGGGGCGGCCCAGTGTCCTGCACCCCCGGCCGGGGCTGTGCTATCACTGGTCGACTGCCCCTGGACAACGGACGAAGGTACCTATGGCGCGCGGCATCAATAAAGTCATCCTGGTCGGCAATCTCGGCAACGACCCGGACGTGAAGTACACCCAGAGCGGCATGGCGATCACCCGCATCAGCCTGGCCACCACCAGCGTCCGCAAGGACAAGGATGGCAACCAGCAGGAACGCACCGAATGGCACCGCGTGGTGTTCTTCGGCAAGCTCGGTGAGATCGCCGGCGAGTACCTGCGCAAGGGCAGCTCGGTCTACGTCGAAGGCAGCCTGCGTTACGACAAGTACACCGGCCAGGACGGCGTGGAGAAGTACTCCACCGATATCGTCGCCGATGAGATGCAGATGCTGGGCGGCCGCGGTGAAGGCGGTGGCGGTGGTGGCGGCAACTACGGCGGTGATCGTCCGCAGCGCCAGCAGGCACCGCGCCAGGAGTACGGCGGTGGTGGCCAGCGTGGTGGACAGGGCGGTGGCTATGGCAACCAGGGCGGCAACCAGGGTGGCGGTTACGGCAACCAGGGCGGCAACCAGCGCCCGCAGCCGCAGCAGTCGGCGCCGCCGATGGACGATTTTGCTGACGACGACATTCCGTTCTGATCGGACGCGCGTCCGCAGGAAACAGAAAGCCCCGCCGATGCGGGGCTTTTCTTTTTTCCACGGCAGGCCGGCGTTGTGCCGCGCAGCATGGTTTTTCGTGCACCGCGTCTTGCAAAAAAAAGAATTCCTCCCTTATGGTGCAATCGATTGCATTGCTGTGAATCGTTGCGTTTGATACCGGTTGGGAGGCCGGCAGATGGATGTCCATCCATTCGATGGGACCGGCATCGAGGCTTACGCGGCGCGATGCGTTGCGCATGGCGTTCGCTGGCGGCCTTGGCCTGGCTGCGACAGCCGCGCTGCCCTCGTTCGCCGCCCAGGCCCCACTCAAGGGCAACCTGAAGCATTCCGTCGCCCGCTGGACGTTCCCGCAGCAGTCGGTCGCCCAGCTCTGCCAGACGGTGAAGGATATCGGCTTCGCCGCCATCGATCTGGTGGGGCCGGCGGACTGGCCCACACTGAAGGCGCATGGCGTCTACAGCTCCATGTGCAACGGCGCCGAGATCAGCCTGACCCAAGGCTTTGCCGGCCGCCAGTATCACGATGCACTGGTGGAGCGCTACGCGCGGCACATCGATCTGGTGGCCGATGCCGGCTACCGCAACCTCATCTGCTTCTCCGGCAATCGTGACGGCATGGATCCGCGGGAAGGCCTGGAGAATGCCGAAGCCGGGCTGAAGCGCATCCTCGGCCATGCCGAGAAGCGTGGTGTCGTGCTGGTGATGGAGCTGCTGAACTCCAGGGTCGATCATCCCGATTACCTGTGCGATCACTCCGCATGGGGCGTCGAGCTGTGCCAGCGGCTCGGATCGGACAATTTCGGCCTGCTGTACGACATCTATCACATGCAGATCATGGAGGGCGACATCATCGCCACCATCGGCAGGCATCACCGCTTCTTCAAGCACTACCACACCGCAGGTGTGCCAGGCCGGCACGAGATCGGTGACCAGCAGGAACTGCATTATCCGGCCATCTGTCGCGCGATCCGCGACACCGGCTTCGAGGGGTATCTGGCGCAGGAGTTCATGCCTGCGGCACCCGATCCCGTCGGCTCGCTGCGCGAGGCGATCCGCCTCTGCGACGTCTGAAACGATATCCACCCAGGTGAAGTAGACCCATGGCAGACAATCATTACGACGCCATCGTTGTTGGCTCGGGAATCAGTGGCGGTTGGGCGGCGAAGGAACTGACTGAGAAGGGCCTGAAGGTCCTGATGCTGGAACGCGGGCGCAACATCGAGCACGTCAAGGACTACGTCAATGCGATGAAGGAGGCGTGGGATTTCCCGCACCGCAACCGGCCGACACAGGCGATGAAGGCCGCCTTCCCCGTATTGATGCGCGACTACGGCCTGGCCGAGAACCTGGAAGGGATGTGGGCCAATGAGCAGGAGTCACCGTACACCGAGACCAAGCGCTTCGACTGGTTCCGTGGCTACCACGTAGGCGGCCGTTCGCTGATGTGGGGGCGGCAGAGCTACCGCTTCTCCGATCTGGATTTCGAAGCCAACCTCAAGGACGGCATCGCTACTGACTGGCCGATCCGCTACGCCGACATCGCACCCTGGTACGACCATGTGGAGAAGTTCGCCGGTATCGCCGGTACGCGCGAGGGACTGGACGTGCTGCCGGACGGTGAATTTCTGCCGCCGATCCCGCTGAACATCGTAGAGAAGGATGTGGCCGCGCGGATCAGGAAGGCGTTTGGCGGAACGCGGCACATGATCCACTCGCGTACCGCCAACATCACCCAGCCCATGCCCGAGCAGGGGCGCGTGAACTGCCAGTACCGCAACAAGTGCATCCTGGGCTGTCCCTTCGGTGCCTACTTCTCGACCCAGGCGGCGACGCTGCCGGCGGCGATGAAAACGGGCAATCTGACATTGCGGCCCTTCTCGATCGTCAAGGAAGTGCTGTACGACAAGGACCGCAAGCGCGCGCGCGGTGTGGAGGTCATCGATGCCGAGACCGGGTTGACCTATCAGTACACGGCCAAGGTCATTTTCCTCAACGCATCCTCCTTCAACTCGACCTGGATGCTGATGAACTCGGCCACCGATGTCTGGGAGGGCGGCCTGGGGTCGTCATCCGGCGAGCTGGGGCACAACGTGATGGACCATCATTTTGGTGCCGGTGCCTCAGGCCGGGTCGAGGGTTACGACGACAAGTACTACTTCGGTCGCCGCCCCTGCGGCTTCTACATTCCGCGCTTCCGCAACGTCGCTGCGGACAAGCGCAGCTACCTGCGCGGATTCGGCTACCAGGGCGGTGCCAGCCGCACCGGGTGGTCGCGCGAGATCGCCGAGCTGAACATCGGTGCCGACCTGAAGGAGGCCCTGACCCTGCCGGGCGACTGGCGCATCGGCATGACCGGATTCGGCGAGATGCTGCCGCACCACGACAACACGATCCGCCTGGATCCACAGCGCAAGGACAAGTGGGGGCTGCCGGTGCTGGCGATGGACGTTTCGATGCGCTCGAACGAACTGGCGATGCGCAAGGACATGGCGGCCGACGCTGCCGAGATGCTGGAGGCAGCCGGCGTCAAGGACGTGGAGATGCACGACAACGACTACGCCCCGGGCAAGGGCATCCATGAAATGGGCACGGCCCGCATGGGCCGCGATCGCAGAAGCTCCGTGCTCAACCAGCACAATCAGGTCTGGGATGCGCCGAATGTCTATGTGACTGATGGCGCCTGCATGACCTCCAGCGCGTGCGTGAATCCATCGCTGACGTACATGGCGCTGACGGCACGGGCCGCCGACCATGCCGTACGCGAACTGAAAGCGGGGAACCTGTGATGGACCGTCGCGAACTGTTGAAGATGATCGTCGCCGCCACCGGCGCGGCCATGGTGGGCCTGCCCGCACTGGCCGCAGGGCAGAGCGCGACGACAGGATCGAAGGCCGCGTTCTCTGCCGCTGACATCAGCATGCTGGACGAGATCGCTGAAACCATCCTGCCGCGAACCACAACGCCGGGCGCGAAGGATGCCGGCGCGGGCCCGTTCATGGCGCTGTTCGTCACCGATTGCTACACCCCCCGGCAGCAGGCGATATTCCGCGCCGGCCTGGTCGATATCGACAAGCGTGCCGGTGGCCGCTTCGTGTCGCTTCCCTCGCAGGCCCGCAGCGAACTGTTGCGCACCCTGGATGCGGAAGCCCGGGCGCACGTCGTCGAGGTCACCGAGACCGGTACCGCCGAAGAGGGGGAGGCTGCGCCGCACTACTTCACGATGATCAAGCAGCTGGTCATCTTCGGCTTCTTCACCTCGAAGGTCGGTGCGACCGAAGTGCTGAAGTACGTTGCGGTGCCGGGTCGCTATGACGGCGATCTTGCCTATACGCCCGGCACGCCGGCGTGGGGGACCAGCTGATGGACCTCCACGCCTCGACCCTCCACCTTGATCCGGAAGCACGATGAACCGACCTCTCCTGACAGTGGCCTGCCTGCTGGGCACCGCACCCGTGTTCGCGCAGGACGCCGGCGACCCTGCGCGCGATCCGGCGAAGACCGAAGTGTGGACGCCGGTTCCCGCGGTCGTGGCGACGCCACCGGGCCGCGCGCCCTCCGATGCGATCGTGCTGTTCGATGGCAAGGATCTGTCGCGCTGGGAGTCGGAGCAGGGCGGACCCGTGCCCTGGACCGTTGCTGATGGCGCGCTGACCGTGGTGCCCGGCAGCAAGGGCATCCGCACCAGGCAGCGCTTCTGCGATGTCCAGCTGCATGTCGAGTGGCGCACGCCCACCGCGACCGCCGGATTCGACGGCCAGCACCGCGGCAACAGTGGCATCTTCCTGCAGGAGGTGTACGAACTGCAGGTGCTCGACAGCTACAACAATCCCACCTATGCCAACGGCCAGGCCGGATCGATGTACAAGCAGGCCATTCCGTTGGTGAACGCCTCGCGTGCGCCCGGCGAGTGGCAGGCCTACGACATCATCTGGAAGGCCCCGCGTTTCTCGGCTGGCGGTGGGCTCACCTCGCCAGCCCGCATCACCGTGCTGCACAACGGTGTGCTGGTGCAGGACGACACGGTGCTGGCGGGCAAGACCGAGTACATCGGCGCGCCTTCCTACGCGCCACATGCCTGTGCGCCGCTGTACCTGCAGGAGCACGACGCCAGGGTGAGCTACCGCAACATCTGGGTGCGCGAGCTGTAGCGCACCCTCATGCCTACTTCGCCAGGTAGCTGGCGATGTTGTCGATCTCCTGCTGCGACAGCTGCGGGAAGGGGGGCATCAAGCCGCCGCCCTGCTTGATCTTGTCCTTGATCTGCGCAGGCTGAAGCCGTTTGCTGACGTCGGTGAGCGCAGGGAACGTCGGTGGCACGCCGGCGCGCTCCGCACCGTGGCAGGCCACGCAGTGCGTTGCGTAGAGCTGCGCTCCGGCAGCAGGGTCTTCCTTGCACCACGCCGCAGCGGCCAGCAGGGTGCCGCACAGCGCGACAGTCACTTTCAGAATCGTTTTCAAGCTGGGCTCCTTCGCGGGCTAGCGCTGTGCACCGGCAGGCACGCGGGCAGTCAGGTTTTCACGCAGATAGTCCGCACCGGTGCGGATGACGGTGGCTGGATCGCGGGGTTGGTCGTGCTCGAGGATGTACCACTGCACGCCGGCCGTGGCGGCGGCGGGCAGGATCGCCTTCCAGTCCAGGACGCCCTGGCCCACGGCGGCGAAGCCGCCTTCATCCTCAGCCTGGCCCTTCGGGGCATTGTCCTTGGCGTGCACCGCGAACAGGCGGCCTTTGAATCTGCCCAGCATCACCGCCGGGTCATGGCCGGCCCGTGCGACCCAGGCCAGGTCCAGCTCGGTCTGCAGATCGGGGCCGGCCGCAGCGAACAGCAGTTCCAGTCCGGTCGTGCCATTGAAGTCGGCCAGCTCGAAGTCGTGGTTGTGATAGGCCAGGCGCATGCCCTTGGCACGAGCCTGCTTCGAGAGCTGGCCCAGTTCCTTGCCCAGCGCCGTCCAGCCGGCAGCGTCGGTGGGGCGGTCTTTCTCGGCCAGATAGGGCACTACCAGCGTGGTGTTGCCGATGGCCCGGTTGAAGGCGACCACGCCATCCAGGTCACTGCGCAGATCGGCCAGCTGCGTGTGCGAGGAAATCGCCTTGATCGAATACTTGTCGAGCAGCTGCTTGAGTTCGGCAGCGCTGACATTCTGCGTACCGACTGTTTCCACGGCGCGCACGCCGGCGTCGTGGACGATCTTCAGCTGCTGGTCGAGCGAGCCGGCATTGCGCAACGTGTACATCTGCACCGCGATGGGCGTGTGCAGGTCGGTGGCATCGCGCGCGAAGGCGGGCAGGGCAACGAGCAGCAGCAGTGCAAGGCTTGCGGTCCTGCGGATACGGATGTTCATCAGGCAGTCCTCCGGGAATTCAATCGATGGCCGTCCAGGCACGTGACCTGGCGGATGCGATGACGCGTGTGACGATCCGCGCCGAGCGCAGGCCGTCATCGAAGGTGGGCAGGCCCTCCGGCTGCTCGCCCGCAATGGCACGGTAGGTGTCGGCGACAAACGCCTCGAAGCAGTTGCCGTAGCCCTGCGCGTGTCCGGCCGGCAAGACCGACAATCTGCGTTGTTCGGCGCTGCCGGCACCGGGCCCGCGCACGAAGCTATCCTCGCGCTGGTCGGGCCGGCCGATCCACAGCCGCTCGGCATCTTCCTGGTTGAAGGCCACGCTGGCCCTGGCGCCGTCAATCTCGAACCACAGCCGGTTGTGGCGTCCGGCCGAAACCTGGCTGACCGTCAACGAGGCGAGCGTACCCGCACTCGTGCGCAACATCGCCGTGGCCACATCCTCGCTGGAAACAGCCTGCGTCGTGCCGCCGGCGGCCGGCGTGGTGAAGCTCTGCCCGGTGACCGCGCCGCGCTCGGCGATGACGGTGGCGAACGCGGCACTGACCTCGGCGAAGCGTTCGCCGCTGACCCATTCCACAAGGTCGCACCAGTGCGAGCCGATATCGGCGAACACGCGCGAGGTGCCGCCCAACGAGGGGTCGACACGCCAGTTGTTGCTGGCCGGATCCAGCAGCCAGTCCTGCAGGTAGCTGCCGTGGATCAGGTGCAGTGGCCCCAGCTCGCCCTGCGCGATGCGTGCGCGTGCCTCGCGGACCACCGGGTGATAGCGGTAGACGAAGGGGACCGTAGCGACCAGACCGGTCCTGGCGGCCAACGCGGCCAATGCCTGGGCGTCTTCCAGGGTGGTGGCCAGTGGCTTCTCGCAGATCACGTGCTTGCCGGCTTCCAGCGCGGCCTGCGCCATGGCGCGGTGCAGATGGTTGGGCGTGCACACATGCACGACCTGCACCTGCGGATCGCTGACCACCTCCTCGATATCGCGGTAGGCATGCGCGACGTTCCACGCCTGCGCCACCTCCTGCGCGCGCTGCGGGGAAGAGGCCGCCACGCCGCGGACCTCGGCCCCGGCCAGCAGTGCCGCGCGGCGATGCACCGCACCGATCATGCCCGTGCCGACGATGGCGATTCCAAGCTTGGACATCCGATGGGTTCCTCAGGGTGCGGTGGGAGCGGGCGCGACAGCGGGGCGGTCGCGGAACAGCAGCAGGAAGGCGATCAGCACCACCAGTGCGACGCCGGCCGGGAACAGCCAGATCTGCTGCCAGTCCGGACCCGCCGCCGTGGTGAAGTGCTCCACCACCGCACCGGACAGGAACGTGCCGATCAGCATGCCTACGCCGTACGTCGCCAGGGTGATGAAGCCCTGGGCGCTGCTGCGCGCGTCGGGGCCGGCGTGTGCGTCGGTATAGATCTGGCCTGTGACGAAGAAGAAGTCGTAGCAGATGCCGTGCAGCACGATGCCGATCACCAGCAGGGAGAACGCACCGCCGGCGTCGCCAAAGGCGAACATCACATAGCGCACCACCCACGCAGCCATGCCTACCGCCAGCATGGTCTTTACCCCCAGGCGGACGAACAGGAACGGCATGGCCAGCATCAGCAGCACTTCCGAGACCTGGCCCAGCGACTGCAGGCCGGCCGCGCCGCGCACGCCGAGGTCGTTGAGATACGGATTGGTGAAGTTGTAGTAGAACGCCAACGGAATGCAGATGGCGATGGAGGCGAGGAAGAACACCAGGTAGGAGCGCGACTTCAGCAGGCGCAGCGAGTCCAGGCCCAGGATCTGCCCCAGTCCCGCATCGCGCTGCCTGGCCAGCGGCGGTGTGTGCGGCAGGGTGAAGGCATACAGACCCAGGGCCAGCGACGCCATCGCCGCCATGCGGAAGGTCAGTTCGAGCCGATGCGCCTGCTCCCAGCCCAGCCAGCCGATCAGCACGCCGGCCACGATCCAGCCGACACTGCCGGCCACGCGCACCAGCGGGAACTGCTTCTCAGGCGACTGCATATGGCGCATCGCCACGCTGTTGGCCAGGGCCAGCGTCGGCATGAAAAGCAGCATGTAACCCATGACACAAGCGAAGAACGTGTTGAAGTCCGTCGCCGTGGATGCGAACCACATCAGCACCGCACCGGCCAGGTGCAGCACTCCGAGAATGCGCTGCGCCGCAAAGTAGCGATCGGCTATCAGGCCGACCAGGAACGGGGCGACGATGGCACCGATGGACTGGCTGAGGAAGGCGGTGGCCACCTGGCTGGCGCTGGCCTGCAGCGGGCCCTGCACCAGATACGTCCCCAGGGTCACGAACCACGCGCCCCAGATGAAGAACTGCAGGAACATCATCGCGCCCAAGCGCGACATGGCGTGCGTCATGGCTTGCCCTCCCGGGGCGGTAGTGGCTCAGAGTCCCAGCATGCGGCGCAGTGATTCCGGCGGCGTGCCGCTGCCGGCGAAGTCGTCGAAGGCATGTTCGGTCACGCGGATGATGTGGTCACGGACGAAGGCGGCTCCCTCGCGTGCGCCGTCCTCCGGGTGCTTCAGGCAGCACTCCCACTCCACGACCGCCCAGCCCGGGAAATCGTACTGCGCGAACTTGGAGAAGATCGCCTTGAAGTCGATCTGGCCGTCGCCGAGCGAGCGGAAGCGCCCCGGCCGGTCGATCCAGTCCTGGTAACTGCCATAGACGCCGCTGCGCGCGCTGGGCCGGAATTCCGCGTCCTTGACGTGGAAGATGCCGATGCGATCGTGATACCGGTCGATGAAGCCCAGGTAGTCGATCTGCTGCAGCAGCAGATGGCTGGGGTCGTACAGCATCTTCGCGCGTGGGTGGTGGTCCACCACATCGAGGAAGCGCTCGAAGGTGGCACCGTCGTGCAGATCCTCGCCCGGGTGGATCTCGAAGCACAGGTCCACGCCGCTGGCGTCGAACGCCTCCAGGATGGGACGCCAGCGCCGGCCGAGTTCGGCGAAGGCTTCTTCCACCAGTCCCGGTGGGCGTTGCGGCCAGGGATAGAAGTAGGGCCAGGCCAGCGCGCCGGAGAACGTGGCATGCGCGGTCAATCCCAGGCGTTGGCTGGCGCGGGCGGCCAGCTTCAACTGTTCCACCGCCCAGGCTTGGCGCGCGGCGGGGTTGCCGCGCTTATCCACCGGCGCGAAGCCGTCAAACAGGCTGTCGTAGGCGGGGTGGACGGCGACCAGCTGTCCCTGCAGATGGGTGGACAGCTCGGTGATCTGCAGGCCATGGTCGGCCAGCATGCCGCTGATGTCGTCGCAGTACGCCTGGCTGCGCGCGGCCTCGGCCAGATCGAACAGATGCGGCGCGTTCGTCGGCACTTGTACGCCACAATAGCCCAGGCCCGCAGCCCAGCCGGCCAGCGTGTCCAGCCGATCAAAAGGAGGTGTTTCGCTGATGAACTGCGCCAGGAACAGCGCCGGACCCTTGAGCGTCTTCAACGTGGTTCGCCCGCGATGCAATCGATTGCATTACCCTAGCAGGGTCTCCCGCAAACCCTGTTGTGCACTGCACAGCGGAAACAAGAACTGACGCCATGGCCACCATCTACGACATCGCCAAGCACGTCGGCGTCTCCGCCGGTACGGTGTCGCGGGCGCTGTCCCGGCCGGACAAGGTGCTGCCGGCGACGCGCACGCGCATCGAACAGGCCGCCGCCGCGCTGGGCTATGTGCCCAACACGGTCGCCCGCACGCTGAAGACGCAGCGCAGCGGCAAGATCCTGGTGACCGTGCCGGACATTGCCAACCCGTTCTTCGCACAGATCCTGCAGGGTGCCGAAGACGCGGCCCAGGCCGTCGGCTACGCGGTCCTGCTGGGTGACACCCAGCATCGACCCGACCGCGAGGAGCGCTATGCGCAGATGCTCCGTCGCAACGAGGCCGATGGCCTGATCGTACTGGGCCATCGCCTGCCGCCTACCGCGCGCGCGATCGTCGAGCAGCAGGGCGCCGCCGCGCCGGTGGTCAACGGCTGTGAATTCGACCCCGCGCTGGGCCTCCCCAGTGTCCACATCGACAACGCTGCCGCCGCGCGTGCGGTGATGGAGCACCTGTACGGACTGGGACATGAGCGGATCGCCGTGGTGGGCGGGCCCCCCGACAACCCCCTGCACCAGCAGCGGCTGGAAGGGGCACGGGCGGCGGGCAGGGCGCGCGGCCGACTGCGCCAGTTGAGTGTCGTGCCGGGTGACTTCTCCGTCGAATCCGGCCATGCGGCGGCGACGGCACTGCTGGCCGCCGCATCGGCGCCGACCGCGATCTTCTGCTTCAGTGACCAGATGGCGCTGGGAACCCTGGCGGCCTGCCGGGAACTGGGCGTCCGCGTGCCCGAGGAACTGTCCATCGTCGGTTTCGACGATCTGGCGTCGTCGCGTTACCTCACGCCGCCGTTGACGACCATCCGGCAGCCCATGCGGGAGATCGGCGATCGCGCAGTCAAGCTGCTGCTCGCCATCATCGAAGGTGTCGATGTCCCGCTTCAGCAGACGCTGGACTTCAGTCTGATGCTGCGTGGCTCGACAGCGTCGCCCGGGCACAGGTGAAGGCAGCAGGCAGGAATCCCGGCAGGCCTGCGCCTGCCGGGGATGATTCATTGCCTGTGATCAGAAGCGCTGGCCCCAATTCCATTCATTTCCGTGTCCGGAGCGTTCCACTACCATGGGCCACCCCGCCCGGACTCATGCCATGCAAGACGCCCTCGTTGCCCAGCCCCGGCCTCCCGTTGCAAGGATCGCGGCCTGGTCATTGATGCTGCTGGGGATGTGGCTGGTACTGAAGCTGGGCCTGGTGGTGACGCTGCTGTCGGGCCTGCTGGTGTTCCAGTTGACCCACCTGCTGGCGTCGACAGTGGAGGGGCGCCTGCCGCCCGGGCGCGCGCGTGCGATCGCGGTGATCGTGCTTTCGGCCGTCATCATCGGCGTGCTCGTGCTGGCCGGCATCGGCGTGGCGTCCTTCTTCCGCACCGAAACCGGCGGGCCGGATGCGCTGCTGGCGCGCCTGATGGACATCCTCAACACCTCGCGTCACCAGGTGCCGGCGCTGCTGCAGCCCTATATTCCCGAGGACATGCCGGCACTGCGTGCGGCATTGAACGAGTGGGCGGCAGAGCATCAGCGGCAGCTGGGCGTGGCCGGCACATCGGCGGTGCAGATCGGCGTGCGCGTGCTGATCGGCATGGTGCTGGGGGCGATGATCGCGCTGTACGACGAGCTTCCGCTGCCGACGATGGGGCCGCTGGCGCAGGAACTGATCGGCCGTACTGGCCGCCTGGCGACCGCATTCCGCCAGGTGGTGTTCGCGCAGGTGAAGATCTCCCTGCTCAATACCGTGTTCACCGCGATTTTCCTGCTGGGGGTGCTGCCGCTGTTCGGCGTGCACCTGCCGCTGTCGAAGACGCTGGTACTGATCACGTTCATCGCCGGCCTGCTGCCCGTGGTGGGCAACATCATCTCCAATACCGTCATCACCATCGTTGCCCTGTCGGTATCGTTCTACGTGGCGGTGGTGGCGCTGCTGTACCTGGTGGTGATCCACAAACTCGAGTACTTCCTCAATGCCCGCATCGTCGGTGGCGAGATCCAGGCGCGTGCGTGGGAACTGCTGCTGTCGATGCTGGTGATGGAAGCCGCCTTCGGCCTGCCGGGGCTGGTCGCTGCGCCGGTGTTCTATGCCTATGTGAAACGGGAACTGGTGGACCAGCGCTGGATCTGACAGTTGCCGGTGCCAGCGGGCGCCACTGCAGCGCCACGGTGGACGCTTGTGGGTGCCGCCAGCCGGCAGCTACAGTGGTCCGCACTTCAGGGGAATGGTGAATGGCCCGCAAGGTGTCGCCGATCGGGTTGCGGACCTGGGTCTGGATCCTGGCCGGGCTGTTCGTGGTGTGCACGCTGCCCTTGATGGCCATCGCCCTGGTCCAGGGCACGCTGCGCTACACCGATGCGGAGGACAACCTCCGCAGTCTGCGCCGGTTGCGGCAGACCTTTGATCTGGCCAATCTGGCCTCGGCCGAGCGCGGGCCAGCCAACAGCCTGCTCGGCAGCGATTGCGCCGATGCTGACGAACGCGCGCGGCTGGCGGGATGGCTGGCACAGGCGCGAAGGCGGGTCGACATGGCGATGACGCAGATGGATGCCGTGATCCTGTCCGGGCCCTCCCTGCCTGACGAGCGCCGCACCCTGTTCGAGGCCCAGCATCAGCTCCGCCAGGCGCGCGCGGCGGTGGACCGGGTCGTAGCCAAGCCGGCAGACGCGCGGACGGTCGACGACGTGGAGCATGCGATCAACAGCATGTTCACGGTGACCGATCGCCTGCATCGCCTGGGTTCGGCGCAGATCAACGTGCTGGTGGCCACCGGCCGCGAAGCGGCGATTCCGGCGATCCAGGGCCAGATCCTGATGGACCTGCGCGAGCATGGCGGCCGACTGGCGTCGAATGTGATGGCGCCGGTGGCGGTTCCCGGGGCCTGGCGCGTCCGGCAGGTACGCGCGGCGCAGCAGACCGAGGGCCGCCTGCTCGAGCTGTGGCGGCTGGCAGCCAGTCACGAGTCGGTGTTCCGCAGTGATCCTGAGCTTTCCTGGCACTGGGACATGGCACGCCGGCAGTTCTTCGCCGAGTCGCTGCCGATGATCGAACAGCTGATCGAGGAAGGTCGCCGTGGACGGCCTCCGCCGTGGAACACCGCGGAGTTCACGGCGCGCTACGTTCCGACGCTGCAGTCGCTGGAGGCGCTGCGCGACGGCTACCTGAGCGTGTCCATCGAGCGCTTCGAACAGGCGCGGAATCGCGAGGCCACGCGGCTGGCCGTGTTGTGGGCCACCGCATTGGGCACGCTGGCGGTGCTGGGCGTGGCCCTGCGCATCGCCCACCGGCAGATCCTCCGGCCGCTGCTGCAGGCACAGGAACAGGTGGTGCAGATCGCGTCCGACGCGCCGGGCCCCGCGCAGCACGTCACTCATCCATTGGCAGAGATGCAGCGGCTGTTCGACGCGATTGAAGTGCTGCGCGAGACCTCACGTGAGCGTTCCGCACTGACCAGCGAACTGCGCCAGCTGGCCGGCACCGATGCGCTGACCGGGTTGCTCAATCGGCGCGCGCTGGACGAACACGTGCAGCAGCGGCACGCCGCAGGCAACGTCATGGCGGTGGTGATCCTGCTCGACGTCGATCATTTCAAGGCAATCAACGACGGCCAAGGCCACGCCGCAGGCGACGAGGTACTGGTGCAGGTTGCGCAGCTGCTGCGCAGGCACCTGCGGCACACCGACAGCATCGCCCGCTACGGTGGCGAGGAGTTCCTTGTGCTGCTGGCGGATGGGGATCTCGGCGCGGGTGGCCGGTTGGCCGAATCGCTGCGCGTCGCACTGCAGCAGTCGGATATCGTGCTGGGCAATGGCAGCGTGTTGCGTGTCACTGCCAGTTTCGGTGTGGCCGAGGGCAGTACCGATGCACTGGGCTGGCGTTCCCTGCTGCGTGCTGCCGATGCCGCCATGTATCGGGCCAAGGCACAGGGACGCGACCAGGTACGGATTGCCGGTGCACGCTGAGTGCCACGGCGCTGGCGACGCCGGTCATGGCGGTACATCAGGGGCAGCATGCCCCCTGGCGCCGCACTTCATCTGCATCGCACAGGGCGCGGCCTAGACTTGCAGCCTGACACTGCAGGAGCCCGCCATGTCCGTCGATCCCGCCTTGGCCAGCGCGCAGCCGGCGTCCGTGCTGGCGCGCACCGACGCCGATGCGCCACGCCCTCCGTCGCTGCGGCGCCGCGGTGATGGTCGTGTGGCTGTGCAGTGAGATCGGCCGTGGCGATGCTGGAGATTCCCACGCTGCATACCGCACGGTTGCGCCTGCGCCCGCAGCGGCTGGATGATTTCAACACCTATGCGAGCTTTCTTGCATCGCCCCGTGCGCGCGGCATGGGCGGTCCATTTGGTGAGGTCGCGGCCTGGGGACAGTTCTGTCACGACCTGGCCAGCTGGCCCTTGTTCGGCCACGGCGCGCTGATGATCGAACGGAGCGACAGCGGCGCCTGCATTGGACAGGTCGGCATCAATCACGGCCCGTTGTTTCCGGAAAAGGAACTGGGCTGGCTGTTGTACGACGGCCACGAAGGGCAGGGCTTCGCCAGCGAGGCCGCGGCCGCCCTGCGCGACTGGGCGTTCACATCGCTGCAGTTGCCGACGCTGGTGAGCTACATGGCGCCGGACAACCTCGCGTCGCAGGCCGTGGCCCGGCGGCTGGGCGGGGTGCTGGATGCGGACGCGGTGCGCGTCGATCCGGACGATCTGGTGTTCCGCTACGCGCGTTGAGTTCGGACAGTAAACCCCTCGGCAGTTTGCGGAACACGACAATGGCGTTTCATCCCGCCTTCTATGGACTCAGCGAAGCGAGGCTTCACCGGTCCAGGCACCGGGAACCGCCAGTTCGGGCGCGAGCGCATGTTCGACTGCGCGCCGCAGCAGTGCAGGGGCGATGTAATGCCGGTGCACGCCATCGATCAACGCCATGTAGACACGCCCGAAGATGTTGCGGGTCTGCACACGCGTGCCAAGGCTGATATCGATGCGGCCGTCGGTATGCCGCTGCACGCGGACACTGCTGCGGAAGCGCAGGTGGCGATCGTCGGCGCCCAGCAGTACTTCGGCATAGCGGCCATGTGCATCGACCTGTGAATCCAACACGGGATAGCGGCCCGCAAAGAGCTGCGTGTGATCGCTGCATGCCAGCGACGAGACCGGGCAGCCCAGCCGCGCGGTGCGCAGCCCCAAGGGAGCCACCAGCCAGTTGCGCACCGCCATCAGCTGGCTGACGCCGCCCGGTGGGTTGCACAGGAAGCCTTCCAGCACGTTTGCCAGCAACTGCGAAACAGGTGGCTGCTGCAATTGAGCACCGTCCAGCCGGAGCACCGTCAGATCATGGTAGTTGCTGGACTGCAGTGCTTTACCCAGCAGTCCGTCATCGCTGGGCGCGCGGGACTCGAGGGTAAATGGAAGGGGGGCACGTTCGACGAAGCCACGCAGTGGACGCAGATTGATCCGTCGCAGCGGGCCGAGCAACGCCCGGGTACGGGCGCACAGGGACGCGCACAGGCTGGGAGGTGCGGCCTGCAGCGAGAGACGCAGCAGCGGGGTGGCCGCCAACGTGGCCATGGTGGGCCAGTGCACCTCGGGAAGCACCTCAGTCAAGCTGGGAATATCAGCACCGTTGCATTGCACCTGCGCTCTTGTTTCAGCGCTCATCGCACCGGCCAGTTCGTTGCTGTGGCAAGACAGTGCGAACAGGGCAGGGTGGCCAGGATGGTTCGATACAAACTGGTGCCAGGTACCTCCGCCAAATCGAACGGTGAAAAGGCAGTCCGGTGGGATCTGGACGCGACGCAGCGAGCGCAGGAGCGCGACGGGATCGATTGCGAGCTGTGCATCGGAGGCCATCGCGAAACGCAGCTCAGCGCCTGCGCTGCCGGCGATGGCGGTGAACATGCGTGGGCCGGCGTGGCGATGGAACGGATGTCCGCCTTCGCCGACCATGAAACTGTACAGCGAGGACGCATCGCCGTACTGCAGATGCATGCCACCGAGCCGTGCAGAGGGCTCATCGAGTGCATCGATGAAGGCGGGGTGGTGGCGCTGACGCTGGCTGGCATCAGCCACCAGCGCGTCTCCGGCACCGATACCGAGCTGTGCGATCAGTGTGACTTCAACGGGGCCGCCGCCCTCCTGAGCCGCAAGCTGTACACCTGGAAACGAGCGGCTGTCGTGGGTCGGTCCAGGCATCGGGCGGCTCCTCAGGGGGCGGGTGACTTGCGGCGTGCGCGCGCTTCGCGCTTGAGTGGGCCGCCCACCGGGCAGACTTCGGCAGCCCACGAGAACAAGGTGTTGGCAAGCCGGTCGGGCACCTGTCGGAAGTACACGTACTGGCCACGCTTCTCGCGTTCGATCAGACCTGCCTCTTCAAGGATGCGCAGATGGTTGGACAGTGCCGGCTTGCTGAAATCGAAGCGCTCGGACAGTTCGCCCGCACTGAGTTCACCGGCGCTGAGATAGGCCAGGACCTGCCGCCGGGCGGTTGAGGCGAGTGCTTCGAAGATGCGATCCATGAGAATGTGATTAACTAATTAGTTAATTAATAATCAAATCGTCACTGGGGTGTCAAGTGCGGAGGCGGGTTCGAAGCTCGCGTGCAACAGCGCCGACGTTCAGCCTTTCACTTCGGGATGTGGTATATCGTTTATCGATAAATCCACCCCGGGGCGGCAGGGCCACCCCAATACCGGAGGCCGCTTGACCGCTCGTCCCGCCCGCGCCAGACCCGCGCGAGGCTTGTTCACCCTGGCCCAGACCGCCGTGCAGGCCGTGCGGGCCATGTGCTGGCTGGGCATCCTGGCCGCACTGCTGGCCGTGCCGCTGGTCGCCTACGACCGCCGCTGGCTGCTGGATGCCGTGCATGATGCACGTACTGCCGCCGCCCACGGAGGCGATCTGTTCCTGCACTTCTGCATCGGCCTGGGCACCATCGTTGCCCTGCTGGTGCTGTGCCTGGTGTTCCTTCGACACCTCGCGCGGATGCTGAGGTCCGCTGCCCGCGAACGCCCCTTCACCCATGCCAATGCCCGGCGCCTGCAGCGCATGGCCTGGTTGATGCTGGCGATGGAACTGCTGTCGATCGTGATCGGCCTCTACGCTGCCTGGATGGGGCCTGATTTCGCCTGGATGGAGGTGGGCGGAGGCATGTCCATCACCGGTCTGGTCGCGGTACTGATGCTGTTCGTGCTGGCGCGCGTGTTCGCGGTCGGCGCGGCGATGCGCGACGACCTGGATGGCCTGATCTGATGGACCTGACCTGATGGCCGTAGTGATCACGTTGGACCGCATGCTGCAGGCGCGTGGCATGACCCTGTCCGAGCTGGCGGGGCGCATCGACATCACGCTGGCCAATCTGTCCATCCTGAAAACCGGCAAGGCCCGCGCCATCCGCTTTTCCACGCTGGATGCCATCTGCCGGGAGCTGCAATGCACACCCGGCGAGCTGCTCGGCTACGACCCGACGCAGGCGCACGATGGCGGCTGAAGCTTTTGTTTTTCCCCCTGACCTACTGACGAAACGGACCCGAAATGGAATGGTTGGCTGACCCCTCGATATGGATGGGACTTGCAACCCTGGTAGTGCTCGAGATCGTGCTCGGCATCGACAACCTGGTGTTCATCGCGATCCTTGCCGACAAACTGCCGCCGCACCAGCGCGACCGTGCGCGGGTGATCGGCCTGACGCTGGCGCTGCTGATGCGGCTGGTGCTGCTGGCCGCGCTGGCGTGGATCATGAAGCTGACCGAGCCGCTGGTCACGCTGTTCGGTCACAGCTTCTCCGGACGCGACCTGATCCTGCTGGGCGGTGGCCTGTTCCTGCTGTTCAAGGGCACCATGGAGCTGCATGAGCGGCTGGAGGGCCGCAGTCACCAGGAAGACGGCAAGAAGGTCTACGCCAGCTTTGCCATGGTGGTGGCACAGATCGTAGTGCTGGACGCCGTGTTCTCGCTGGACTCGGTGATCACTGCCGTGGGCATGGTCGACAACCTGGGCGTGATGTATGCCGCGGTGACCATCGCGATGGCACTGATGCTGGTGGCCAGCAAGCCGCTGACCCGCTTCGTCAACAAGCATCCCACGGTGGTGGTGCTGTGCCTGGGCTTCCTGTTGATGATCGGCTTCAGCCTGGTCGCCGAGGGGCTGGGTTACAAGATTCCAAAGGGCTACCTGTACGCGGCGATCGCGTTCTCGATCCTGGTGGAAGCCTTCAACCAGTGGGTGCGCTTCAACCGCGAGCGCAACGAGCGTCGCCAGCCGTTCCGTCAGCGCACTGCCGATGCCGTGCTGCGCCTGCTGGGCGCCCGTCCGGCCAATGGCCACGACGATGCCAGCGAAGAAGACCACGGTGATCCGGAGGAACGCCTGCAGCCGGCCGAGCACGAGATGATCCGCAGCGTGCTGGGCCTGGCTGACCGGCCTGTGTCCAGTGTGATGACCGTGCGCGCCGACGTGCAGTGGATCGATCTGGCGCGCGGCCAGGACGACGTGGTGGCGCGCCTGGTGGCGTCGCCGCACACGCGCCTGCTCGTGGGCGAGGGTGATCTGGACAGCCTGCGTGGTGTGGTGCAGAGCCGCGACCTGCTGGCCGACCTGCTGCAGGGCAGGCCGCTGCAGCTGGAAGCCAACCTGCGCCAGCCGCAGTACGTGCTGTCCAGCGCCAGCGCGTTGCAGGCGCTTGAACTGATCCGCCTGCACCCGGTACCGCTGGCGGTAGCGGTGGACGAGTACGGCAGTGTGGAAGGCCTGGTGACCGCCAATGACCTGCTGGCGGCGATCGCGGGCGATCTGGTCGATACCCAGGACGAGCGTTACGGCGTAGTGGCGCTGGACGAGGGCCAATGGGAGGCCGACGGCGCGTTGACGCTGGATGACCTGCAACGGCTGGCCGGCGTGTCGCTGCCCCGGAGTGCCGACTACATGACCATCTCCGGCCTGGTGCTGGATCAGCTTGGCCGCCTGCCGGATGTGGGCGATGCGGTCGAAGTAGCGGATGCCCGCATCACCGTACTGGCCATGGAGAAGCGGCGCATTGTCCGCCTGCGGGTGGAGCGCCTCGGGCTTCCGTAGCGTCCAGCGTGCTCGACTGCGAACTGAGCAGCCGGGCATGGCCCGGCTCTACACAACGCTGTCCGCAGCCGTCACCATGGCGGGCTCTTGTCTTCGTCCAGGAACGTCGCAGTGCTGAGTACGATTGGTTTGCTGATGGGCGTGTATGTGGCCCTTCGCCTGTTCTGGCCGCTGCGCCTGCCCGTGTGGTTGAAAGTACTGCTGTCCCTGCTGCTGGTCGCCATCGCCGTCCAGCTGCGGATCGTGGCCACGTTCTGGGGCACGATGGCCTCGCCGGAAATCCCCAAGCTGGCCATCGCCGTGCTCGCCACCGGCTCCACTGCGGTACTGCTGCTGGCACTGGTGATGCTGGTAATGGACGTGGGCCTGCTTGGCGCGTGGGTTCTGCGCAGGCCCCGTGTGACCGCAGCGCTGCGCGCGCCGTGGCTGCGCCCGGGCGCAGGCCTGCTGGCTCTGCTGGTCAGTGCCTGGGGCGTGAGCCAGGGCATGGCGGTGCCCAAGACCCGACAGATCGAGGTGGCCATTGCCGGCCTGCCTGCCGCGTTCGAGGGTTACCGCGTACTGCAGCTTACCGACATCCACGCCAGCCGCCTGCTGACCGGCGACTGGGTGCGTCAGGTCGTGGCCGAAAGCAATGCCCTGGCGCCCGACCTGGTCGTCATCACCGGCGACCTGATCGATGGCACCGTGCAGGCACGGCGCAATGACTTCCGGCCCCTGGGTGAACTGAGGGCGCCGGACGGGGTGATCGCCATCACCGGCAATCACGAGTACTACGCCCAGTACAGCGAATGGATGCAGGCGTTCCGTGCGCTGCACATGCAGGTGCTGGAGAACAGCCACGTGCAGGTGCGGCGTGGGGATGCAGCGATGACGATCGCCGGTGTCACCGATCCGGTGGCTGCGCGCTATGGCCTGCCGCTGCCCGATCTGGAGGCGGCGCTGGCGGGTGCGGATCCGGCCGCCCCGGTGATTCTGCTCGACCACCGCCCACGCAATGCGAAGGACGCGGCCGCACGCGGGGTCAAGCTGCAGCTGTCCGGCCATACCCATGGCGGCCAGATCCTCGGCATGGACCAGCTGGTGAAGCGTGCCAACGGCGGTTTCGTCTCCGGACGGTACCGCGTCGATGACATGACGCTGTATGTGAGCAACGGTGCGGGACTGTGGGCCGGCTTCCCGGCACGCATCGGCGTGCCCTCGGAGATCACCCTGATCACCCTGCGCCGCGCACCCTGAGCCGTCTGCGGTCCGCGCCCGTCGTGCAGCGGATCCACCGTGCCGTCACCCGCGTGGTGGCACCCTGCGTGCAGACCGCAGACAGGGAAACGACGGTGCCGAAGGCGAACAGGCGATGAGTGCGACACAGCAGCGCTCGATGTGGGTCGCCGGCCTGTCCACCGTGGTGGAGTGGTACGACTTTACCCTGTACCTCTATTTCGCCACGGTGCTGTCGCGGGTGTTTTTCGGCGGCGGCGAACAGGCGATGCTGGTCACCCTTGCGGGATTTGCCGTGTCCTACCTGATGCGCCCACTCGGCGCGCTGTGCTTCGGTCACCTCGGCGACCGCTTGGGGCGGCGCTGGATGCTGCTGGCCTCGATGGCGCTGATGGCTGCAGCCATGCTGGCCACCGCGCTGCTGCCTACCGCCGCGACGGCGGGCACGACGGCGGGTGTGCTGCTGCTGGTGCTGCGGTGCGTGATGGCATTTTCGGTGGGCGGTGAATACACGGGCGTAGTCGCCTATCTGCTGGAAAGCGCTCCGGCACGCCGGCGTGGACTGGTGACCTCGTTGGCCTCGGCGGCCAGCGAAGTGGGCGCGCTGCTGGCGGTGGCGATCTCCGCACTGACGGTCGCGCTGCTGCCGCAGGTACAACTGGACAGCTGGGGATGGCGCATTCCGTTCTTCGTCGGTGCTGCACTGGCGCTGGTCATCCTGATCGCGCGTTCGGGCATGCATGAATCGCCGGAGTTCGAGCGGCAGCGTCGCGAGGGCAGCATTCCTGCCACGCCGCTGCGCCACGTGCTGCGCCACCATCCGCAGGCGGTAGCGCGTACCTTCGCCATTTCCGCGCTGGGCTCGATCACCTACTACGTCGGCATCACCTATGTGCCCGCGTTCCTGCACGCACAGGGGCACGACGAGGGCGATGCCCTGTGGCTGTCGACGATCGCGGCGGTGGCCGTGATCGCCATCACTCCCTTGTGCGGTGCGTTGTCCGATCGCTTCGGCCGGCGCCCGCTGCTGTTGGGCCTGACGGTACTGGCGGCGTTGCTGCCGCTGTCGTTGTTCGGCTGGATGGCGCATACCACGCCGTTGGGTATCGCCGTGGCTGCGGTGCTGCTGGCCTGCGTGGCCGGTGGCGTGAGCGCGGTCGCGGCACCGGCCACGGCCGAGCAGTTTCCGGGCGAGGGCCGGGTAAGCGGGCTGGCACTGGGCGTGACCATGGCCACGGCGGTCTTCGGCGGTGCGACACCGTGGCTGGCGCAGTGGTGGGTGGAGCGCAGCGGCTGGGCGGCGGCACCGGGCGCGATGATCGCGCTGGTCGCATTGCTGGTGTTGCCGGTGCTGTGGACGCTGCCGGAAACGGCATCGACGCGGAAGACCCGCCCTGGCAAGCAGGGCGGATCCTAGCCGGTCACACCTTCAGCGTCTGCTCGATGTCGGCCAGCACGGCGGCGGCATCCACGCCAATGGCAATCGACTGCACCACGTGGCCGTCCCATACGCTGGGGCCGAATGCCAGGCCTTCAGGCTTGGGAATGGTCATGCCACGGGCGACGCCGTCGGTGGCCACGCGCACGCTTGCGCGCTCGAAGCGGAACAGCTCCGGACGGGTGAGCGCGATGCAGGCGCAGCAATCGTGCACGACCATGCCCTTGTGGCCGGCCTGCAGGTAGAAGTCCACGTAATCCTGCGACAGCGCACGCACCAGTTCGGCATCGGCACCCCCGACCGCAGCCAGTTTGTCCAGGCCGTCACGGTCCATCTCGACGCGGGTGGTGACATCCAGGCCGATCGCGGTGACCGGCCACTGTGCGGTGAACACCACGTCGGCGGCTTCCGCATCGCCCCAGATATTGGCCTCGGCGGCCGGGGTGATGTTGCCGTTGACGTGGAAGGCGCCCCCCATGATGACCACGCCACGCACCAGGCCGGCGATCTCCGGTGCCTGCTGCAGGGCCAGGGCCAGGTTGGTCATGCGGCCGACCGCGACCAGCGTGACCTCGCCTGGATGGGCCCGCACCAGATCGATGATCAGCTGGTGCGCAGGACGGGCGTCGGCGGTCACGTCCAGCTGGGCAGGCACCGGGTGATTGCCCAGGCCATTGTGGCCGTGGATGTGCACCGGCCAGGCTTCCGGCGTGGCATCGGGCTGCAGGGGACCCGCGGCGCCACGCGCGACCGGCGCAGTCAGCGCCCAGGCCTGCTTCAGGTACAGCGCGTTGTGGGTGGTGGACTCCACCGAGGCGTTGCCGAAGGTGGTGGTAACGCCGATCAGGTCGATCTGCGGATGCTTGTGCAGGTACAGCAGGGCCAGGGCGTCGTCGACGCCCGGGTCGGTATCGAAAATGACTTTCAGCATGTTGTTGTTCTTCTTCTTCCGTGTGGTGCGGGGGGCCCCGGCGGCCAGGAGACAGGCTGGCGCGCGCTACATTGTCCCATCTTCATGACAGGCAGGGCCATTGGCGGGGCGGCGGGCCATAATGGCGTCGATATCCATGCCGGGAGACGCCTGGTGCTGATCGTGACCCTTCTGCTGGTCCTGCTGGTGCTGGGCCTGAATCTGCTGGCGAGCTGGGTCATTCTGCGTCGGCAGGAATTG
Source organism: Stenotrophomonas sp. TWI169 (assembly GCF_039674705.1). Taxonomy (NCBI): domain Bacteria; kingdom Pseudomonadati; phylum Pseudomonadota; class Gammaproteobacteria; order Lysobacterales; family Lysobacteraceae; genus Stenotrophomonas; species Stenotrophomonas sp. TWI169. The sequence goes on along the minus strand of NZ_JBDJOB010000014.1, from coordinate 27,213 downwards.
TCGTCGGGCAACCGGGCCGCGCAGGTGCTGGTGATCTGGCTGCTGCCGCTGATCGGCGCCGTCGTCTGCCTGCTGGTGGCAGCCGCCGAGGGCCCGCTCGGACTGCAGGCACGCAGCCAGGACGGCGCGATCTGGGCCAGCGATGGCGCCCACGAGGGCAATGCCCCCTCTGCGGACTGTGGCAGCGACGGCGGCAGCTGCGGCGATTGACGCCACAGGAACAGGGTCAGCCACCGCCCGCAATGCGGGCCACGCCCGGCGGGGCGACAGCTCGCTCAGGCGCCGCCTTCGGTCGGCAGCGGCGCCGGTACGTTCAGCAGGCCCCCGGCCGCCACGTAGGCGGCCAGCGCCTGGCCCTGGCTGAGCAGGTGCCGTTCCATCGTGCGTTCTGCCGCGTCGGCATCACGGCGACGGAAGCACTCCATCAGCTCGCGGTGCTCGGCCAGCGACTGTGCCGTGCGTCCGGGCGTCAGCAGCTGCCGGCCGCGATGCATCTTCAGGATGCGGTGCAGGTCGTGGGTGATGCGGATCAGCCACGGATTGCCGGCATAGTGCTGCACGGTTTCGTGGATGAGATAGTTGTTGCGGTAGTACTCGGCGATGTTGCCGTCAGCCGCCGCCGCTTCCATCGCGGCATGCAGGGATTCCAGCTGGGCCACGCCCGCATCATCGATATGCCTGACCGCCTCATGCGCGCAGCGGCCCTCCAGCATGGCCATCACCGGGAACAGCTGGTTGAGGTCCTCCAGCGTCAGCCGGGTTACCCGGCTGCCGCGCCCGGCGTCGATCTGCACCAGGCCTTCGGCTGCCAGCAGCTTCAACGCCTCGCGCAGCGGGGTGCGGCTGATGCCCAGTTCACTGCACAGCGCAGGCTCATCGATCCATTCGCCGGGGGGCAGGCGATAGTCATAGATGCGCTCACGCACATGTTCGGCGACCTCCTCGTACAGAGGGGCGCGCTTCTTCGGGGACCGTGGAGCAGGGGCGATGGCCATTGGCAGAGTGTACCCGCTGGCGGTAGTGCCGGCCGTCAGCCGGCACTACCGGTCATCGCCTACATCCAGCCCGGCACCACGAACACCAGCCAGGCCAGCAGCGGCCCCAATGCCACCACCAGGCCGCTGTAGACCAGGAAGCGGCGGAACAGCGTCTCGCGTTCTTCCTTCGCCGCCGATGCCACGACCAGTGCACCGTTGGTGGAGAAGGGACTGACATCGACGATGGTGGACGACACTGCCAGTGCGCAGATCACGCCGGCTGCACCCAGGTGCCCCTGCATCAGGAACGGCACCGCCAGTGGAATCGTTGCGCCGAGCACCGCCGCGGACGATGCGAATGCGGAGACGATACCGCCGACGTAGCACACCAGCAGAGCGCCCAGCAGCGGAATGCCGATGTTGGAGACCCCGTTGCCGATGAAGTCGACCGCGCCCGCATGCTCCAGCACGCCGATATAGGTCACCACGCCACAGATCAACAGAACGGTCGACCAGCTGATGCCATCCACCGCACCCTTCTGGCTCTGCGGCGAGAGCAGTGCCAGCGCCACTGCGACGGTGATCGACACCAGGCCGACGTTGAGGTTGTAGATCAGTGCCGCCACGCCCAGGCCGAGCAGGCCGACCAGGGTAAACAACCGCTCCCGGGTCAGACCCACTGCATCCAGCGCCGCCGGATCGTTGCTCAGGGTGCCGCCGCCGGCCGCCACCAGCGCGCCATGGCCTTCGATGGCGAACTGCCGCGACGACGCCTGCGGACCACCGGCCATTGCCAGTTCCGCACCGCCCGCGGTGATCGAGCCGCGTCGCATCAGCGCGATGCCGCCGAAGGCGAGGAAGCAGATGATCGCCATCATGAAGTTGAATCCGAGGCTGGTCAGGAACACCGCCATCTCGGTGACCTCCAGCCCGGCCTTCTGCACCACGCCATTGGTGATGCTGCCGTACACGCTGATCGGCGAGAAGCCGCCGGCCTGCGCACCGTGGATGACCAGCAGGCCCATCATCAGCGGGTTGATGTTGTACTGCTTGGCGAAGCGCAGCGCGACCGGACCGATGATCGCCACCGCTGCCGGGCCGAGGGCGCCGAAGGCGGTCAGCACCGCGGTGACCACGAACATCACCCACGGAATGGCCACGATGTGGCCGCGCACCGCGCGTACCGCCCAGTGCACCAGCAGGTCGATGGTGCCGTTCTTCTGCGCGATGGCGAACAGGTAGGTGATGCCGACCAGGGTCAGGAACAGATCGCCGGGAAAGCCGGCGAGGACTTCCTTGCCCCCCATGCCGACCCAGACACCACCGATGATGAAGGCCAGTGCGAAGGCCACTGCGCCCATGTTGATCGGCAGTGCGGTGGCGACGATGAACATGATCACCAGACCGATGATCGTTGCGATTTGTGGACTCATGCGCCCTCCCAGACACGTGGCTCACGTACAGCGCGGATGGAGACCCGCCATCCCCGGGGTAAGGCGACGTACTGCAGTGTTGCGTGATACGTACTGCTCGAACCCGTTACTGCAGGCGCTGCAGCGCACTGCGGACCCATGCCGCAGCGCCATGCAGGCTCTGGAACTCTTCCACCGCGCGGAACTCGCAGCAGGGATAGGACGGCGCGACCATGCGTGCGAGCGCATTGCCCGGGCCCAGCTGCAGGAACACCCGCGCACCGCGCTCGAAGGCCTGCCGCATCACCTGTGCCCACTCGATGGTCTGTGCCAGCTGTGCCGACAGGCTGTGCACCGCCGTTGCGGCATCGCGCACGGGCCGTGCATCGATGCCCGCCAGCAGCGGCAGGCGGGGTGCCCGCATGCCCGAGCGCTCCAGCGCGGCGGCGAAGGGCGCCACCGCAGCCGCCAGCAGGGGCGTGTGGGCAGCGACGTGGACCGGCAACGGACGCACCTGCGCACCGAGCGCGTGCGCCGCATCGGCCAGCGGCTGCAGGGTGTGCCGGATGCCTCCCACAATGAAGTGATCCTCGCCGTTGACGATGGCGATGTGGGTACCCTGCGCATCGCACAGCGCTTGCAACGTCGTACGATCCAGGCCCAGCACCGCCAGCATGCCGGCGCCTGCCGCGCTGGCACCGTCCATCAGATGCGCGCGCTGTGCCGACAGGGCCAGGCAGCTGCCAGCGTCGAAGGTGCCGGCAATGGCATGCGCCGCCAGTTCGCCGATGCTGTAGCCGGCCACCACGGTCGGCACCGGCAATGCATCGCGCAGGGCGTGCCACTGCGCCAGACTGGCCGCGCACAGCAGCGGTTGTGCCTGCGCATTGTCGAACCGGTCCTCGGCCGCAGCAGCGGTGAACACGTCGCGCTGCAGCACCTCGCTGGCGGCGAGCAGCACGCCATGCGCGGCGTTGTTGCCGCGCACGTGATCGAACATCGCAGCATGCTGGGCACCTTGTCCCGGACAGAGCAGGGCCAGCATCACGCCTGCTCCTGCAACAGCAGGAAGACGCTGCAGGCCAGCAGATCGGCGCTGCCACCCGGGCTGAGCCGGCGTGCGACGAAGGCATCGCCGATGTCCTGCAGGCGGGGTTGCCAGCCGGCGGCAAAGGCACCGCCGGCGTCGAGGAATCCGCGTGCCTGCTGCTGGGCCCAGCGCAGTCCGGCAACACCGCCCCGATGCAGCAGGTTCAGATCCTCGACCTCTGCGACCAGATGCATCAGGGTATGGGCCAGTGCAGCTTCGCGTGGCAGCCCTGCGCCCAGCGCATGGCGCAGTGCCGGCAGGGCCAGCCCACGCAGCAGGGGATATCCAGCGGCCGCCTGCTCGCGTACGCCGGGCACGCCGTGACGGGCGCGCGCGCGCTGCCCCGGACTGTTCACATCCAGGGGCGAGGTGGCGAAGGCGTCCGCCCATTGGCAGACCGCCTGGCATACCTGTTCACCTGTCGCGGCTCGGCCCAGACGCGTGCGGCACGAGGCTGACGCTGCCACCAGCAAGCCCAGGCTGAAGATCGCTCCGCGGTGGGTGTTGACGCCGCCGGTGGCGCGCAGCATCGCCGCTTCGGCGGCCAGGCCGTGGTCGCGCAGCCGATGGAACGGCGCTTCGGCGGCGCCATCGCGGGCAACCGCAGTGAAATAGTGGCGCAGGGCAAACAGGCTGCGCAGGAACGTACCGGCATCCATGTCGTCATGGCTGCCGCTGTCGAACGGCGTGACCAGGCCGGGCTTGGGCGCACAGGCCAGCTCGGCATGCAGCGCGGCGATCGCCATGCGGCCTAGGCGTGCACTGTCGGGCGCGGTGCTGCGGCCGGCAAGGCGCGGCGCGACGGCGTTCATGCGGCCACCCCGCTGCCCTCGAATAGACGGTGGCGTGCTTCCAGGGCTGCGCCGTCAAGGCGTTTGACCAGCAGTTGACGGCTGCTGCCGGCGTACTCGCGCCAGTTCACCGCAGCGCCACGGGCCAGGCACAGCTCGCCGTCGACCCGCTGCGGATGCTGCGCTTCCCACGCCCGCAGCCGAGTCACCAGCGCATCGGCCCGTGCCGCATCCGGGACCTCCCAGAGCAGGTCGATATCGGAACGGTCATGCACATAGGGCAGGCCAGTAACGTGCTGCCAGGCGAATGCGCCGAACACACGGGCCGGCGCGAGCGTGGCGAGAGCGTGCAACGGTGCCTGCCAGGCGGGGCATACGCCTGCCGCGAGGATGTCGCTCAGTGCCGGCGGCGCCTGCCGACGCTGTACATCCTCCAGCGGCACCCGCAGTGCAAGCCGCTGTTTGCCTTCGCCCGGTGGCAACGGCACACCCAGCCGCAGGCGGGAATCGGGGTCGTCTGCCGCGCGTCGCGCGACCATTGCCGGCAATCCCTGCGCGAACCATGCGGCGAGCCGCGGTTCCTGCGCAGCCACATCGGCCAGCCAGTCGGCGTGGGCCGACAACCAGACCAGCGTGTGGCGGGCCAGACGCTCAGGCATCGCCGTTGGCCACCGCGCCCGCGACGGCAGCCGCCTGCAGGCGGCCCCCCCGTTCGGCACCCAGTGCGGCACGGTGGTCGCCGTCGGCCGGCGCGCGCAGGGCATCCAGCAAGGCCTGCGCCAGCTCGCCCGACCACAGCGACCGTACCGCACCCATCGCCACGTAGTTTTCCACTCCGGGTGCGAACACCGGCGAAGTCAGGCTCAGCGCCTGCAGCTTTTCCAGCGGTTGCTTGGTTACGCGAGCCATCGCCCGCAGGTCCATCACCCGAACCTGGGCATCCGGCAGCGCATGGATCGTGTCCGCCATCAGGCCGAACGATAGGAAGCCACCGCTGACCGACTCGCCATGGACCAGGGTCACCAGCCGTGCGCCGCGTCGCCGCGCGACGTCCAGGCATTGCGCGAGGTGGGCGAAGTAACCGTTGATGCCGAGCAGTTCGTCGCGGCGCGAAAGGCGTTGGCCTGCGGTATCCACCAGCATCACGATCGGTCGCTGCGGATGTGCGGCGGTGCTGGCGAGTACTGTTGCCGCCAGTGCCAGCGCATGATCGACACCGACTTCCAGCTTGTCAGTGGTGCCGATGACCGTGACCTCGCCATCTTCGGTACTGGCGCTTCCCGTCAGCACGGAATCGTGCACGGTTACGTCGTGGCCGCGCGGGAACAGCGCGTCAAGCAGGGGCTGCAGCGGCGCGGTCATGGCAGTTTCCTGTGGGCGGTGGCGGCGAGGAACGCGTCGGTGTCCAGCAGCGGCAGGCGCTCGGGATCATCGATTCCCTGGCGTGCCCAGATCTCCAGACCATCGCGGCAGTCCCCCCAGGCCTCTGCCCGGGCCTGCAGGGCGGCATGTCGCTGCTGCAGCGCGGCCAGCGCGGCATCGGCGTCTGCGCTGGCGGCGTCTGGCTGCAGCGCCTCGAATGCGGCCTGGGCGAATGCATCGATGGCATCGGGAACCAGAACCTGCGCCTGGTCGATGAGGTAGCGGTGCTTGCCGCCTGTCACCCGCCATACGAGGGCACGGTCACGCGAGTCGAACTCTTCTACGCCGCGCACGGTCTCGATCACTTCCGGCCCGGACAGCGACAGTCGCCCTTCCTCGGACATGATCACCGTGGTGCAGCAACGGGCGACGATGCCCATGCCGCCGAAGGCGCCGTTGCCGCTGCCGATGAGGGCCACCACCGGCACGCCGGTGGCGCGCGCGTCCAGGGTCGCGCGCATGATCTCGGAGATGGCGATCAGGCCCGCATTGGCTTCATGCAGCCGCACGCCGCCGGTGTCGAGCAGCAGCAGCACACCCTCGGGCCTGTGTTGCGCGGCCCGGCGCAGCAGGCCGGTCAGCTTGGCGCCATGCACTTCGCCGACACCGCCCCCCATGAATTCGCCCTGCTGTGCAGCAATCAGCACACGCCTGCCACGCAGCGAGGCTGCACCGACCACGATGCCATCGTCGAACGCGGCGGGTTGGTCCAGCTGTGCCAAGTGCGGGCTCATGGCGCGCCGGGCCGGCCCGAGATACTCGGTGAACGATCCGGCATCGACCAGCCCGGCGATACGGGCACGGGCATCGGCCTCGTGGTAGCTGCGTCGTTGCATCGGATTCATCGCGGTTCTCCGGCGAGCAGTGTCTCCACCGCCTGGTCCAGGCGCAGGCTGACCACCGCCGGGGTGGCACCGGCATCGTTGATCGATACGCGCACGTCGCGCAGCGGATGCCGCCGGGCGAAATCACCGATGACCGCCTGCCAGATGGTGCCGAAGCCCTGCGCGGCGGTGACGACATGTACGGTCATTGCGCCGTCCTGCGCGGCAGGTTCCAGCAGGACTTCCAGATTGCCGGACGCCAGCACGCCCACCAGCACTGCGTCGTGCGGGAACCGCACCGGGGTTCTTCCGTCGAATCGATAGTCGAGGGTTTCCATCGCGTGCCCCTTACCAGTTGCGGAAGCGCTTGGGCGGGTCGTAGAGACCGCCGGACCAGCGCACCAGGTCTTTCACCGAGCGCGCGGCCAGCAGGTCACGACTGGCGTCGCGCACCGAAATGCCAAGATCTTCCGGTCGCCGGATCACGCCCCGGTCGCGCAGGTTCTCCACCATCGCGCGATCGCGGCCCAGACCGACCGTGGTGTAACCGGCCACGCCGCGGATCGCCTGTTCGCGCTCCTCCGCGGTGCGGCACAGCAGCAGGTTGGCGATGCCTTCCTCGGTCAGCACATGGCTCACGTCATCGCCGTAGATCATCACCGGTGGCAGTGGCATGCCAGCGCGTTCGGCCAGCGCCCACGCATCGAGGCGGTCAACGAACGCGGGTGCCATGTGTTCGCGGAAGGTCTCCACCATCTGTACCACCAGCTTGCGCCCGCGTGGCATCTCGCCCGGGCGTGCGGCCTGCTGGCCGGCCTTGATCCAGGCGTCGCTGGCATGACGGCGGCCGCGCGCATCCGAGCCCATGTTCGGCGCGCCACCGAAGCCGGCGATGCGGTCGCGGGTGGCGGTGGAGCTGTTGCCCTGCAGGTCGACCTGCAGCGTCGAGCCGATGAACATGTCGCACGCATACAGGCCGGCGGTCTGCGAGAACGCGCGGCTGGAGCGCATCGAGCCATCGGCGCCGGTGAAGAACACATCACCGCGCGCGGCGATGTACTTCTCCATGCCCAGTTCCGAACCGAACGAGTGCACGGACTTCACGAAACCCGACTCGATCGCGGGAATCAGCGCCGGATGCGGATTGAGCGCCCAGTGCTGGCAGATCTTGCCCTTCAGGCCCAGCGATTCGGCATAGGTCGGCAGCAGCAGTTCGATCGCGGCCGTGTCGAAGCCGATGCCGTGATTGAGCCGGTTCACACCGTATTCGGCGTAAATGCCCTTGATCGCCATCATCGCCATCAGCACCTGGATCTCGGAGATCTGTGCCGGGTCGCGGGTGAACAGGGGTTCGATGTGGTTCGGGCGCGGTGCCTGCACGACGAAGTTGACCCAGTCGGCGGGGATATCGACGCGGGGGAGGGTGTCGACGATCTCGTTGACCTGGGCGATGACGATGCCCCCACGGAAGGCGGTCGCCTCGACGATCACCGGCGTGTCTTCGGTGTTCGGCCCGGTGTAGAGGTTGCCGTCGCGGTCGGCGGCCTGCGCTGCGACCAGGGCCACGCGCGGCGTGAGGTCGATGAAGTAGCGGCCGAACAGTTCCAGGTAGGTGTGGATGGCCCCGATCTGGATCCGCCCTTCGGCTACCAGGTTGGCCAGTCGCACCGATTGCGGGCCTGAGAAGGAAAAGTCCAGCTTCGAGGCAATGCCCCGCTCGAACACGTCCAGATGCGAGGGCAGCGACAGCACCGACTGCACCATGTGCAGATCATGCACGCGGGCGGGGTCCAGCCCGGCAAGGCATTCGGCCAGGAAGTCGGCCTGCTTCTGGTTGTTGCCCTCGAGGCAGACCTTGTCGCCGGGTTCAAGCAGGGCGTGCAGCAGCTCGCCCACATCGTCGGCGGCCACTGCACGGCCTCTGCTCCAGGGCGCAGCCCGCTGCAGGCGTGCCTGGCGGCTGCGTTCCAGCGTGTCCCAGCTCGGGTTCATCGACCGGCTTCCGATTGGCGTTGAGATAATTACGCCATAATTACGGAAGGCGACGCAACCTGCAGCGCAGCAAAAAGAAGGGCCCGCCAATGGCGGGCCCATTCAGGTTGCAGGCTTTCAGCCGGTCGTTCTCAGAACTTCCAGCGCAGGCTGGCGGCGACGAAGCGCGGTTCGCCGTAGTTGTTGTAGTCCAGGTTCGCCCAGTAGGTCTTGTCCAGCGCGTTGCGCACGCTCAGCGTTGCCGTCCAGTTGTCGCTGATGCGGTAGTTGGCGTTGAACTGCACGAGCGTGTAGGCCGGCTGGTTCACGGTTACCGTGCCGCCCAGCGGGTAGGGGATGTTGTAGCCCTGCACCTTGCTCTGCCATTGCACGCCGGCGCCCAGGCTCAGGCGTTCCAGTGCACCGCGCAGGCGCACCTGCGTGTTGAGCTGCAGCAGGTCTTCGGGCGGGTTGGCGTACAGAAGGTCGGTGGCGGCGCGGGTCACTTTGACATGGGTGAAGCCGGCGTTGACCGTCCAGCCCGGCAGGATCTCGCCGTTGACGTCCATTTCCCAGCCACGCGACTTGGTGCCGTTGACGCCGATGTAGGCCGAGGTGCCATCGCTGAGCGAGCCTTCCGGCACTCCCATGTCGCGCACGGCATAGTTGTCCTGCTTGGCCTCGAACACAGCGGCGTTGGCGGTCAGTCGCCCATCGAACCACTGCGTCTTGATGCCCGCTTCCAGATTCGAGCCCTGCACCGGCGCCAGCAGGTTCTCGTTGCGGTCCTTGAAGTTCTGCGGGTTGAAGATCTCGGTGTAGCTGGCATAGACCGAGAACTGCGGCGTGACGTCGTAGACCAGTCCCACGTACGGGGTCACTTCATCACTGACCTTGTAGGCCCCGCTGGTCCCGGTATACGCACCGGCCACGCTGTAGGAGCGGCTGAGGGTTTCCCAGCGGCTCAGGCGCGCACCCGCGATCAACGACAGCGGATCGGCCAAGCGCAGGCGCGCGGCCAGGTAGACGCCGCTCTGCGTGGTCTTCTGCACGCGGCGCGCGCCGGTACGGGTGTAGGTCACCTCGGAGATGTCGCCGTTCCAGTCGTACACGTTGGGGATGTAGTAGCAGCGCTCGCGGCCGCAGGTGGCCCAGTCGCGCGGGTAGTTCAGGGCAACGGTGTGGGTGGTGCCTTCCAGGTCGGACCACTGGGCACCCAGGGTGACGTCATGCTCGCGGCCGAACAGCGGGAACGTGCCGGTCAGGTAGGCATCGATGTTGCGGCGGGTGTCCTCGGAGTCGCCAGCGGCAGTGCGCAGGTAGATGCCCGCACCGGTGGCCGGATCGGGATTGCCGGTGCCGTACAGGCGCATGTTCTGCACATTGCCACGGGTGTGGGCGGTGTTGATCTTCAGCAGCCAGTCCTCGCCGAAGCGCTGCTCCAGGTTGGCGAACACCGTGCTGGTCTCGCGCTGCCAGTAGCTCCATTTCGGTGCCAGGTTGGTCGAGCGCGGCAGGTGCGCGAAGTCGCCGCGGCTGTCGAAGAACGGCACGGTACCCCAGGTCGAACCGACCGGGTTGTTGTCCTGGGTCTGGTAGCCGAGGGTGACCGTGGTGCTGTCGGTCAGGTCGCCCTCCAGCACCGCCATGCCGGCCATCTTGTTCTCCTTGTAGCGGTCGTAATAGAAATCACGATCGGTATAGGCGGCGACCACGCGGCTGCGGAACCGGCCATCTGCGGTCAGCGGCGCGGTGACGTCGGCCTCCATGCGCCGGTAGTCCCAGCTGCCGGCGCTCACCGAGAACGAGGCGTCGAAGTCCTTGCCGGGGCGCTTGCGCAGCAGGTTGACCGTGGCCGAAGGCACCCCCGCGCCGCTGAGCAGGCCGTTGGCACCGCGGATCACTTCGATGCGGTCATAGAAGGCGGTGTCGTATTCCTGGTTGGTGGAGCCGCTGTAGGTCGGAATGCCATCGACCTGGAAGTCCGTGATGGCAAAGCCGCGGGCGTAGTACAGCGGGCGCTGGGTGTCATAGAAGGACACGCTGACGCCGGTGACGTTGCGCAGCACGTCGTTGATGCTGAACAGCGATTCGTCCTGCAGGCGCTGCAGGCTGATGGCCGTGGCCGACTGCGGCGTTTCCTGCAGGGTGATCGGCAGGCGGGTGCTGCTTGAGGGCGGCGCAGCCTGGTCGGCGCGCACGCTGACGCGGTCCAGGGTCTTGGCATCGGCTGCGGCATCGGCTGCGGCATCGCCGGCGGCGAACGCTGACGGTGTCGACAGGGCCAGGGATGCGAGCAGCGCGGCCGGCAGCAGCGCGCGACGGAGCGGGCGGGTAGGGGAGTGCAGGGACATCTTGGTGGGCTCGATGCGGGAGAGTCGGAAGGGCGGCAACAGCCGGGCGGTACCCGGGGCGGCGGCTTCGGGCTGGGTCAGGTCCGTCTGGTGAGCGCGGGCGGTCCGCGCGAGGCGCAAATGTAAATCGTTCTTAACAACATTACAATTCGCCCGTGCTGGTCGATGCCTGGGACACGCACCGCGAGCCCCGGCAGAGCCGAGCTCCCTGAATGCGAACGGCCACCCGAAGGTGGCCGTCCGTAGGTGTCATCGAAGACCCGGGCTCAGAGCGCCTGCAGTTCCTCGTTGGCGTTGCGCTTTTCCTTGCCCGGCGTCGGCGCCGGCGGTGTGGCCGGTGCAGCCGTGGCATCGGCCGGCACTTCCAGGTAGGGCAGCTTCAGGGTCTGGCTGGTCATCGAACGAATCTCGTTGACCAGTGCCGCACTGTCGTTGAGCTTGCGCCCGTAGGAGGGCACGATCTCACGCAGGCGGGCTTCCCAGCCGGCCTTCATCTGCTCGGGAAAGGCCTTGGCCATCAGATCCAGCATGATCGGCGGCGACGTCGAGGCACCGGGCGAAGCGCCCAGCAGCGCAGCGATGGTGTGGTCCTTGTCGGTCACGATCTCGGTACCGAACTGCAGCACCGCACCCTTCAACGGGTCGCGCTTGATGATCTGCACGCGCTGGCCTGCGGTGACCAGCTTCCAGTCGCCCGGCTTGGCATTGGGGAAGTATTTGACCAGTTCGGCCTGGCGGTCGGCATCATTCAGCCGCGCCTGGCTCATCAGGTACTGCACCAGGTCCAGGTTGTCCTTGCCCACTTCCAGCATCGGCGCAACGTTGTTGTGGGTCACCGACGAGTACAGGTCCCACCACGAGCCGTGCTTGAGGAACTTGGTGCTGTACAGCGCGAACGGTCCGAACAGGACCACCGGCTTGCCGTCCAGCTTGCGCGCATCCAGGTGCGGCACCGACATCGGCGGCGAACCGGTCTCGGCCATGCCATAGGCCTTGACGCCATGGCGCGAGGTCACGTCCTGGCCCTGGAAGGCGAGGAACTGGCCGCCCACCGGGAAGCCGGCGTAGTCCTTTGACTCGGGAATGCCTGACATCTGCAGCAGCTTCAGCGCGGCGCCGCCGGCACCGATGAACACGAAGCGGGCGTGGGTGGTGCTCTCGGTGCCGGCCTTGAGGTCCTTCACCGTGACGTTCCAGCTCTTGTCCGCGTTCTGCCGCAGTGCCGAGACTTCGTGGTTCAGGTGCAGGCTGAAGTTCGGACTGCGCTGCAGGCCGGCGGTCAACTGGCGGGTGATCACGCCGAAGTTGACGTCGGTACCCAGTGGCATCCAGGTCGCAGCGACCTTCTGCTTCGGATCGCGGCCTTCCATCATCAGCGGAGCCCACTGCCGGATCTGTGCCGGGTCTTCCGAGTACTGCATGCCGTAGAACAGCGGGTTCTTCACCAGCGCCTGCTGGCGCTTATGCAGGTAGGCGATGTTGTCATCGCCCCAGACGAAGCTCATGTGCGGCGTGGGGTTGATGAAGTCGCTGGGCTCGCTGAGCCGGCCTTCCTTCACCTGGTGCGACCAGAACTGGCGCGAGACCTCGAACGATTCGGCGATGCCGACCGCACGCTTGGTCTCGATGCTGCCGTCGGGCAGTTCCGGGGTGTAGTTCAGCTCGGCGAATGCCGAGTGGCCGGTGCCGGCGTTGTTCCAGCCGTCGGAGCTTTCACCGGCGACGCCGTCGAGGCGTTCATAGACCTGGATGTTCCAGTCCGGCTGCAGTTCCTGCAGGTAGGTGGCCAGGGTGATGCTCATGATGCCGGCGCCGACCAGCACAACGTCGACAGGCTTGTCGTTGCTGGCGGCGGGTACGGAGCGCTGGGTCAGCGGCCAGTACAGGAACACGGCGGCAGCCAGCAGGAACAGCACGAGCAGGGCGAGCAGGGCCTTGCCAAATTTCTTCATGGGGGCGGGATCGTTGGCGGAGGGGAGGAGATCAGGATGCGCGCTGGGCAGGGGAAGGGCGTGAAGAAACAACGCCTTGCAGCATCCTTGCAGAGGATTCTACCCGGAACGGGTCCGGTTTTTGTGCAATGCATCATCCTGCCGGCGGTCGCTCCGGGGTAGACTTGTCGGCTGATTCCAGAACGACCACCGGCCACGGAGGGGCCGCGCAACGATGTCACGGATGCTGATCGTGGTGGGTGACGCCCTGCAGACGGGCGGTTCGGTCCTTACAGGTTCCCCGCATACCGATATCGAAGGGCGCGCCGTGGCGCGTGTCGGCGACCGTGTCATCTGTGCACGCCATGGTCCGGGTTCGATCGTTTCCGGCGATGCCACCCTGGTCATCGATGGCCAGCCGGTCGCCCGCGATGGCGACAGGGCCAGCTGCGGTTGCGCACTGGTATCGGGCAAGCAGCAGCGCGCCCACGTGGTGGCCGGCGGTGGAGGGCGCGCAGGTGCAGGCGCCGGAGTGGCGGCGATCGCAGCGATCGTCGCGCCGTTGTTGAAGCCGACCCTGCAGACACCCCCCTTCGCAGCGCCCGGCACCGCCGTGCGCGACGAGGACGCGCCGCAGTGCTGGGTGGCGGACCATGATGCGCAGATCGACCGTGACGTGGACGGGCGCTACTACGAAGCCTATGACGTCAATGGCGACAAGCATGACTATCCTTTCCAGGTCAGCTACCGCATCGATGTTCCGCTGCAGGCCCAGGGCGAGGTGGTGGTGTCGATCAAGGTGCAGGTGATGCCCAAGCCCGGCGTCACCGCTGCCGAGGTGGCGGCGGTCAAGGCGCGCATGGAGCGCGGCATCGATCAGTTCTGGAACGGCCGGTTCACGCTGGACGTCCATGATCCCGCGTGCGGCACCCGCAGCTTCCCGATCCGCTACGAGGTGCGGTGGGTGCAGGGCGGCAGCGACTACAGGCTGATCGTTCATCGCACCTATGACCGGGAGCAGGTGGAATTCCCGGATATCGATGTCTCCGTGTCGACCACGGCCTGGACATTCGCCCACGAGTTCGCCCACACCCTGGGCGTGCCGGACGAGTATTCGTATAACGACCCGGACGAAGAGACCGTGCGTTACGTCCAGCCCGATGGCACTCTGGATCCGGAGGTGCTGGTTGCCGTTCCGGATTCCCGTGAGCTGACCGATCCGGCGGCGACCATCATGAATTCCGTGGACTGCGCGGTGACCCGGCCGCGTCATGCCTGGAACATCGCGCGGGAAGTACGTGAACTGCTGAGCCGGGAAATCGGCCGGGAGATAACATGCACCGTCAAGTGATTTCGTTGATTGCCACTTTTGCCGCTGCCGCAGCGCTGCCGGCCCACAGCAAGGAGCTTCCTCCCATGATCGAACTTCATGCGCGCTGCGTGGACGATGCCCAGTGCCGTTTCCGTGGCGACACCCTCAACGTCGAACTGGAACTGCGCAACAGCGGCAGCGAGCCTGTGTCGCTGCCGCTGGAGTACATCCGCAGCCGTGGCCCGTCGGTCAGGGTGAAGGACAACCACTCCGAGAAGACCACGGCGTTGCGCAGCGGCATGGCCGCGGCCGCGCTGCGGCAGCAGATGCAGGAGCTGCGCGCGGGCCAGTCCCTGCGCATCGGTTTCCCGATCAAGCCGCAGGAGCTGACACGCTTCGCCCTGCGCCCGATGGATGTGACCCTGCAGTTCTCGATCAATCTGACACCCGGTTCCACCGGCGCCGAGGCGCAGGTGGTCCAGGCGCAGCTGCACGTGGTCGACGCCGACTGACCGCAGCGGCCAGCACTCCGCTTGGGGTCAACGCAGTTCGAGAATCTCGTCGCCGGTTTCGTCGATCTCGCCCGTCGGGCACCAGCCGAGATGGCGGTAGAAGCCATGCGAGCGCGAGCGCGGGTCGGCCGAGCACGCAAGGAACAGCCGGTGGTGACCGGCATCCCGGGCCAGGCTGACCACATCCTGCAGCAGACGTCGGCCGATGCCCAGATTCTCGTACTCCGGCAGCAGGGCCAGAACCAGCACCTCGCCGCTTTCGCGGTCGGCAAACCCGTAGCCGGCCATGCGCTCGCCGTCGCAGGCGATGCGTCCGATGAAATCTCCGTTGCAGATGCCTTCGGCCCAGCTCTGCGTCGTGATGCCCAGCTCGGCCAGCTGCGCGGCACTGAAGGCATTCTCGCGGGTACGCCCGCGCAGGTCGATGCAGGCGGCGGCATCGTCGGGATGGGCATCGCGGTAACGGATGGTCATGGCACTCCTTGTGACCGGGCGCTGAAGGAACTGCCCGTCTCGTTCAATCGTTGCCGATTGTGAAGTATTCGGCGGTGAAATAGCCGATCTGGTAGAGCAGGGTGGCCGCGGCCAGTCGCAGCTGTGCCCGGCTGGAGTGCAGTTTCCAGCCCAGCAGGACCACCAGCAGCATCAGCAGGGTGTGGGCCGGATACGCCGCGCCCAGCAGATGCCATCGGCTTGTGCCCTTGATCGCGGTGTCCACCAGATCCAGCAGCGTCAGCGCGCCGATCACGCCGAATATCCAGCGTCTGCGCTGCATCAGGTAATTGCCGTAGCTGCCGTAGTCGCGCAGGTCATCCGGGAACAACAGGGCGCAGAGCAGGAACCAGGTCGCGCAGTAGCAGATCACGAACAGATAGGTCTCGAACGTCCACCGGTGGACTTCGATCAGGCGGAACTCCCACCACCAGAAGGTGACCAGCGACACCAGCGTCCATGCCACCCAGCACAGATGGAGTGCCGAGCAGCCGCGTCGCTGCGGATGCTCGATGATCTGCGCAATCCCTTTCAGCAGGGTCGTGATCGACAGGCCCAGGATGATGCCCATCACTACGCGGATATGCAGGAACAGCGGATCGGTCTGCATCGGCCCGTCCTGTCATCGGATTCCGCACAGTAGAGGCATGCCCGCTGTGGAGGGGATGCATATGGCGTCAGCGCCTGCGCCGCACCAGCGTCGAGGACGCCTCCAGCACCGCGCGGGTCAGCAGGGCCATGGTCTGTACATCGCCCTTCCAGTGCTGCCAGTACAGCGGCACGTCCTCCCACGCGCGCTGTCGCACGTAGACCAGGCGGCCGGCATCCAGGTGCCGCTTGACCAGCGGCAGGGGGTTCATGGTCCAGCCCATGCCGCCCAGGTTGGCCTGCACGAAGGCACGGGTGGAGGGAATCCACCAGGTCGGCGCGGTGCTGGGCAGGTCATCGCCGGCCATGCGCCGGGCAAAGCGCGACTGCATTTCGTCCTTGCGGTTGAACACCAGTACCGGTGCCTGTGCCAGCGCCTGCGCGGTCACGCCCTTGGCGAAGTGCCGTTCGCGGAACTCCGGCGTGCAGGTGGCCGCGTAACGGATGCTGCCGAGTGCATGGATCTGGCAGCCCTGCACCGGCTCGTCCAGGGTGGTCACCGCGCCGAGCACCGTGCCTTGCCGCAGCAGCTCCACGGTGTGGTCCTGGTCTTCCACGCGCAGGTCGAGCGTGGTGCCGGTACCCAGTGCGAACTGCTGCGCCGCCTGCGGAAACCAGGTTTCCAGGCTGTCGTGGTTCACCGCCACCGGAATGCTGGCCTGGGGCAGATCCTCATCGGCCAGGCCCATCCGGTGCAGGGCGTCATGCTCGAGCAGGGCCGTCTGCTCGGCCAGCTGCACCAGCACCTGGCCTTCGGCGGTGGCAGTGGCGGGGGCGCCACGCTTCACCAGAAGGCGTCCGACACGATCCTCCAACGCCTTGACCCGCTGCGAGATGGCCGAGGGGGTGACATTGAGCGACTGCGCCGCGCGATCAAAGCTGCCTTCGCGGATCACGGCGGCGAGCGCGCGCAGCTGGGCATGGTCGATGCGCATGGTATTAAGTTCCGCTAATGTTGGTTTAGGAAGTTTAGCTCGTCTTTTCTATGTTGCGGCGCGACAATGGCGCCCGTACCCGGTGCTGTCCGCCTTCGCGAGGCACCCTCCCCCCAGCAAGACAAGGCAGTGAATCCCATGTTTTCGGTCATCTCCGCCGGCACCGGCCTCGGTGCCTGGTTCTCTGGTGCAGCCACCGGTATCGGCCTGTTCGCCGTGGTCGGTGCCCAGAGCGCCTTCATCCTGCGTCAGGGCATCCTGCGCAAGCACATCGTGCCGGTGGTCGCCACCTGCGCGGCCATCGATGCGTTCTTCATCTTCGCCAGCGTGGCCGGCCTGCGCACGTTGACCTCGGCGCTGCCGTGGCTGACCTCGGCCGTGCTGTGGACCGGCGTGGCTTTCCTGGCCTGGTACGCGATGAAGTCGGCGCGCCGCGCCATTGCCGGTGGCGGTGGCATGGGTGAAGCCGACAGCGACGACGGCAGCCGCCGCGCGGTGCTGATGGCGGCGGTCGGCTTTTCGCTGATCAACCCGCACTTCTGGCTGGACATGATGGTCATCGGCTCCATTGCCGAGAACTTCGGCCACGCACGCATGGCCTTCGCGGCCGGCGTGGTCACCGCGAGCTGCCTGTGGCTGACCGCGCAGGGTCTCGGTGCGCGCCTGCTGGCGCCGCTGTTCACCAAGCCCAGCACCTGGCGTGTGCTTGACGGCACCATCGCGGTGATCCTCAGCATCCTGGCCCTCACCCTGGCGGTGCGCGGGGTCCACTGACCCGGCGCACGCCCCCGAACCCACGTCCTGACTCTCTCTCCAAGGCAGTGGCAACGACGGCACCGGCAACGGTGCCGTCGTCTTTTCCGGCTCTGGCGGGACAGACGGCGCCTGCCTAGAATCCGTGTACAGGACAAGGTGTCCATCGGAGCAGGGGGAAGGATGCGCAGGACGATGTTGACGGCCGCACTGGTCGTCGTGGGTAGCGTTGCCGCGGGCAGCGCATGGGCGGTGGATCTGACGCAGTTCCTGCGCCAGGAGACCTTCACCGACATCAAGATATCGCCGGGGGGCGAGTATGTCGCTGCCACCGTGCCGATGGAGGACAGCACCGCGATCGCGGTGATGCGGCTGGCCGACAAGCAGCTCGTGGGCAGCTTCCGCCCGCCGCAGAAGAATCACGCCTACGAATTCGACTGGGTCAGCAACGAACGGCTGTTGATCGGCCTGGCCGAGAAGTGGGGCGCGCTGGATAAGCCCAATCCCACCGGCGAGCTCTACGCCATCGATGCCAACGGCAATCGCGGCGAGCTGCTGGTCGGTTACCGCGTCGAAAGCAAGGGCCCGGGTACCCGCATCCAGCCGAAGAAAGTCGAGGCGGTCGCGGCGTTCCTGGCCGATGATCTGCCCGGCGACGAACGCAACGTGCTGGTGACGGTATGGCCGTTCGCGGAGGATCCGTTCACCCGCGTCGAACGCATGGACGTGGCCAGCGGCAGGCGCGTGCGCATGGCCTCCTCGCCGGTGCGGCGCGGTGAGTTCACCACCGATGGCCAGGGCGAAGTCCGGTTCGTCCACGGGTCCGGCAGCGACAATGTCAACAAGCTGTACTACCGCGAGCGATCGGGCGACAGCTGGAAGATGATCAACGATGAGGCAGTGAGCAAGCGCATCGAGACCGCGATCGGCTTCTCCGCGGATGGCAGCCTGGCGTACCTGCAGGCCGAGCAGACGCAGGGGCCGGATGCCATCGTCAGCTGGAATCCGCAGACCGGTGAGCGCGCTGTCGTGCTGCGCGACGAGGTGGTCGATCCGTACCGCATCATCCACCGGCCCGGCACCCATGTGCCGGTGGGCGCCCTGTACATGGGCGACACACCGCGGACCCGGTTCTTCGACGAGAAGTCGCCGGAGGCGCGCCTGTACCGCAGCCTGGAGGCGGCCTTCGGGGGGCCGGTCTACATCACGTCCAGTACCCGGGATGGCCGCGTGGTGCTGGTGGAGACCTGGTCAGGCACCAATCCCGGCGACTTCTATGTGTACGACACGGAGGCCCGCAAGGCTGATCACCTGATCAGCCGCAGCGACTGGATCGACATCGATCGCAGTGCAACGGTGCGTCCGGTGGCACTCAAGGCGCGCGACGGCCTGCCGCTGCACGGCTTCCTCACCGTGCCCTCCGGCAGCGACGGACGCAACCTGCCGATGGTGGTGATGCCGCACGGTGGACCGTTCCACGTGTTCGACAATGGCCAGTACGACCGCGAGACGCAGATATTGGCCGCCGCCGGCTACGCCGTACTGCAGGTCAACTTCCGTGGCTCGGGGAACTATGGCCGCGCGCATGCCCAGGCCGGCGCCCAGCAATGGGGCGCCGCGATGCAGGATGACGTCACCGACGCCACCCGCTGGGCGATCGCGCAGGGGATCGCCGATGCCAGACGCATCTGCATCTACGGTGCCAGTTACGGGGCCTACGCCGCGATGATGGGCGCTGCCCGCGAACAGGGGCTGTACCAGTGCGCGGCCGGCTATGTCGGCGTGTACGACCTGCCGCTGATGTTTGCCCGCGGCGATGTGCAGGAGCGCGACTCGGGCGTGACCTTCCTGCGCGAATGGCTGGGTGATCCGGCCAAGCTGGGCGCGGTTTCGCCGGTGAACCTGGCCACGCAGATCAAGGTGCCGGTGTTCCTCGCGGCCGGTGGCGAAGACAAGCGTGCGCCGATCCAGCACACCGAGCGCATGGAAGCGGCACTGAAGCGTGCCGGGACGCCGGTGGAAAGCCTGTACTACAAGACCGAGGGGCACGGCTTCTACACCCTGGCCCATCGCACCGAGTACTACGACAAGCTGCTCGCATTCCTGTCGCGCAGCCTGGGAGGCAAGACCGCCCAGGCATCGGCGCCGGCAGGGAAGGGCAAGGCGCCGTAAACGCAGAGTGGCGGCGGATCCACGATCCGCCGCCGCGCAGTGCAGTTACCTGACCCCGTGCATCATCCGCTTCAGCAGCGGCGCGGCGATGAAGGCCAGCAGGGCGCAGCCCAGGCCGATCCACATCAGCAGCCAGAACAGGTGCGCATACGCACCGGCCGCCGCCGCCATGTCCAGCGTGCCGCCTTCGGGCACGTCGATGGCCGCCAGCTTGCCGAACAGCGCGGCAAGCGTCTCGGAGAACGCTGTGGCCAGGAACCAGGTGCCCATCATCAGGCTCATCACCCGCGGCACGGCCAGCTGCGTTACGGCCGACAGGCCCACCGGCGACAGGCACATCTCACCACTGGCCAACAGGAAGTAGGCCAGGACCAGCCACCACACGCTGGCCATCTCGCCGGTGGCGCCGACCTGCTGTGCGGCCAATGCGAGCGGGACGAACGAGAGCGCGCCGATCACCAGGCCCCAGGCGGATTTGACTGGCTTGCCCGGCTCCCAGCCGCGACGGTCCATCCAGGTCCAGAGGGCGGCGAAGGCCGGCGCCAGCAGCACCAGGAACAGTCCGCCCAGATAGGTCAGGGAGCCGGCGGTCTGCGGAATCACCAGGCAGTCGCGCACCAGCAGGACCAGCATCAGCGCGACGATGGCAATGAAGAACCGGCGCGGCGCGGCCGACCCCGGCCGACGCTCGGTCAGGCGCGCGCTGACCACGAAGCCCAGCGGCGCCAGCAGCAACGACAGGATCGACCAGGGCAGCGGCGTGCCGTCGGTGATCACCAGCGAGGGAACGATGTCCTTGGTCAGCAGGCGATCGGTGAACGTCACCCACGAGCCATAGGACTGCTCGTACAGGGTGAAGAACACCAGCGCCAGGAAAATCAGCACCATCAGCGCGATCATCTGCTGGCGCTGCACCGGCGTGCACTGGCTGCCGGTGAACCAGGCGAACCAGACCAGCACGCCTCCCAGCACCACCAGCATCAGCATCAACGCCAGGCTGATTTCGCCGCCCAGAGCGAACGCACCGTTACCGGCGGCCCACATCAGCCACGCCAGTGGCAGCACCGCGAGCACCGCGCACAGATAGATCAGCCATTCACGCGGCAGGCCCAGCACCCGCTGTTTCAGCGCGGCCGGCTGTGGCGGCTCGGCATGCCCGTGCAGGTACTTCTGCCCCCACAGGAACATCGCCAGCCCGGCCAGCATGCCGATGCCCGCCGCGCCGAAGCCATACTTCCAGCCATAGGCCTCGCCGAGGAAGCCGCACACCAGCGACGAGAACAGCGCCCCGAGGTTGATGCCGGCATAGAACAGCGAGAAGCCCGAGTCGCGGCGCGGATCGTCCTTGGCGTACAGCTTGCCGACGATGGTGGAGATGTTCGGCTTGAGGAAGCCCACGCCCATGATGATCAGCGCCAGCGACAGATAGGTCACCGCCAGCGCCGAGGTGTCGCGCACCACTTCACCGTTGACCCGGTATGCCGCGTGGCCTTCGAAGGCCATGCCGAGATGGCCCAGCACCAGCAGGATACCGCCGAACAGCACTGCACGGCGCATGCCCAGCCAGCGGTCGGCCAGCATGCCGCCGAACACCGGGATGCAGTACACCAGGCCACCGTAGGCGCCAAGCAGGTCCAGTCCGGCCTTGTCGCCGAACAGGTGGTACTTGGTCAGGTACAGCAGCAGCAGCGCCTTCATGCCATAGAAGGAGAAGCGCTCCCACATTTCGGTGAAGAAGCAGACGTAGACGCCCTTGGGGTGGCCAAGGAAGTCGTCGGAAGCGGGAGCGGCAACGGTCATCGACGGCGGGCACTGCGGAAAGGGCGCGATTATAGGCCCGCCGCCGCGCCCGTGGCGGGCAGCATCAGGCCGCGCCCGGCGAGCGGGGTCACAGGTATCGCAGCCAGCCCAGGTCGCGCCGACGCGCCTTGAACCGCGCGAATGCCCGCGTCGGCGGGTACAGCACCACCGCCAATGCACAGGCCACCAGGATCAGGCCGGCGACCGAATCGAGAGCGTACAGGCTGCCGTGGGTCGGCCCCCAGAACCCGAGCGCCGCCAGATACAGCAGCTTCAGCAGATACAGATGCAGCAGGTAGAAGAACATCGGAGCCGCGCCGATGTCTGCCAGCGGCCTCAACGCCCGTGCCATCGCAGGCCACTCAAACAGGCGCAGCCACAGCAGGCCAACGCCCAGGGTCAGCAACAGGAACTGCAGTGATGGCGGATACTTGGTCACGTTGAACACGCTCATCCAGGTGCGCAGCGCGTCCTGCTGGAACTGCCAGGGCGTATCGCCATAGCCGTTGCCGAACCGCAGCAGGGCGAACATGCCCAGCGCTGCCAGCCCAGCCCACACCAGCCAGCGGTGACGCTGCGCTGGCATGCGGTCCGCCGCGAACCAGGGCCCCATCAGATAGCCGAGCGCGATCACCCCGATCCACGGCAGCACCGGATAGGACGTGCGCAGCCGGAGTGCACCGGCCTCGATCCAGTCCCGCTGGTGCAGCACCTTCCACAGCACCGGCAGCACACCGTCGCCTGCCACGCGCACGCCGTCGAGCAGGTTGTGGCCGGCCACCAGCAGTACCGCCAGCGCCAGCAGCGCCGCGCGCGGCAGCCACAGCAGGCCGGCCAGCGCGACCATGCTCAGGCCGATCGCCCAGATCACCTGCAGGTACACGGTGTCCGGAGGCAGCTGGAAGGTCCAGGCGAAATTCACCAGGGTCAGTTCCAGCACCACCAGGAACAGCCCGCGCTTGAGCAGGAACGCGGCCGTGGCCCGGCGCGGATCCGCCTGGCGCTGGCCATACAGCCAGGCCGACAGGCCGGTCAGCAGCACGAACACCGGTGCGCACAGGTGGGCCAGCAGGCGGCACGCAAACAGCGCGGGGGAGACCGTGGATACGTCCATCGGGTCGCTGACCTGGTGCTGCAGGAAAAAGGTCTCGCGCACGTGGTCGAGCAGCATCAACAGCATGACGGTGCCGCGCAGCTGGTCTATGGAGGTGAGGCGGGCCGGTGGCGGAGAGGGCATGCGGACGGCGATGGCGTTAAATCGAAAAGATATAACATATCGTTTGCGGGATGCCCAGCCGGAATGTGCCGGATGCGTCTGCTGCCTGTGCCTGATCGGTGTCCTGCCTGATCCGCTGGCGCTTGTCATGCTGCGGTGTGCTGGACTTGCCGCCCCCTGAACGCTAGCGTGGCAGGGATTTTTTGCCAGCAGGGGCTCCCATGAACCACGACGCTGCGCCCAAGCAGCTCACCTTCCGCGCAGTGGCCCTGGCCATCGTGCTGGCGGTGGTGCTGTCCGCGGCCAACGCCTACCTCGGTCTGTTCGCAGGCCTGACCATCGCCACCGCGATTCCCGCCGCAGTCATTTCCATGGGCGTGCTGCGCCTGCTGGGCGGTGGCTCGATCCTCGAGAACAACATCGTGCAGACCGGCGCCTCGGCCGGTTCCTCGATCGCCGCCGGTGTCATCTTCACCATCCCCGCGCTGGTGATCATGGGCTACTGGCCGGACTTCAAGTACTGGTGGGTGCTGGGCATTGCCGGCCTGGGCGGCCTGCTGGGCGTGCTGTTCTCGGTGCCGCTGCGCCGCTCGATGATCGTCGAAGATCCGCTGCCCTTCCCGGAAGGCAAGGCGGCGGCGGAAGTGCTCAAGGCCGGTGAGAACCCGGGTCCGGGCCTGAAGATCCTGGGCCTGTCGGCGGTGATCGGCGCGTTCGTCAAGCTGGCCGCGGAAAGCGGCATGCGCCTGATTCCCGATGCCTGGGCCACCTCGGCCTACGTGGGCAGTTCCAAGGTCACCGCGTTCATCGGCACCAACCTGTCGCCGGCACTGCTGGGCGTGGGCTACATCGTCGGCCTCAACGTCGGCATCGTGGTGGTGTCTGGTTCGATCCTGACCTGGCACATCGCCATCCCGCTCTACCAGGCGTTCTTCATGAACACCGATCCGGCACTGGCCGCGTCGGTGGCCGCTGCATCCTCCACCGAGGCCGCATTCGCCATCTGGGGCGCGAAGATGCGCTACCTGGGTGTCGGCGCAATGCTGATCGGTGGCATCTGGACCCTGATTTCGCTGCGCAAGTCGCTGCTCAACGGCGTCAAGAGCGGTTTTGCCGCCGCTCGCAAGAGCGGCGGACCGGTGCTGGCGCACACCGAGCGCGACCTGCCGATGAAGTGGATGCTGGTCGCCCTGGTGGTCTTCGTGCTGCCGCTGCTGGCCCTGTACCAGGCCATCGTCGGCCAGTGGCACGTGTCGATCCCGATGACCATCATCATGATCGTCGCCGGCTTCCTGTTCGTGTCGGTCTCGGCCTACCTGGCCGGCCTGATCGGTTCGTCCAACAACCCGGTCTCGGGCATCACCATTTCCACCATCCTGTTCGCCTCGGCGGTACTGGTCGTGCTGCTGGGTGCCGATGGCCTCAAGCCGGTCGGTACCGGCGGAGCACCGCTGGGTGCGGTGGCGGCGATCATGATCGGCGCGGTGGTGTGCTGCGCTGCCGCCGTCGGTGGTGACAATCTGCAGGACCTCAAGGCCGGGTACATCGTCGGCGCTACGCCCTGGAAGCAGCAGCTGATGCTGGGCATCGGTGCGTTCTCCTGCGCGCTGATCATGGCCCCGGTGCTGAACCTGCTGGCCACCGCCTATGGCATCGGCGTGAAGACCGAGCTGCACCCGAACGCGCTGGCTGCGCCGCAGGCCAACCTGATGGCGTCGGTGGCCAAGGGCCTGTTCGGTGGCGAGCTGCCGTGGACCTTCATCGGCATCGGTGCGGTGGTTGGCGCCGTCATCATCGCCTTCGACAGCTGGCTGAAGGCGCGCAACGCGCGCTTCCGGGTGCCGGTGCTGGCGGCCGCCATCGGCATCTACCTGCCGCTGGAGCTGATGGTGCCGATCTTCCTCGGCGGCCTGATCGCTTACCTGGTCGAGCGCTTCCACAAGGTGCGTGCCGATGATGAAGAGGGCCGCGACCGCGTGCACAAGCCGGGCGTGCTGTTCGCCGCAGGCCTGATCACCGGCGAGGCGCTGATGGGCATCGCGATCGCCATTCCGATCGTGGTCAGCAGCCGCGCCGACGTGCTGGCCGTGCCGTTCCATCTGCCGGCCGCGCAGTGGATCGGCCTGGCCGTGCTGTTCCTGGTGGGCTGGCTGATCTACCGCACCGGCAAGTACGCCAAGGCGTAAGTGATGGGTCGGATCCCTCCCGGAAGGGAAGGGCTCTGACCCCACGCCGGCGGCGCCCGGGGCAGAGCCGATTCCTGCGGAATCGGATCCGACCCCGGGTCCACCCACAAACCGCGCTACGGCGCGGTTTGCTGTTTCTGGCGGCTGCCCGATCACGGCCATGACCGATGGCCTTGGCAGCCCCGGGCTGCGGGGCCTACCATCGCTTTTTTGCCGTCCTGCGGAGATCCCGATGAAACTGCGTCATGCCCTGCTGCCACTGAGCCTGCTGGCCGCTCTGCCCAGCGTCGCCGCTGCCCGTGGCCTGGAGATCCGCGACATGGTGGCCATGGATCGCGTTTCCGCGCCGGTGCTGAGCGCCGATGGCGGCACCGTGGTGTTCGCCAAGCGCAGCACCGACGCCAACCTCAAGGCCAGCACCGCCCTGTACGCACGCAACCTGCGCACGCGTGACGCGGCACCGCCGAAGCAGATCACCCCGGCCGGCTGGAACGTCAATTCCGCCTCGCTGTCGGCGGACGGCCAGACGGTGTACTTCCTCAGTGCCAAGAACGGCAGCCAGCAGCTGTACGCGCAGGCGATCAGCGGCGGCGCCCCGCGCCAGCTGACCGATTTCCCGGTGGATGTGGACAGCTACCACGTCTCGCCACAGGACGACCGCGTGCTGTTCAGCGCCGGCGTGTTCCAGGCCTGCGCGTCGGACCTGGCCTGCACCGAGAAGAAGCTGAAAGAGAAGAAGGACGCCAAGGCCAGTGGCCAGGTCTGGGATTCGATGTTCGTGCGCCATTGGGATACCTGGAACGACGGCCGTCGCAACACCCTGTTCGTCGCGCCGCTGCCGGGCGCCCAGGCCGGCCCGGTCAAGGGGGCTTCAGCGCTGAGCGCCACCCTCGATGGCGATGCGCCGTCCAAGCCATTCGGTGACAATGATGACTTCGTGTGGTCGCCGGACGGCAGCAGCGTGGTCGCCAGCATCCGCGTGGCGGGCCGCGAGGAACCGTGGTCGACCAACTTCGACCTCTATCGCTTCGATGCTGCCGGCCGTCAGGCACCGGTGAACCTGACCGCCTCCAACCCCGCATGGGATGCGGGCCCGGTGTTCAGTGCCGATGGCAAGACGCTGTTCTACCGTGCGATGAAGCGCCCCGGCTTTGAAGCTGATCGCTTCGGCCTGATGGCGATGGATCTGGCCAGCGGCAAGAGCCGTGAGATCGCCCCGCAGTGGGATCGCTCGGCGGGTGGCATCGTGCTGTCCGCCGATGGCGCCAGCATCTATACCACCGCCGATGATCTGGGCGAGCACCCGCTGTTCCAGATCGATGTCGCCACCGGCAAGGCCACCCGCCTGATCGGCGATGGCAGCGTGACCGCCGTCGATGTGGCCGGCACCAGCGTGGCGATCACCCGCAACAGCCTGAAGAGCAACGACCAGGTACTGGTCGGCCTGCTGCCAGCCGCCGGCCAGCCGATGGGCGAGCTGCGCGCGCTGACACCGTCTGCTGGCGACGTGCTGAAGGACGTCAGTTTCGGCGATTTCGAGCAGTTCTCGTTCAAGGGCTGGAACAACGACACCGTGCACGGCTATGTGGTCAAGCCGCACAACTACCAGGAAGGCAAGTCCTACCCGGTCGCGTTCCTGATCCATGGCGGTCCGCAGGGCAGCTTCGGCAACGGCTGGAGCTACCGCTGGAATCCGCAGACCTATGCGGGCCAGGGCTACGCGGTGGTGATGATCGATTTCCACGGCTCCACCGGTTACGGTCAGGCATTCACCGATGCGATCAGCCAGCACTGGGGTGATCGTCCGCTGGAAGACCTGCAGAAGGGCTGGGACGCGGCACTGAAGAAGTATTCGTTCCTCAACGGTGACAAGGCCTGTGCTCTGGGCGCCAGCTATGGCGGCTTCATGGTCAACTGGATCGCCGGCAACTGGAACGGCCCGTTCAAGTGCCTGGTCAACCACGATGGCGTGTTCGACCAGCGCATGATGGGCTACGCCACCGAGGAGCTGTGGTTCACCGAGTGGGAGCAGGGCGGCACGCCGTACCAGAAGGCGGCGAACTACGAGAAGTTCAACCCGGTCAACCACGTGGCGGACTGGAAGAAGCCGATCCTGATCATCCATGGCCAGCAGGACTTCCGCATTCCGGTCGAGCAGGGCCTGGCGGCATTCACGGCGGCGCAGCGGCAGGGGATCGAGTCGAAGTTCCTGTACTTCCCGGACGAGAACCACTGGGTGCTCAAGCCGCACAACAGCATCCTGTGGCATGACACGGTCAACGGCTGGCTGAAGCAGCATATCGGCGAATAAGCCGGTCCGGCGCCGCCCCCAGGGCGGCGCTCTGCTTTTTGTAGAGCCGAGCCATGCTCGGCTGCTCTGTGCCTCCTTTCCCGCCAACAGCAGCCGAGCATGGC